>JABDAN010000038.1 GCA_013289175.1 Bacteroidota bacterium
GTTATCTACCTGTTTGCTTAGATTTTTGTCATAAACGATTGTTCCGCCATCGAATGGAAAAACTTATCTTTTTTCGGGGCCAAATAGATCATGAATATGAAGATATTTCTACCAAGGTTTTTGATGTTATGCGCAGGATGGTTGATAGGACCGGGATTGTATGCACAGACGGATGTGCTCATGCAACACAATGATCTGGGAAGAACCGGATGGAATTCAACAGAGACCCAGTTGAATGTCTCCAACGTGAACGCCTCCAATTTTGGATTGCTGTTTAAGCAGAGCGTTGATGACCAGATTTATGCGCAACCACTGATTGTAACGGGTGTAAATATAGGGGGAGGCACAAAAAATGTTGTGTATGTATGTACGGTCAACAATTCCATCTACGCCTTTGACGCAGACAACGGGTCTGTTGGATCATATTGGAATATCAATCTGACTCCCGCCAATATGCGACCACCCCATGCCGCCGATATGCATACCATCTGCGGGAACTATACGGATTTCAATTCCGGTTCCACGACTTCCACCAATATTGGTATTGTCGGCACACCCGTCATCGACAAAAGTTCGAATACCTTGTATGTGGTTTGCCGTGCGGTAGATCCAAGCCTTATTGACAACAGTTCAAGTTATTTACCGACAGGATTTCACGAGTTTCTCCACGCCATCGACCTTTCTACCGGCGCCGACAAAATTGCCGCGGTTGAAATACAGGCCACTGTTAATGGGACGGCACCCGGGAGTGTGTCGGGGCGAATCAGTTTTGATGCCCGCCGCCAAAATCAACGGGCAGGACTTTTACTATTAAACGGCGTGTTATACATTGGCTTTGCATCCCATTGCGACTGGGACAATTATCACGGATGGCTATTGGGATACAATGCAGCCACTTTACAGCAGCTCAGTGTTTTTATTTCTTCACCCAATGACGGCAGAGGAGGTATCTGGATGAGCGGTGCAGCACCCGCTGCTGAAAATATCGGGAACGGAAATATCTATCTGGCCACAGGCAATAGTTACAACGCGGATCCCTCACAACTCCAAAACCGGGGCGAAAGTATTGTTAAACTCATTCCAAATCAACTCGGAACTTCTCAAACACAGCTGAATATTTCGGACTATTTTACGCCGACGGACTATACTACACTCAACCAAGCGGATGCGGATTTTGGCAGTCAGGTCCTGATGGTCCCGGGTACAAACCTGTTGGTAACGGGTTGTAAGGATTATAATATGTACGTCCTAAATAAAACCAATCTGGGCGGATTTAATACCACCGCCAATAACATACTCCAAAAACACAATGTAGGAACCGGTGCCCAGTTTCATTCTTCCCTGGCCTATTTCGGCGGCAAGACCAAAAAGTTTGTATATGAATTTGCAGACAAACAGAGTTTGTCTGCATTTCCTGTGGTAGCCGGAAACCCCGGCAGCATCAATTTCTCCAGTCCGGTGGTTGGAAATGTGCAGGGAGGCAACGGAAGTTGCGGTTCTTTTATGTCCGTTTCTTCCAACGGCTCCGATGAGACGACAGGAATATTGTGGATCACCAACTCTGCCAACCCCGGATGTGATGCCAACGGCAGTACCTGTCCGGGAGTGCTCAATGCGGTAAACGCCAGCAACGTGACCAAACTGCTATGGAGTTCCGCTACCAATC
Source organism: Bacteroidota bacterium (assembly GCA_013289175.1). GTDB lineage: Bacteria > Bacteroidota > Bacteroidia > Chitinophagales > Chitinophagaceae > Puia. Next base: position 1,667 of record JABDAN010000038.1, read on the forward strand.
CATCAGACGCAGTGGGAAATTTTGCCAAGACTTCCTGTCCAACGATCGCCAATGGCAAAGTCTACCTCGCTACTTTTTCCAATTCCCTGAACGTATATGGCATTCTGGTTAATAATCCGCTATGCGTTAACAATGTGGCTTTGAATAAACCTGCTGTTGCGACCTCTCCGGCGGCAGGAGGTGCCAATGACGCTTCCAAAGCATTTGATGGCAATTTGGGAACCGAATGGATCAGCAACGCTTCTGACCCGCAGAGTATCTATGTGGACCTGGGAGGAAGTTATGATATCTGCAAAGTGAGCATTAATTGGGATGCCAACGCTTATGCAAGTGAATTTTTTCTGGAATCCACCCAACTGGATCCGGTTGCAAACCCCAAGAGCTGGACCACCGTAACCCACGTGAAAGGAAATGCCTCGAGTAGTACCGCATTTGTCGGGACCTTCAGTGGCCGATATGTCCGTATGCGCGGGATCACCCGTGCACAGGGAAAAACTTATTCCATTGAGGAAATGCAGGTCTTTGGCCAGCCATCGGCTACCTGTTTGTCGCCCACCAATCTTGTTGCCAGTGCCATCACGCAGAACACGGCCCATATTTCATGGAAAGCGGTACCAAAAGCCACAGGATATAATGTTACCTATAATAATTCAGCGATCGTCAGCCAGATATCCAGGAGCAACCTGACGACCAATTCCCTGGATCTTTCGGCGCTCAGTTGTGGGACCAGTTACAATTATAGCGTGCAAACGATTTGCTCCGGAGGCCAGCTGAGCGCTTTTACGGCGAACATGAAATTCAATACCTCCGGTTGTACGGCCCCCTGCGGCGCCCTGCCTACCCGTTATGGAAATGCGGATATCGGGGATATCGGCGTTGCTGGCTCAAGTTGTTATACACCGATCAATCAGAATCAGGGGATTTTCACCATCAAGGGGTCCGGCCAGGATATAGGAGGAGTTAACGACGAGTACCAGATGATGTTCTTCAGCCTCACGGGAGACGATACCTATCAGGTGCAAGTGACTTCACAAGATGCGACCAATCCCAGCAATAAAGCGGGCATCATGATGAAACAAACCCTGAGCAATACGGCGCCCTTTGCTTTTGTCGGGCTGACCAGCGCTTCCGGAGCATTTTTTATGTACCGGATGACTGACGGGGGAAATGCGGTCACCACTTTTATGCCCGCTATTAAGGCACCCTACTACCTCCAGCTTCAAAAAACGGGTACACAATATGCAGGATTTGTTTCTCCAACCGGTACGGCCGGTACCTGGATACAAATTGGAAGCACCGTTGACCTGGGATTTGGAACCAGTTTGATACAGGAAGGTCTGGCGGTCACCAGCGCAAACAACACCCTACTGTCTACGGCGGTTTTCAACAATTCTCTTAGTTCAAGTCCGCTGCCGATTACCCTGGTTAGTTTCACCGCACAGAATATCAATAACCAGTACGTATCGCTGCACTGGACTACGGCAATGGAGGAAAACAACAGTCATTTTACAATTGAACGGAGCTCAGACGGAATGCATTTTGATCTGATCACTACACAAAATGCCGTGGGAAACAGTACCATAAATCAGAACTATAGCTATTCAGATATGAATCCGGTGAGTGGTGTCAATTTCTACCGGCTCAGACAATATGATATCGATGGACGAATGGCAGAATTTCCGGTGGTCCAGGTCAATTTTGGATTGGATGGTTTACCCGTCGTGTATCCCAATCCGGCGACCCTGACCGTCAACATCGCTTCAGGTAAGGAACTGGTGCGGGCGGTCCGCTTATTCAGCATAGAAGGCAAAGAAATCATGAGTGCCGACAACAGCGCCGGATTGCAGGTGATTAGATTAAATGTGGCTACCCTGGCGGGTGGCGTATATATGCTGGAAATAAAAACGGATTCAAATACCTACCAGCAGAAAGTACTGAAACAATATTGAGTCTACCCAGCATGCATTGGCCCGGCCAATTTTAAAGCAATTTGTCCGGATCAGTCCTCTTGGCGTTTACACTATTTTTTTACGGGCTGATGACGGGCGGTGGAGGATGGGGGTTGTATGGATTTTTTAGATCGATCAATACGCCATGGTGACAGGTAAAACACCAGATTTTGGGTCTGATTTCCAGTTTGTCGTCCAAACGGATATGAAAATATTTTTTATTCAGTTGAATGGTCATGGCTAGCATCTTGCGTGCCTGGATTTTTTCTGGCCTTTCATCACTGGCAAAATCCATGGGTTCCGGATAGGGTACATTTTTTTTCCGCACATGACAATATGAGCAGGTTACTCCCAGATCAGAATTAAACCGGTGCATGATGTCATCCATCTGATCATCCGTTAATTTTTTGGAAAGAATTTTCAAATTGGTATAAGGTTCTTCCTTTTGATCGGGGGCTTTGGTGGCTAGTATAGCCGTCCAGGTAATCGAACCAAATACAAAACCGGCTATTAGTTTTTTTTTCCCCAGGGGCATATAGATCCTTTACACCGGATGTGTTAATGAACGGGGTGTTCTTTGCCGTGATGACAGGTCATACATTCAACTGCCGGAATTTTTTCACCCTGCTCATTTTTATTGTAACTGAAAAATTTGTGATTGATCTTGGTAGTCATTTTCATCATCTTGCGGGCTATTTCTTTTTCGGGTTTGGCGTCGCTGGCAAAATCCAGGTGATGATTGGATGTATCGCTGGAAGGAGCATGACAAAAACTACACTTCACACCCAAGGCTTCCTTGAAGCTATCCATCACTTTGTCCAACTGCTCCATGGTAATGTCTTTGGGAAGGACTTTCAGGTTGGTAAATTTATGGTCTTCCGGAGGCTTGGTTGCAGCCAGCCCGATCAGGATAAACAGACTTATCATCGTGACTGTCAGCATCTTCCTGTTAAAGTTCATAACCGGTAATTTGGATACAATCTAATTAAAATCTCTGATATTTTGCAAGTCGCCGGGCTTTGCGGGAGAACCGAATTGAAGTACAATCCCGTATTTCCCACCCCCAATCCTTTGGATTTTCGACAAATACAGGCTATTTTGTGGTCCTTCTGATCCCCTCCAATACCCTTTGTAATCCCCATTTTATTTGAAATCACCAGGACCTATTTTTAAGCTCCATCAATTCCTATCGATCGCTTCCCGAGTCTTTTATCCTTGTCTAAGAACCCGACTTTGCTGGCGACGAATATTAGCAAAACCGATCATTATTGTTTAATCCCGAATTAGTTTTTGGCTAACCGCCAATTCTACACCGTTATGAAAAAAATTATTTCCATAGTCTTTGGTGGATTTTGTGCACTGATATCCAGTGTTGGCTTCGCTCAGAATGTAGCGACACAACACAACGACCTGGCACGTACAGGTTGGTATCCCTATGAAACCACTTTGACTACCAACAACGTAAACACCAATACTTTTGGATTCAATTTCAGTCACCAGACAGACGATAAAATCGTAGGACAACCACTGGTCGTCTTAAATGTAAATATCCCCAACAAGGGATTGAAAAATGTGGTTTTTGTCACGACCTTGAATAATTCCGTGTATGCTTTTGACGCAGATGTCAATGCAGATCCCTATTGGCAGGCCAATTATTCAAATATTGTCGCCCCTTCACCGGCCCCAACTTGCACCTCTTGTCGTCCCTCTAATTCCTCAGAGATTCACCCGGATTTATGTGGTGGTGGCTACGGTGATTTCAACGGGAATATGGGTATTATCGGGACACCCGTGATCGATACACTGGCCGGGACCATGTATTTCGTAACCAAAATAACCAATCCAACAGAGGCGGGATATGATAACCACAATTGGAACCCTGCAGTTCATTTTGAAGAATACACTTATCCACCCAGCGGTTTTCATCAATACCTGCACGCCATCGATATCACCACAGGCGCCGACCGGCCAAACAGTCCGATTGAAATTACGGCGACTACTGCCGGAACCGGAGATGGACAAACAAGTGCCGGAATCATCAGTTTTAATCCCCGTGGTCAGTTCAACCGGGCTGGGTTGGTTTTGTCCAATGGAATCGTATACATCGCCTTTGCGGCCCATTGCGACAACAATCCGAGTCATGGTTGGGTCATTGGCTACAATGCGACAACCCTTGTCCAGACCAAAGCCTATTGCGCCACGCCAAACGACGGTCGGGGAGGTATCTGGATGAGTGGAACAGCGCCGGCCGTGGACCAAAGCGGTAACCTGTATGTTACGACGGGAAATTCGTTGATTGAAGACCCTGGACAACAAAATATCAACCGGATAAATATCTATCCCAGTTCTGTTCCGTCCATTCCAGCCAATAGGGGCGAGGGGGTTATAAAACTGAATCCAGATTTAACACTCTCCAGTTATTTTACGCCCTACAATTATATAGCGCTCAACGACGCCGATGATGATTTCCCAACCCAAGTGCTTTTGCTACCCAATACTGGCCTGGCGGTTACGGGTTGTAAGGATGGCAACCTCTATGTCATGAACAAATCGGGACTGGGTGGTTACAACACCACGACTAACAACAATCTGCAGACCGTGCCCATCAATGGCGGTGCAACCATGCATTCGTCCTTTGCTTACTTTGGCGGTACGACTCCCTATTTTTACCAATTTTCGGAAAATACACAATTGTCGGCCTATCCCGTCACCCCCACGGGATTGCTTAGCGGCTCAAATGTTATAACCAATTCGACCATCCTGGGACCCAGCGGTTATATGGGCGGATTTTTATCGGTTTCATCCAACGGCACAGATCCTTCAACGGGTATTCTCTGGGCCTATCAGGCAGAAAATGGTTGCAACGCGAACAATACCCTATGCGCTGGAATCTTGCACGCTGTCAAAGCGAGCGCCATCAATTCGCAAGAACTATGGAATTCGGATATGGTGCCAGCAGACAAAATAAAATATTTCAATAAATTTTCTTGTCCCACCATTGCCCTGGGAAAAGTATACATAGCGGCCAGTACCAACCAGCTGGTTTGTTACGGTATTAAAACCAATACCAGTTGTGTCAACAACATTGCGCTGGGCAATCCGGTCACCGTTTCATCCACGGGTAGCGGATCGGCTGCCAACGTAGTAGACAATAACTTTAGTACGGATTGGGAATCAGTGACACCACCCGGAGGCCAGAACGCCACTGGATTTATTTATATTGATCTGGGCAATGGATCAGCTAAAACCTTTGACATCTGTAGAATTGGCATTACCTGGGCAGACAAGCACTATGCGATTGCATACAATTTGGAAATTTCTAGCGACGGAACCAACTGGACGACGCTGGACCAGGTAACCAACAACAATACGCTGTACAATGAGTTCAACAGCGTGGAGACCGGAAGATATGTACGGTTGGATTTTGTAACCAACAATTTCGGGAATTCCTATATGATCGATGAAATCCAGGTTTTCGGCTCACCGGCCAGTCCCTGCCGGGCTCCGGCTGAGTTGGCGGCAGCTCCCTTAACAGCGAATTCTGAGCAGATCACCTGGGATGCAGTAGCGGGCGCCAACTACATCGTGAACTACCGGCGGGATATTTCGCAGGAATATTTGGTACGCAATGTCACGACCAATTCGATAAACCTGAACGCACTCACCTGCGGTAACCTCTATTATTATAATGTGCAATCCGTCTGCGGCGGCGTGCCGGGAGGCACCAGTCTGGGATCCTTTACCCCAACCGGATGTCCGGTGACAAACTGTGATCTGTTTCCCGTCCGATATTTTCATTTGGATGTGGGGGATATCGGCGTCGCAGGCAGCACCTGTAAAAACGGAGATATCTACACCTTACAAGGATCGGGAACCGATATCGGCGGGAATTCCGATCAGTTTCAGTTTGCCTATACCTACAGCAATAACCTGGACTACGAAGCCTATGGGCATTTGATTCAGCAGGATCAATTGTATCCCAATAACAAACTGGGTATCATGGTTCGCGACAGCCTGACGAGTACCTCCCGTTTCGCATTCATGGGCTCCCTGGACAATGGGGCAAATTTTATTTTTGAATACCGAGATGTGGCAGGTGGTCCCGTTACCACGAAAATTTTGCCAGCCCTTTATCCGACACCCTGGATGAAAGTAATAAAAACAGGTACCAATTATACCGGGTTTACATCGCCGGACAATGTCACTTGGACACAAGCCAGTTCTTCGGTGGACTTACATTTTGGAAACGATCCCGGAAGCAATCCAAACTACGGGATGGCTGTAACCAGCGCCAACAATACGGCACTGTCATCCGGCCAAATTCAACAATTTACATTTGACGTAAGCGATATTACCCCGCTGCCCGTCCGACTATTGAATTTCACGGCAAAGAATATCAACAATGACCATGTTCAGATTTCATGGTCTACGTCCATGGAACATTTATCAGATTATTTCCTGGTCTTAAAGAGCACAGACAATAAAACTTTCCAGACGATGGTTAAAGTCAATGCCGTGGGTGAAAGTGAAACCATTCAAAACTATTCTGTCAATGATGGGAACCCCAGTACGGGAACCAATTATTACCGGTTGAAGGAATATGATAAGGATGGGAATTTTTATTTGTCTCCGGTCGTCTCTGTAAATTTTGATGCCGCCGTTGGATTTGAAATTTATCCAAATCCTGCCAGTGATTTTACCAGCATCAACAGCTATCGCAATCCGATAGAGGAAGTCAAACTGTTTGACATCACAGGTAAACTTTTGCAGGACATTCATGTTGCCAACGAATCGAAGACCGTTCAGCTGAATGTATCGGATCTTTCCAAGGGGGTTTATTTTGTTTCTGTAAAAACGGGTTCATTGCTTTACCGACAAAAATTAGTCAAGCAGTAGTTATTTGGGAATGCTAAAGTGGTTGTTGGGTTTTGGAAGACCCCGATGGCAGGTATTGCAGTTCAGCGCCAATTTGCTGTTCATGGCCTCCAAAGAATAATCATTTTTAAACCCAAAATATTTCTTATTTATTTTGTCTGTCATGATCATCATTTTTCTGGCAATGTTCTTGGCCGGCAGTTCATCTGTGACAAAATCGACCCGCATGGGATTTACCCCGGGTTTTGTAAACGGATGACAGAACGTACAACCCGAGCCCAGGTCATGGGACATCCGGTGCATGAGTCTTTCCATTTGTTCGTCATCAATATTTTTGGGAATCACTTTGCAATTCTTACAACTGGATTCTGAAGTAGGCGGATGGGTAGCAGCCACACCAACGGTTATGAACAAACCCACTCCTGCATAAATGATTAATTTTTTATTCATACGCTACCATGACGTCTGCCTACCAAACTAATAAAAATACCTGAGAAGGACTAGTTTTACTTTATTTTGAAGACCGGTATGAAAAAACAGGCGGCCATAGGATTTATTTTTATCACCCTGCTCATTGATGTAATCGGATGGGGTCTGATCATTCCGGTAATGCCGGCGTTGATTGCTGGAATGAAACATATTCCGGTCAACCAGGCCAGCAAAGAAGGAGGATGGTTGTTGTTTGTTTATGCGTTCATGCAATTCATCTGTGCGCCCATTTTGGGGAACCTGAGCGATCAGGTTGGACGAAGACCCGTACTGCTGTTTTCTTTGTTCGGATTCGGCATCGACTATATTTTTATGGGTTTTGCCCCGAGTTTCGGTTGGCTGTTTCTGGGAAGAACCATTTCAGGCATTGCTGGTTCCAGTTTTACGACAGCTTCCGCCTATATCGCTGATATCAGCGACAATGAAACGCGGGCGAAAAATTTCGGATTGGTAGGAGCAGCCTTTGGACTTGGGTTTATCATCGGACCCGGAATCGGGGGTTTGCTAACAGGATGGGGTATACGCGCCCCATTTTATGCAGCGGCCGTACTCACGCTTCTCAATTGGCTTTATGGCTATTTCATTCTTCCTGAATCCCTGGCAAAAATTAACCGGAGGAAATTTGAGTGGAAGCGGGCCAATCCCCTGGGGTCCCTGCAAAATCTAAAATTGTATCCCGCCGTTGCAGGATTGATCCTGGCCTTGACGGTGGACTACCTGGCTTCCCATGCCGTGCAAAGCAACTGGAGTTATTTTACAGCCTATCGTTTCCAGTGGACACCCAAAACCATTGGCATTTCCCTGGCTGTGGTGGGCGTACTGGTTTCTTTTGTTCAGGCCGTTTTGATTCGGGTGATTACCCCAAAAATCGGCAACGACCGGAGCATCTATTTTGGGCTCCTGTTAAACGCGGTTGGCATGTTCTTGTTTGCGGCGGCCACCCAGAGTTGGATGATGTTTGCTGCACTGGTACCCTATTGTTTGGGCGGTATTGCAGGTCCAGCCCTGCAGTCGGCTATTTCCGGCCATGTACCCGCCAATGCCCAAGGCGAGTTGCAGGGATCTCTGACGAGCCTGATGAGTGTTACGTCCATTATCGGGCCCCTGTTGATGACCAATTTATTTGCCTATTTCACCTCCGTTCAGGCGCCTATATTGTTTCCGGGCGCCTCCTTCGTTTTAGGCGGCCTGTTGATGCTGACCAGCAGCATCATTGCATATAAATCTTTGCACCCCCGTTGATAATTGGTTTATTTAACCTATCTTTGCGCTGTCTTAGAGTTGATCAGCATTTAGTAAGTGAACAAACATTCTGCTACGCAATCTTCAGTACGGTTAGTTAGTCGCCTTTACTTCAGCTTTCAGTCAGCTTGTATTTTTATCATTTAATCTTTTATTTAAGTATGAACATTTATGTTTCAAATTTAAGCTTCAACGTAACCGACGAAGACTTAAACGAGTATTTTGCAGAGTACGGTGAAGTTTCATCTGCTAAAGTTATCCTGGACAAATTCACACAGAAATCACGTGGATTTGCCTTTGTTGAAATGGCAGACGATGAAGCTGCTAAAAAAGCGATCTCCGAATTGGATGGCGCTTCCGTAGATGGCAGAACCATCAACGTATCCATTGCTAAGCCTCGTGAAGAACGTACCGGCGGCAACGGCGGCGGAAACAGAAGCGGCGGCGGTGGTAATTTCCAGAAGAGAAATAACTTCAGCAACAGTAACAGCAGATATTAATCGCTATTATTTTAATGGAATAGTCTCGGCATTGCCGAGACTATTCTTTTTTTGATGGGTACGGCCCTATTTCTGCCAGCTACCGCTATGCCAACGGTAACCCTTGTTTCCATTTTCCCAATAACCGGATTTCCAGGTACGTCCTTCCTTGGGATGTTGCCAGGATCCTTCCCGCCAATGATAGGTGCCCCCACCATATTCCCATTCACCACCGATCCAAACATAGTCGGGACCGGGAGATACGGGTCTGGTATATACCACATCAGCGGGACGGGTGGCTACATAGCCAGCAGAACAGCCTGTAAGTATAAACCCTATTACAATCGCGCATGCCATTAGATACTTTTTCATTTTTTAACTGTTTATTCCATAAGTAGGCAAAAGCCATTCCAGCGGAAGCCCCTTTATGTTGTAATTTGCATGAATTTCATTTTCAATGACTAGTTCAGCCACTGTTTCGGCCCCACTGACGGCCAAGGATTTCGTTACCGACCAGGAAGTTCGCTGGTGCCCCGGTTGTGGAGATTATTCTATCCTGGCCCAGGTACAGAAAGTGATGCCTACCATTGGAGTGCCCCGGGAGAATATTGTGATTATTTCAGGTATTGGTTGCAGTAGCCGCTTTCCCTATTATATGAATACCTATGGAATGCATTCGATCCATGGCAGGGCAACTGCCATTGCTTCCGGATTAAAAGCCACGCGACCGGAATTGAGTGTATGGATCGTCACTGGGGATGGAGATTCCTTGAGTATCGGCGGGAACCACACAATACACTTACTTCGACGCAATTTTGATGTAAACATCTTGTTATTTAACAATCAGATTTACGGACTGACCAAGGGCCAATATTCCCCGACCTCAGAGCCGGAGAAAGTGACCAAATCGACCCCGATGGGCAGCATCGACCATCCCTTCAATCCACTTGCCCTAGCCCTGGGTGCAGACGCCAGTTTTATTGCCAGGAGCATGGACCGGGATCCAAAACATCTTCAGCAAATGCTCATGCGCTCCCATCAGCACAAAGGTTCCTCCTTTCTGGAAATCTATCAGAATTGTAATATTTTCAACGACGGAGCTTTTGAAATTTTTACAGAAAAAAGCTCAAAGCCAACAGAAACACTTTTTCTGGAACAAGGCAAACCCCTGATTTTTGGTGCCCAGCAAAATAAGGGAATCCGTTTGGAGGGTCTCAAACCCGTCGTTGTGGAAATAGGTAACGGATATACGGCGGATGACTTATGGATTCATGATGAAACCGATCTATATAAAGCCCAATCTTTGGTACGGATGTTTGACGACCCCCGTCCGGCTTCGCATTTCCCACGTCCATTTGGTGTTTTCTATGCGCATCAGCGACCCTGTTATGAAGATCAACTCAATGGTCAGATTGAGGAAGTTATCAAAACCAGGGGGAAGGGCAATTTGAATAAGTTATTGAGCGGAAGGGAAACCTGGACCATCAATGCATAACTGCTTCTGCCTTGTATAGGGTTGGGACCGTTATTTTTTAGAAACCATTTTCGGTAAGGCGATAAAAAATAGAAATAATTCGGTCGCCGTTTCTTTCATCAGGGTTAACCACCCATCTCCAACTCTTTTTTTGCATCTGCAAAACTCTTTTCCCGTTTATAATTATACCACCAACGTGGAGCCGTTTTTTTCATAATGGTATCCAGGGGGCGCATGGCGAAAAGATTCCAGGCCCCATTCACTTTGGAACGAATGCCTGGCTGAAGCGCTCGCAGACTCATCGCAAATCCACTGTCAATATATTCCATATGGTGCCAGTAACCGGCCGGCATGAACAACGTCTCTCCGTGATTGAGAATCAGTTCGTAACCTTTTGCCAGTCGCAGGGCGGGAAATCGTTCCAAATCGAGTTTGTTTTCGTTGTAATAATACTTTTCAAAATTCACCAGACTTAAGACTTCCCAAGGTTTTCTATACAACTTGTGCTGTTCCTCATGAGGAAAAAGCAGGATCCGTTTTTTGCCCATGAAATGGGTATGAAAAATATGGGATAGGTCTATGTCAAAATGCATGTGGGTAACCGATCCCTGGCCTCCGGTAAAAAGCATGGGGAATTTTTTCACAAAGGACCTGCTGAAAGATTCCGGCCATTGGAAATCCTGAAGTATCGATGGGGCGTGTTCAAATAAATTAAAAAGAAAAATCCGCCATTCGGAAGGTCCCCGGCGGATCATGTCTATATAATCGCCAAATTTCATGTAGTCATCGGCTGTATTGACGGGTGTGTATGCATCGCTTTTTACATTGTTATAAAGACCGACCAGTTCATCCCCAAGCAGGGCTTTAAAAAAATCCCAATTCCATTTGGTGTAGGCAGGCCAATGTTTGGCGAGGTCTCTTATGACCACGGGGACGAGCGGATCATAATATTTTTTTTTAAAATCTCCGGGAGAAATATTTTCCACCCGGTCAACCGGCCTGAGTTGCATACAGGATTTTTTATAAAATTACAGCAAACCTCCGTAAGGAGATAAAGTTGCGGAATTGCATTCTTACATTGTGTCATGTTTCTTACAATTCATCCGGATAACCCACAGGAAAGAAATATTAACACAGTCACCGATTGCCTTTTGTCCGGAGGCGTCATTATCTATCCTACTGACACCATTTACGGATTGGGTTGCGATATTTTCCAGCACAAAGCCGTTGAACGAATCTGCCGTATAAAACAGATCGACCCGGCCAAAGCCCAGCTTTCTTTTGTTTGTTATGACTTGAGCGATCTGAGTATGTATACAAAAAGTATTTCCACGCCTTTGTACCGGTTACTGAAAAACCTTCTCCCGGGTCCCTATACTTTTATCCTTCCTGCCAACAAAGAAGTTCCAAAAATACTCAAAAGCAGAAAAAACAGCATCGGCTTGCGTATTCCCGATAACCTCATTGCCCGAACCATCGTGCAAAGACTAGGCCATCCGGTGCTGAGCACCTCCCTGCCGGGAGAACGGGTCGAGGATTACACAGACCCTGAAATAATTTATGAGCAATTCAAAAACCAGGTAGATATTGTTGTAGATGGAGGACCAGGACATACGATACCTTCCACGATCATAGACTATACGTCCGGAGAGCCGGTGCTGGTTCGCAAGGGAGCGGGCGAATGGTTGGAAGAGGCCTAGGTCCCTTTAAGCGGCGTCCTACCTGATTTTCTCTTTCAAGTTTTTTTTTACACCACCAAACCATTCTTCTTTCAAAATAGAAAGAACGATGGAATCCTTTCTCCCGCCCGATTCCATCGGATAATGACTTCTGAGTATTCCTTCCACCGTGCAGCCGATATTTTTCATGGCCTCAATGGACTTTTCATTTCTTGCGTCCGCACGGAATTCCACTCTTTCCATTCCCCATTGTTCGAAAGCATAACTTAACAAAAGCAGTTTGCAATGGCGGTTGAGGCCGGTGCGCCGAAAACGCTTTCCATACCAGGTATAACCCAGATGGGTTGTGGCATATTCCAATTGAATATCGCAGAACCGGCTGCTTCCTGCATATTCGTTGGTCTGTTTATCCAAGATGATAAACGGATATCCGTTTTTTAAATGCCGTTGCTGAACGGCGTTTTGAATATATTCTTTCATGCCCGTTTTGCCAGCTGCACTGACCAAGGAATAGGACCAGGTCTCCGGTTCCTCTAGCGCAAAAGGCATCAGAATGGGCAGGTCTTCTAGTTGGAGCGGTCTCATCAGTACCCGTTCACTTTCTAAGGTCAGGTTTTCGGGGAAAGAGATCATCGGATTTTAAGGAGGTTATTTTTCCTATTCAAAAAATTCCATCTGGGAGGATTGGATATTAAAACTCTTCCGGTGGTAAGGACACAGTCCATGGGATTCAATTCCCTTTCGATGTTCCGCAGTCCCATACCCTTTGTTGTTGAACCAGCCATAGTAGGGATATTGGAAGTGCAAATTTCTCATAAACTCATCCCGGTAGGTCTTGGCCAGAATACTGGCTGCTGCGATCGATGCATAAATACCATCGCCCCTGACCACGCAATGATGCGGAACCCTTTTGTACCGGTAAAACATGTGTCCATCGATGAGTAGGAGCTGGGGCTTCTTCTTTAATTGGTCAATGGCCAAATGCATGGCTTTAAAAGACGCTTTCAGAATATTGATTTGGTCGATCTCTTCATTGTCCACCATGCCGACGGCGAAAGCCAGTGCATGCATTTCAATGTAGGTCCTGAGTTCAAATCTCAGATCCGGTGCCACCTGTTTGGAATCGTTGAGCTGGGGATGATAAAAGTTCAATGGTAAAATTACGGCGGCTGCAAAAACGGGCCCCGCATAACATCCCCGTCCGGCTTCATCACAGCCTGCTTCCAGTAAATCTTTTTGATGATAAGCTTTAAGCAACCGGAAATATTTTACCAAAAATAGATGAATGGAAGATTTCATCATCGTTCTAACCGAAATAGTTATCTACACAACGAACCGGATCAATTATTTTTGTGCCATGGCTAACCGCAGAATGAATTCCGCTAACCGGGCCGTGGCCTATTGGGTTTTGACCGGTACGGGCATGTTATTTATTCAGGTAATGCTGGGTGGGGTTACCCGCTTGACCGGATCGGGACTTTCCATTACGGAATGGAATGTGATGACCGGTGCCATTCCACCCCTGCATACAGCGCAATGGTCAGCCCTCTTTGATAAATATAAACAAACCCCGCAGTTTCGTCTGCTGAATGCAGATTTCAATCTTTCTGATTTCAAATTTATTTTTTACTGGGAGTGGCTTCACCGTCTCTGGGCCCGACTGGTGGGCGTGGTATTCCTGGTCGGATTTGTCTGGTTGCTCTTTAAACGAAAGTTGAAAAGTGAATTGATTGTTCCCCTGCTCATTTTGTTTTTGCTCGGGCTTTTGCAGGCTGCCGTTGGATGGATCATGGTAGCCAGTGGGCTGACGGGTGATGCATTGTATGTCGAGCCGACCAAACTGGCCCTGCATTTTACCCTCGCCGTAGCGCTGATATCTTACGCATTCTGGTTCTCCTGTAAACTGCTCTTTCAATCCAACCGGCTGCGAAATTCCAGGGGACTCCGGACTTTCGCCATCTGGTTGGTGGTGTTGGTTTTTTTCCAGTTACTTTATGGGGCCCTGATGGCGGGCAACAAAGCTGCAGCCGCCGCGCCCAACTGGCCCCGCATCAACGGTGACTGGATACCGGCTAGTCTGTTTAGTCAAACCCCTGTTATGCTCAATTTTATTGGCAACAAGATCATGATTCATTTCATACACCGGAATCTGGCTTATCTCATATTAGTGGGAACCTGTATGTGGACCATCGGGCTTTTTCGCTCGGGCATGATTCGTCATCAACGTGGCCGGCTGATGTTGCCGCTGACGCTGGTATCTGTGCAGGTACTACTGGGAATCCTGGCGGTGGTATCGAGTTCTGGAATTGTTGCCAATCGCTGGGTAATCTTTGATTGGCTGGCCCTGCTGCATCAGATGAATGGCATTCTCCTGCTTTTCAGCCTGATTTATGCAATATATGTGTTAAGGCCGGCAGCGAAGTAATTTTAGGTGGGTCTTTCCGTTAGGATAAGTGTAACCGGATAATCCATGCAATATCTGAAATCAGTCTATTATTCTTTCCCCGTTCAGCTGATGTTGCTTTATCTGAAGAAATACCAGCTGCTGCTGATATTTTGGGTCATCCTTTTTTCTACGATCCACGGTGGATTTATGCATTCCTTCGGAGCCGATGCCTTGTTTCTTGCCCCCGAATATCTGGACAATGTAAACGCGTTGAGCGGAGCCATCGTCGGAGCGGCTGCCGGTGCTTTTATCATGTGTTGGAACGTCACTACTTTTATCCTTTACAGTCGACACTTTCGGTTTTTGGCTACCACCACCAGGCCTTTTCTAAAATACTGTACCAACAATTTTATTCTGCCGGGCAGCCTGATGATTTATTATTTCTTCAAAGCCATAGAATTTGACAGCAACAAGGAACTGATGACCAACAGCGAAATAGCCTGGCTGATTGCAGGGTTTTTAACCGGGTTTTTTTTGGTGATTGGCCTTTCCCTTCTTTATTTTTTTGAGGCTGACCGGACCATTATACGGCATATGACGCCGCTGATTGCCAATCCAAAACTTTTCAAATCCCAATTTGGTTCAAAAGATATCCAGCGAAGCGGTAGCCGGCTAATCCGGGTGCAATGGTATATGAACGGCCCCTTTTCTGTCAAACAGGTGAGGGATGTCTCTCATTACAGCAAGGAGTTCATCGAGAGGATTTTCAGCCGGCATCATTTTGCGGCCATCTTATCCATTTTTATTGCTTTTCTGTTTTTGGTGCTGGTAGGTTTTTTTATGGATGAACCGGCTTTTCAGTTGCCAGCAGCGGCCAGTATATTTCTGTTCTTTTCTATTCTGTTGGCCGTATCGGGTGCTTTTTCTTATTTCATGGAAAGCTGGAGTATTCCTTTTCTGGTCCTGCTTTTTCTAATCCTGAATGTTTTGTACAAATATGAAATCATTGATCCAACCAACAAGGCTTATGGATTGAATTATACCAACCGGTCAGAAAGACCGGTATACGACCGGGATCATTTGCTGGCGATGTGCAGCCCCGAGAAAGTGGCGGCCGACAAAGAGAAGATGATCGGGATTCTCGAAAAGTGGAAACAAAAACAAAAGGAAGAAAAACCCCTGATGATCATCATCAACACGAGCGGGGGCGGCAGCCGCAGTGCTGCTTTCACCATGAACATCCTCCAGCGGCTGGACAAGCTCAATCAAGGGCACCTGATGGACAGAACCGTTTTGATCACTGGTGCATCCGGTGGCATGTTCGGCGCGGCCTATTTCCGGGAATTGACCCGACTCAAAGAGCTTAAGGATTCATCCCTGAATCCCGACGATAGAAGATATACAGACGCCATATCCGGAGACCTGCTCAATCCACTATTTTCATCCTTCGTCGCAAGGGATCTTTTTTCGCCGGCACAGAAATTCACCGTCGGAAACTATGAATATGTCAAAGACCGTGGATACGCTTTTGAACAAAAATTGAACAAAAATACCGGGGGAGTACTGGACAGACAGTTAAAAGATCTGGAAGCCGATGAAGCAGCAGCCCGCATACCGCTGATGCTTTTCAGTTCGGTCATAACCAGGGACAGTCGAACGATGCTGATCAGTACGCAGCCGATCAGTTTTTTGATGCGGCCCGTATTCGACAGTTCCCATATCAAAACCATTGATCCGGATGCCGTGGATTTCCACAGTTTTTTTAATAAACAGGATCCCATGAACATGCGCATGTTAACGGCGCTGCGAATGAACGCAACCTTTCCCTACGTACTGCCGAACGTCTGGCTTCCTTCCGATCCGGTCATCGATGTGATGGATGCGGGATTCCGGGATAATTTTGGCGAACAGGTCGGGCTGCGGTTTGTAGATGTTTTCCGGGACTGGATCCTTCAGAATACCCGGGGCGTTTTGCTTATCCAGATCCGTGATCGGAAAACCGGAGGATGGGAAAGTCCCTTTGAATCGACCGATATCACCGAGATCATAACCAAACCACTGCTGCTGATTCAGTACAACTGGTATAAAATGCAGGAGTACAATCAAAACGATCTTTTAAGCGTCATGGAAGGTTATATGGGCAATAATTTTTATAAAATGACCTTCCAGTATGAACCCAAAACGGTAAATGAGGGAGCTGCCCTGAATTTCCATCTGAGCCGTCAGGAAAAACTCGATATTGCCAACGCGGTCGACAACAACCAGAACCAACTTATTTTTAAAACGGTGAATGATTTATTGAACCCGTAAAAAAGTTTAGGTGGTTGACGCGGGTCTTTAGGGTTGAAGCAACATAAAACATTTTGGAATAATCCGAATTTTAAATTCGGCACTGGTATCAGCCGGTTCCCCGTCGATGTGTAAAGGTGCGTGGGAAGGATTTTTTATTCTGATCCGGTCGGTTTGCACATAGATGATATTTTTCCTGTCTCCGTAGTCTGTCACTTTGCGCAGCGGATTGTTTCCAGCAACCTGCAGTAAAACGGAAATGGGTAAGAGCACCTTATTCATTTTTTTTACGATTACCACATCCAGCAAACCATCACTCAAACTTGCTTTGGGGGCAATGGTTACATGGTTGCCAAATTGGTTGCTGTTGGCGATGCTGATAAAATAGGCATCGGTCTTTATGATCCGGTCATCGAGTTTGATCTCAAAAGGATAGGGCAGGGAGGAAAAAAACTTCATCGTAGAGATCCTCAAGTAGGTCTGGAGTCCCCGGGTCTTCTGCTTGGCAAAACTATGGGCAACATCGGCATCGAAGCCGATACCGCAAAGCACACAGGAAAATTTCTCATTAATATAAAATGCGTCAATCGGAGAGGCTTTTCCTCGGAAGACCACATCGAGCGCACGCCCGGGTTGGGTCGGAATTTTGGTGGCCAGCGCCATGCTGTTTCCCGAACCAATGGGCAGGATACCGATATCAACCCGTATTCCCTGAAGGGCATTGACAACCGCGTTCAACGTACCATCACCCCCACAGATCACTACATCGGTAACCCCATCTCGTCGGATAATTTTATGGAGGTGCTCATAGTGGCCATCCGCATTGGTTGGAAGAATGTCAAAATCGAATCCTGCAGCCCTGGTTTTGCGGATGATCAGGTCTTTGATCCGTGCTTTTTTTTTGGTACCCGCAACGGGATTGATCAGGTAAATAATTCTTCGATTCATAAACGCAAGTTCTGCTAAAAGCCCAATTTCAAAAAAGAAATTGACGGGCTTTCTTTACCCATTGGTGATTGTTTACGATCTTGGAGTCCCAAGCGACACATAAAACTTCAACCATGACGATTGCACCAAAACAACGGTTCCTGGCCCTGGATGTCTTCAGAGGCATGACGATTTGTTTCATGATTATAGTCAATACTTCCGGAAGTAAATTTACCTATTCGCCACTGGAACACGCACACTGGCATGGTTTTACGCCGACCGATCTGGTATTCCCCTCCTTTCTTTTCGCCGTAGGCAATGCCATGAGTTTTGTAATGGCCAAATGGAATACCCTCAGCCAGGCTGAAGTACTCGGGAAAATTTTCAAAAGAACGGCAATCATTTTTCTTTGCGGATTTTTACTGTACTGGTTTCCGTTTATATCTATGGACAAAGCCAATCACCTGCTGATTTCCCCCCTTTCTCATACCCGCATTCTGGGAGTATTGCAAAGAATTGCGCTGGCCTATTGTATTGCTTCCCTGCTGATCTACTATTTTAAGCCAGGCACGGTCATCAGTATTTCTATCGCCATTCTTTTGTTATACTGGGCCCTGATGTTGTGGGGCGGAGATGCACCCGACCCACTGGCCATGACCGGGAACCTGGGATATAAACTCGATATGTGGCTGATGGGACCCAATCACATGTACCATGGGGAAGGCCTGGCCTTTGATCCGGAAGGTTGGTTGTCAACGCTGCCTTCGGTGGTAAACGTGACGCTCGGATTTATGGTGGGCAAATTCATACAAGAGAAAGGAAAAACATTTGAAGGATTGGCCAAACTGCTCCTGTTGGGATTTTGTCTGATTGTAATTGGTTATTTCTGGGACCTTAGTTTTCCAATTAACAAAAAATTATGGACCAGCTCCTTTGTGGTCTATACGGTTGGACTGGACTGTGTCATCATCGCGGCGGTTATTTATGTGGTCGATTTTCTTGGGCGCACCCGGTGGACCAAATTTTTCACGGTATTCGGTAAAAACCCACTGTTTATATACTTATTGTCCGAAGTGGGTGCGACGGTTTTATATATCATACAACCCGAGCCAGGCGTTCCGCTTTATTCCTGGCTTTACACCCATATTTTTCAACATGCGGGCCTTTATCTGGGATCCCTGCTCTTTGCTATATCCTGGATGTTGTTCTGCTGGATCATCGGCTACATCCTGGACAAGCGGAAAATTTACGTGAGGGTCTGAGTACCGGGTTGACCCATATAAATCAACTCCGCTGTTTTGCTCTTGCCATACGAGCGTCTTAAAAAGCCACGCGGGACAGCCTGGCTTACATACGATCGGACTGCCTTCCACCGTTTCCTTCATAATACCGGGAAAAATGCCTACCTTTGCGCGTCCAAAAACAGGCGAAGCCTGCTAAAGCAAAGAATATTATGGAGATTAGGAACATTGCCATCATCGCACACGTAGACCACGGCAAAACCACGCTGGTAGACAAGATATTACACGCTACGAAGGTTTTTCGTGACAACCAGGAAACGGGTGAGCTGATCATGGACAGCAATGATCTGGAAAGAGAAAGAGGCATCACGATTTTCAGTAAGAATGCATCCGTGATGTATAAGGGAGTAAAAATTAATGTCATCGATACGCCGGGTCACTCTGATTTCGGAGGTGAAGTGGAACGGGTTCTCAAAATGGCAGACGGCGTGTTGTTGCTGGTCGATGCCTTTGAAGGCCCCATGCCGCAAACCCGGTTCGTGCTACAAAAAGCCCTGCACCTGGGTCTCAAACCCATGGTCATCATCAACAAGGTAGACAAACCCAATTGCCGGCCCGAAGAAGTACACGAAGCCGTATTTGAGCTGTTCTTCAACCTGGATGCTACGGAAGCTCAATTGGATTTCCCTACTTTTTATGGTTCCGGAAAAAATGGTTGGTTCAACGATTCTCTTACGCCGACAACGGATATCATGCCCCTGCTGGATGGAATACTCAAGTACGTTCCGGCACCCGTTGTCAATGAAGGAGCAACCCAGATGCAGATCACATCGCTGGATTATTCTTCCTTTCTGGGTAGAATCGCCGTGGGAAAAGTTGCTCGCGGGACAATCCGGGAAAATCAGAACATTGTTCTGATGCAGGCAGACGGCTCGATTAAAAAATCTAAGGTGAAAGAACTATATGTTTTTGAAGCTTTGGGAAAGAAAAAAGCCACCGAAGTTTTCTGTGGTGATATCTGTGCGGTAGTAGGACTGGAAAATTTTAATATCGGCGATACGATTTGTGATCCGGAAACTCCGGAAGCCTTGCCGCTGATCAGTGTGGATGAACCCACGATGAGTATGATGTTTGGCATCAACAACTCTCCTTTCTTCGGTAAGGACGGGAAGTTTGTAACCTCCCGCCATTTGCGGGACCGGCTGATGAAAGAGACGGAAAAAAATCTGGCGCTGCGTGTCGAAGACACCGGGTCGGCCGATAGTTTTCTGGTTTTTGGTCGGGGCATTCTTCACCTGGGAATCCTGATTGAGACCATGAGAAGAGAAGGTTATGAACTCACCGTAGGGCAACCACAGGTTATCGTAAAAGAAATTGGGGGTAAGAAATCAGAACCCTTTGAAATTCTTGTGGTCGATGTTCCCAACGAATACAGCGGAAAAGTAATTGATATGGTTACCCGGCGCAAGGGAGAATTGCTGGTCATGGAAACCAAGGGCGATATGCAACACCTGGAATTTGAAATTCCATCCCGTGGGTTGATCGGCCTGCGCTCGAGCATGCTGACCAATACGGCCGGGGAAGCAGTCATGGCTCATCGATTTTTAGAATACAAACCCTGGAAGGGACCCATTCCCGGCAGAAGCAATGGAGTGCTGATTGCAAAAAATCAGGCAGCAACCACCGGTTATTCCATCGATAAACTGCAGGATCGCGGATCCTTTTTCGTGGATCCGGGAGAAGAAGTCTATGTGGGTCAGATTATTGCCGAACATATCAAACCCGGAGATCTGATAGTAAATGCTACGGAAGGCAAACAGCTGACCAATATGCGGGCCAGTGGCAGTGATGATTCCGTGCGGATCATCCCCAAAATACAGATGACCCTGGAAGAATGTATGGAATATATCCAGCAGGATGAATGTATTGAAGTAACACCCAAGAACATTCGTTTGCGCAAAACCATTTTGGATGAAGATACCCGCAAGAAATTTCAGAAGATGTTGAAAACGGAAGAAGTCAGCTAATCTGATTACTTCGTGAATCAATCGGGTAGATTCCACTTTGGTGGATCAGGAACGTACCGGGGCCGGCGCCAAAGGGTGAGGGCCTTTTTTGTTTCAAATTGGCGTAGTTTTGTATGATCGCGTCACCTTTACCTATCCGGTTTTCATAGCCATGAAAAAGCTGATCCCATTATTAATTATTTGTTGCTGCCTGGGATCATACCAGGCCGGTGCACAATGCTCCATCTGCACCCGGACCACCCAGCAACTGGGTGAAAGACCGGGCAAAGCCTTCAATGCCGGGATCATTTACCTGGCTTTTACCCCGCTGGCGATCGGCGGTATCCTGGGATACCGCTGGTGGAAACAGAACCGCAGTTATTAACATCCTAAAGCGGCCCAGTCAAATAATTTTCTACAAAAGAATACAGGTTAAAATTTTCTGATAAAGATTCCCGCGCGATGATTTGATGTAAGGAGGCCCGATCTATTTTTTGCTTCATCCTGGCCAGGATGAGCCGGAATGCCTTTTCTGTCAGCGTCTGGATTTCTCTGGATGGAAAAGATGCCTTCTTCTCTTCGATGGCCAACACCAAAGCTTCTACGCCCTTTTCTTGGGTTGCAGTCATCTCTATAATGTCGGCTCCTTTGGATCCCATATGAAGTGCTGACTCTAATTGGGAGATAAATTGTTTTGCGCCGGGATAATCTGATTTGTTGACAACAAATACATCGGCAATCTCCAGCACACCCGACTTCAGTCCCTGGATCTCATCGCCGGATCCTGGTGTCAATATAAGAACCGTGCAATCGGCGATTCCTGCAATCTCTATTTCGTTTTGTCCGATCCCGACGGTTTCAATGAAGATATAATCAAAAGGTCCGGCTTTGAGCAGGTCAGTGATTTCAACAATCCGGGGATGCAGCCCTCCCAACGCGCCCCGGGAAGAAAGAGAGCGAATAAATACCGATGGATTTCCAGTCCATCGATTCATTCTGATCCGGTCTCCCAAAAACGCGCCGGCATGAAAAGGAGATGAAGGGTCGACGCACAGTACCGCTATTTTTTTTTCCTGCTGGATAAACCGCGCGATCAAAATATCCACCACTGTGCTTTTGCCTGCTCCTGGCGGCCCAGTGAAACCGATTACCGGCGTTTTAGAAATGGGAAGGGACTTTAACAATTCCAAAGATCCGGTCGTTTGGTTTTCAATCATTGAAATAGCCCTTGCCAGGGATCTCTCATTACCCTGTTGGATTTCCCGGAGAATGTTTGGAGGCATAGAATTTCGTGATAGAATAAGTTACGTATTTTTGGCACCACCATGCCATCACTTGAAAAATACAGTCCAAAAGTTTGGGAAAAAGTTCCCTGCCCTTTTTGTGGGTCCACTGACTATTCAATGTACGAAAGATTTGGAAGTGAATTGCAGTTCACTTACGTTTTATGCCGCAATTGTTCTTTGGTCTATCACTCGCCCCGTCCAAAATATGACCAGGATTTTATCGATTCAGCTTACGCTTCTTATTATCAGTTCAGCGAAACGATGAAGCTGGATCAAAACGCGGAAGTATTGCATTCTTCGGTAAATATGTTCCGCGATGAAGTAGAGAACCTACTGAAATATGATAACAAAAGAACCAATGTTTTGGATATTGGCAGTGCTATGGGAACTTTTTTATTTGCCGCGAAACCTTTTTATAAAAAAGCCATCGGGCTGGATGTATCGGCACAAATGGCGGCCTATGTTGAAAAGAATGTAGGAGTCACCGTTTATCTTGAGCAGTTCAACGAGTTTTCTTATGACGAACCGTTTTCGCTCATTCATATGAGTCATGTAATTGAACATATTCCCAACCCGGTAGAGTGGCTACACAAAGCTGCTTCCATGCTTGAAGAAGACGGGGTGTTGGTCATCAATGTTCCCAATAAATTTTCTTTGGGTTTCCGGCTACAACATTTTTACTATAAACTGGGTTTGAAAAAACAGTTTTCATCTACCTGGACGGACCCCACACGCGTGCCCGATCATTTGTATGAACCCAATGTGAAAAGCATGCTCATGCTGCTCAAGGCCAATCATTTCGATGTGCTGGATTATTTTACCTACAGCCGCAAGGATCCGGTTTCCAAGCGGTCCATCCTGTCCAGGCTGTCCAACCGGTTCCTGCATTTAGGAAGCAATCTTTCCTTTATCGTCAGGCCACAAAAATCCGGTCCGGTCAAATGATTTTAAAATTCCTGAATTCAAACAACCTCTTGCCCGTTTTTTTTTCGTACCAATAGAGCAGTTTGTTTTTCAGCTTCAATTTCTTTTTTGAAATATCCAGATCGATGTGCCAGTTTTTTTCCTCGATACGTTTTTTCATAACGGCCGGGTGATCTCCCTTAAAATGCTGCAGTGAGTCAAATTGCGAGAAATCAAATGCTTCTTCGGGGACTTGTTCATCGATTGAATCAGACCAAAATTCTAAGACCTTATTCAATTTCTCTTTCATTTTTTTTGGGCTTTTAACCCAGCCGTAATGATAAACGGTCGCCTCAACTGGTTTTACGTGGATCTTATGGGTTCCCCGGCGAAATCCCTGGGCATCCCGGTATGATTGAATACCGGGATCGTTTCTGATTATTCGGACTTCCTTGCTATACCATTTGCGGCTATCGGCCACATATTCGTAATTACCATAGAAATGCACATAATTAAAAACCAATCCTTCTATACGTAGGTCGTCCTTATATTTTTCTGCAGTCTTGCGTATGACATCGTGGTATTTTTCATGAATAACCTCATCGGCCTGAATATAAAAGGACCAGTCGCTGTCTTTAGAGATGAATTGCCGGGCCTTGTCTGTTTCAACAGCCAGTACTTTGCCTCCCTTCGTGAGGCTGGGATCCCAAAGAGAATGGTAAATCTTAATTTTTTCTGAAGGTATATCGCGGATAAGATCCTCCGTTCTATCTTCGCTGTTTCCGACCAGGACAATCATTTCATCCACTACCGGTAGTATGGAACGGATGGCCTCCACAATCGGGTAATCATTGATCAGGGCGTTTCGAATGATGGTGAAGCCGGATATTTTCATTTGTAAAGATTGTTTCCGCTGGCCGTTTTTTTAAGGGAACGAAAGATACAAAATTAGCATGCAAGTCATCAGGTTGAAACCGTTAAACCCCAGCTGACTGGTATGCAGAAGCCGTAATTTCATTTAAATTTTTAAATTGCTGACTCTATTATCTGATGACTAATTTCATTCCTATTTTTCCGCTGAATATTGTGTTGTATCCGGGCGAAACGCTGAACCTGCATATTTTTGAAGCCCGGTACAAGGAATTGGTGAATGAATGTTTTTTGGGTAAAAAACCATTTGGTATTCCGGCTGTCATAAACGGGAATGTATCTGAATTCGGAACGCTGGTCAATATTTTGGAAATCGTACAGCAGTACGAAAACGGCGAAATGGATATCATCACCCAGGGAGCCCAGGTATTCCGTATTCTGGAGATCATTAAAAAGATTCCCGATAAACTCTATAGCGGTGCCATCGTCAACTACCCGGAAAATACGGAAAGTTATCCCCGGAAGGACCTGATTCAGGTGGTGATTAAAGCGATCCGGGAACTGCACCGGATGCTGGGAATCACGAAAGATTTCCGAAAACCGGACGAAGAATTAAACGCCTATGACCTGGGACACCACGCCGGTTTGTCCCTAGAAGAGGAGTACGAACTGCTTGGATTGTTCCGGGAAGAACAAAGACAGGAATACTTAAAAAGGCATTTGGGAAAAGTTTTACCCGTCATCGCAGAAATGGAAGTATTAAAGGAAAGGGTAAAACTCAACGGCCACTTTAAAAATTTATCTTCCTTCCGTTTTGAATAAAACGCTTTCACCCTTTGATCAGATTCTAACATGATGTCCACTACCCTTTGTCTGGATTTTGGAAATACTCGGTTAAAATGGGCCTTTTTTTCGCAGGGGCAAATTCAGGCGACCGGCGTACTGCCCGAACAGGGTGTGGAGGACCTGCAAAAATGCCTGGATACTTATAAACCGGAAAACAGCATCCTTTCTTCGGTGATAAACCACCCGGGTGAAATGGAGCAGCTGCTCGTCAAACAAACCCGCTTCCACAAACTCAATCATCATTCCCGTTTACCGATCACCACACCGGTTGGGAAGCCCGAAACCATCGGGGCGGACCGGCTGGCCCTCGTCGTAGCGGCTGCCCACTATTTTCCCGAACACAATAATCTGGTGATCGGACTGGGGTCTGCCATCACCTACAACTATATCAACAAATATCATCAATTCGTCGGGGGCAGTATTTCACCCGGCATGGAGATGCGATTCAGGTCCTTAGAGGCCTTTACCGCCAAACTGCCCCTGGTAAAACCACACTGGAATTTCCCCTTGCTCGGTTATGATACCAAAACCAATATCCAGTCTGGTGTCCTGTTCGGTATGGCCAAAGAAATTGATGGCGTCATCGAAGCCTACCAGGAACGCTATGATAACCTTCATGTGTTGATGACGGGTGGTGATGCCCATTATTTTATGCCATTTCTGAAAAAAAAGATAACCGAAGATCCCTACCTGATTTTCAAAGGACTCTATCAAATCGCCCAATACAATTTATCAATTTGAAATCTTTCCTGAAATATAGTTACTGGACCTTGTTTTTTTTCATGGTTGGCTTGGCCACCGCTTGTGAAAACAACATCAAGACCCTTCCCAATTTTCGTCAAAAACAGATCAGTGTGGATGAAGGGAATAAAATTACAGCCTATCTGAGTGAAAATGCCCGGGTGAAGGCCAAACTAACGGCACCCTATATGCGTAGAAAGGAACTGGATTCCCCATATGTGGAATTTCCAAACAGCTTGCATGTAGATTTTTTTAATGATTCCACCCTGAAAATTGAAAGCATCATGGACGCCCGTTATGGAAAATGGCAGGAGCAAACCGGGAAAGTATACCTGCGCGACAGCGTGGTGGTTAAAAACATGCTTAAAGGAGACACCCTTTATTGCAAGGAACTCTGGTGGGACCAGAAAGCGGAAAAATTTTATACCGATAAACCCGTTCAGATTCATAAGTCCGGGGGAACGATCTTGTACGGCACCGGCCTGGAAGCCCCCCAGGATTTCAGCGGCTATACCATCTATCAGATTACGGGTCCTTTTGCTTTTCCCGAAAGCGGTATGCCTAAAAATTAAGCGATTTTCAGCTCCGGACTCGAATAGGAAGTGCTAGATGTTTAAACCCAGGCGCTCCGGAAAAATCCTTTACGCGTCAAGAGGCGTAAAAAAAGCCCCCCGGTAAACCGGGAGGCTCTGAATGTGTTTGTACTTAACCTAACCGTTACCAAGTTGGTCATTCAATAGGGTACAAATTTTTCACTTCGTAGGATTTGGTCTTCTCGTGGAATTTGGATTTTAACAAGTCTATGAGCGGCTCCCAGATAGATGGCTCAAATGGTTTCATAGTCAGTTTTTCGTAGGATTGGATAAAACCATCTAACCAGGCGTCAATCACATGACTCTGTAAACATACAAATCGCCCGGGGTGGCACAAGCGGAATTGCGCTCGATCTCCTATTTTCAGTTAATACGGATGTTTTTGGTAAATCTACGGGCGGCATCCGGTGAGGGGTGGGGAAGAGTCCTTTTCTCCTATGATTTCTAAGGACTTAAATGGGGTAGGCTGCCGGTTTTATTACGCAAGGGAGGGCCAGGTGGGTTGGAAGCCCCAAACATAGCCCCTTGTACCGGCTCAGTTCCCTGGTTCCGTCTAGCCCCGCAGGGGGGTGGAACCTTGCTCCGGCCTCATCTGGGGGAAGAGCAATACATCTTGAATGGAAGGTTGGTTGGTCAGCAGCATGCAAAGCCGGTCAATACCGATCCCAATCCCCGCTGTCGGAGGCATGCCGTATTCCAGGGAACGCAGGAAATCGTAATCGATGAACATGGCTTCTTCGTCACCTCTTTCCATAAGCTTTACTTGGTCTTCAAATCTTTCCCGCTGATCAAGGGGATCATTGAGCTCCGAATAGGCATTGGCTATTTCCTTTCCGTTGATGATGAGTTCAAATCTTTCAACCAACCCACTTTTTGACCGGTGTTTTTTTGTGAGGGGACTCATCTCTACCGGGTAATCGGTAATAAACGTCGGTTGTATAAAACGGTGTTCACTGGTTGCACCGAACAATTCATCGATCAGTTTACCCTTTCCCATGCTTGGGTCGGTATGGATATGCAATTGGTGGCAAAGTGCTTTTAGTCCCGCTTCGTCCAGACGGGATACATCGGTCCCGGTGGATTCCTGAATGGCATCGTAAATGCTGATCCTTTTATAGGGCGCTTTGAAATCAATCTGTTGATCGCCCACCGGTGCCAGGGTGGTTCCATTGACGGCCATCGCGGCTGCTTCCAGCATGGATTCGGTGGTATCCATCATCCAGAAATAGTCCTTATAAGCCACATAGAATTCCAAGATCGTGAATTCCGGATTGTGGGTCCGGTCCATGCCTTCATTGCGGAAGTTCCGGCTGAACTCATATACCCAGTCAAACCCACCCACAATCAATCGTTTCAGATATAATTCATTGGCAATCCGCAGGTAAAAAGGGATATCCAGTGCATTGTGGTGGGTGATAAAAGGCCTTGCCGTCGCCCCGCCGGGGATGGTCTGAAGAACGGGCGTATCCACTTCCAGGGCGCCTGCGGCATTCAGAAATTCCCGCAAGCAGTTGACCATTTTTGTCCGCTTGATAAACACTTCTTTCACCTGGGGATTGACGATCAGGTCTGCATACCGTTGCCGGTAGCGGAATTCCGGGTCGGTCACGGCATCAAAAGTCTCTCCTTCTTTTTCCTTGGTGATGGGAATGGGCCGGAGTGCTTTGGACAGAAGGGTGAACTCCCGAACATGGACCGAAATTTCTCCTGTTTTTGTAATAAAAACATAGCCTTTGACACCAATGATGTCTCCCAGATCAATCAAATGCTTCCAAACCCGGTCATAGGCACTTTTGTCTTCACCCGGGGCTATCTCGTCTCTTTTGATGTACAACTGAATTCTGCCGCTGCTGTCCTGGATGGAGGCAAAAGAAGCCTTTCCCATGTCCCGGATGCTCATCAGGCGGCCGGCCAAACATACTGCTTCAAAATCACCCTTTTTCTCTTCGGTATAGTTGGATTTGATGAACGAAGCCTGTGCATTGACCGGATAGGCTGCCGCGGGATAGGCATCGATGCCCATTTCACCCAGGGCCTTTAGTTTTTCGCGGCGGATGATTTCCTGTTCTGATAAAGAAGGTTGAGACATGGGATCAGTTTCGAAATTCCGGCAAAGGTACAGTTTATCCCCTTAAGCGTTCAGGCTTAAAAGCTTAAAGCCAGTTCTT
>JABDAN010000039.1 GCA_013289175.1 Bacteroidota bacterium
GCGGACGATCTTTTGATTGATTGCTTCGGAAGGACTTTTAAACCCTAGCAGGGTTGCACCTTTTTGGTTGAGGATCGCTGCTTTTTTATCTGTAGTGAAGGATTCTGAAAAATTGCGTCCGGCCACCATTTCGATTCCGTAAGAGGGAATAAAATCGTGATCAATGCCCAGGTTATAGAGCGTCACAGCCGCCTGACCGGAACCCAGCCGACTGGATTCATTCGTCCAGTAAATTTCATCGCCCATCACGCTGGTGGACGCCGTTATGTTACGGATAGAAGGCATACGAAGAACAGCGGATTTGAAAGGTTGATACCCCATTTGATAGGTGGAATCCGCCAGCGTTTGAGGTCCCTTGAGAACCAAGGTTTGCCCAACATTGGCTCCCAGAGGCTGATTGCGCATATAACTCAACTGTTCATATACAACCAGGGTTCCGGCAATCAGAATCACCGAAGTAACGAATTGTATTATGATTAAACTTTTGCGAAGAAACAGTCCACTGGAACTATTCTTGAAAGATCCTTTCAAAACCATATTTGGTTTAAAACCGGATAGGACGAATGCGGGATACAGTCCGGAGATCAAAGTCCCTACCACAAAAAGACTAAAAAATAAAGCCCAGTACAGGTTGGTCAGGGTCAGTCCTGTAAAATAATCCCTTCCTGTAAAGTAGTCAAAGGGACGCAGGAGGATAACAAAGATGAAGAGAGAAAGCAGAACAGAAATGCAATTGAGTAAAAAACTTTCCATCAGAAATTGTCTGATCAGGGTGCCGCGTAATGCGCCCAAAACTTTTCGCACACCTACTTCACGGGCTCTTTCCAATGATCTGGCTGTTGCCAGATTAATATAGTTGATCCAGGCAATGCCAATGATAAAGATGGCGATCAGAAAAAGGAAGGCGACTGCACGCCCATTTCCGTTTACTTCAGCCTCCTGGTTGTAATTGGAATACAGGTGGATATCTTCTAATGGAATTAGGTGCAGCTCTTCGCGTTGATTATTTTTTTTATTCCATTCCTTATCGTTGATATATTTATCGGTAAAGGCGGGCAATTTTGCTTCCAGTGTTTTGTAATCCACTCCGGGATTCAACTGGAGGTAGACATAATAATCATACCATCCCCAGGCGGTTTCACTGGCGTTGGAACTATCTCCGGATTCGGTCAGCTCTTTGGCAAGGGTCCGGTAAGAAACCAGGTAATTTAAAATCAGGTGGGAGTTGGCTGGAAAGTCCTGATAAATACCCGTGACTTCAAAGGGTTCTGGCTTTTCACTGCTTCGGTTGATGAGCGTTCTACCGAGTGCCTTCTCTTTACCAAAATATTTCTGGGCGGTAGAGGCTGAAAGAATAATTTTTCCAGGTCCTTGCAGGGCGGTTTGCGCGTTGCCTTCCAGAAACTGAAGATGAAACATGGTTATGGCGGAGGCGTCCGCATAATATCCCTTGTTTTCGGTAAATTTTATATTCTCTTTTTCATTGGAAAGCAAAAGGTTGTCGTCTATGAGCCGGCAAAATTGCTGAACCTCCGGAAAATCCCTTTTCATGGTGGGTCCGATCGCCGGGTAGGAAGTAGCGGATTTATAGGCTAGCACGCCTTTTTGATAACTGTCCAAACGGATTCGAACAATTTGTCCAGGATGACCTTCGAAGCGGTCAAAGCTTCTTTCATAGGAAACATAGTGAAAAATCAACAGACAGCAGCTCATGCCCAAAGTAAGACCTGCAATATTGAGTACGGAGTATCCTTTTCTTTTGACAATATTCCGCAGTGCTATACGCAAATAATTGAGAAGCATAATGAAATGGGCTTGTTGTTGGGTTAGGCTGGCATGCTGCAATCATTTAAGGCTCAAGGCCTGTGCCAATTACTAACTGCTTATGGGACAGGAAACTTGAAATAAAAATCAGGACTGACCGTCCGGAAACGAACAGAAAACCGGTCATTTTTTTGGCTCTTGGCAAAGGGTTTCTAGGTTAGTATCTGAAAAGAAAATAGGAAGGTTCATAAGTTATCTGGATAAAAAATTTCCGGGAAGGCGCATACCCCGTTCATCGGCCAACACTTTTGACATTACTTTCTGAAGACCTTTGGGAATGATTTTTTTTTCTTCACTGGTCAAATCGTGCATGATCTCAAAAAATTCATCCTTATCATCGTAATAACCAAAATACAACTCGTACCGATCACCCGGATGAAGTCTTAGTGATATTTCCTGGTCTTCTTCATACACATGCATTGAGATGATCGACCACTGGTCATCATCTAAGAATTCAAATCGCACTTCAATGGCCTCTTTGCTGACAACATCGACTACCAATTTTTCAATCATCTCGCCTGCGTGGTTCTTAACCAGTTCTTCGTAAGTCATTTTTAGACCTTTAAATGGTTTTCGAAGGTAAAGATTGTTACCATAACGAACTGATTTCTATTTTGGTTGTTGAATAATAGTGTTGCATCCAAAGCCATTTAAAATCCACCATTTTAAAAACGAATTCTATAAATGAAACAATTCATGCTTATTGCCTCCTTGTTTACGGGCTTGTTTACCGGATGCCGGGCTCAGGCCAAATCTATCAAAGTAGGAGAAAAGGCGCCTTCGTTTTCTCTTCGCGATCAGAACGATAATTTATTTAACAGCGCCGACTATCTTGGGAAAAAAATTTTGGTCATTTTTTTTTACCCGAAAGATGAAAGCACTGTTTGTACGAAAGAAGCATGTTCTTTCAGGGACAGTTACAGCGACTTCACCAAAGCAGGCGCGTTGGTCGTTGGCATCAATTCCGCCTCGGTGGAAAGTCACCGCAGTTTCGCCCGCAATCATCAGTTTCCTTATATTTTGCTGAGTGATCCTGGCAATATGGTTTTGAAAATGTTTGGTGTACGAGATAAATTTTTCATGTCAGGAAGAGAAACCTTTGTTGTTGACCGGTCGGGTAAGGTGGTATTTACCTATGACTCTTTTGTCAACGGTAAAGCACATGAAAAAGAAACCTTGAAATTTATCCAATCCTTGTAATGAAAAGCACATAATCTATCCCATATTGGGAAAATCCAAAAAAATCCATCAGTTATTTGAAATTTCGTGGAGCCTGCTGTACTGTTTCAGACCTAAAAAACGTTTAGAAAGGGAGTACTCAATCCGTTTTACCCAAACTCTGTAACCCTATGAAACCCGTAGAATATCTGTATTTTAATATCTACAACCATTTTTACCAACGATCGATCAGTGCCCAGGACTACTCTGCCCGTATCCAGGCGATGTATTTATTTTCCTTTTCTGCAGGAGGCTGGGTGCTTTTTCTGGAAGCTGTTTACTTGCGCATCATCAGACATTCCTGGTTTACCTCAAAACCGGGCGCCACTTTCTTTGCGGCTTCCGTGTATTTGTTGACAGCCCTGGTCCTGTATCAGATTTTTATTGTCAATGAACGTGACCGGAAGATCTACGGTAAATATGAGGAGAAATGGGATCGCAATCCGAGCAAAAAGAGGGATTTGTTGATTTCTATTTTTGTGATTGTCGCGCCTTATCTTTTTCTGGTCTCTCTAGCGAAGTTTTTCCCCCGGCATATATGACCGTCAATTTAGTTTGCTGTTATGGAATATAACAGTAGGCGTTCGGTTTCATTTTCCATTTCTTTTTTGAAATGAAAACCTATCTTTTCAATGAGGTGGATGGATGACTGATTGTCGACCTTGGTGGTGGCCAGAATGGTAGCATGCTGAGGATTTTTCAGCATTTCCTGCAATATTTTTTCAGCCGATTCGCGTGCATACCCCTTCCCAAAGAAAGCGGGAAGGAAAGCAAATCCAATATCCCAGTGCTCCAGATAACTGCGTTTGATAAATGAAATAATACCCACTGATGTGTGCTCCCTTTCTAGTCTGGCAACCCAATAAAGCGTGTGGGGGTTGGCCATGATTTTTTGAATATAGTTCCTGGAATCTTCGGTGGTATTCACCTTTCTGTCACCGATGAATTGTATCCATCCTTTGGTATTCAAGAGTTCGAGTATGAAAGCGGCGTCGTGTAGATTTACGGGACGCAAAACCAGCCGGGAGGTAAGATATTTTTTCTGCATTTCTCCGGTAAAATTATCTGAAATTTTTTTTGTTATGGATTTTTATGGCCTGCCGGCCTTTGAAAACAAGCGTTCGGCACCGGGCATGAGAATTGCCCTATACTGGAAAGCATACAAATATGGGGAATTTGAATAAGGTCAATATGATAACATGACAGGTAAGCATGCCGCATTTTTTTGCCGCATTTTTCTGATCCTGTGCCTGAGTGCGATTTGTCAGAGATCGAAAGCGCAAAATCCACCTGACCTCAATCCCCAAAACAATACACTGGAAGATACAGCTCATCAGAAGGATCTGATGGATGTGTATAAAAAGTGGTTTAAGCTGCCTCCAAAACCAAAAAATGCGCATCCGGAGAACAAAATATATTTTACACTCAATCCCCTGGCCAATGCACCTACCAGCTCAGGAAACGCCCTGGTAACAAGTACCACCGCCAATGTTTATCTGGGACCCCAATCGACCACCTTTTTATCTACCGCAAACTTTGCTCCTTATTTCAATTTTAACAGGCGATTTGGATTGCCGTTGCGATCGTCGATCTGGTTAAAGGACAACGCCTGGAATATTCAAGGTGATATCCGATTCCTGGTGTATCCGCAATATACCTGGGGGTTGGGTACATCCCATACCAATGAAGAAAAGGAATGGGTGAATTATGAATACATTCGTTTTTATCAGGCTGCACTCAAACGGGTGGCAGACCACCTTTTTATGGGATTGGGGTATGATCTGGACTATCATTTTAACATTGGGGGTGATTCTGGGGTCAACCTAAAGCAGTTTACGGGTTATCCCTACGGCCTATCTGGCAGTTCCCTCTCCTCCGGGGTTACTTTCAATGTGTTATATGATACCCGAAACAGGAATATTTACCCCTTTCCTGGATTTTTCCTCAATGTGGTTTATCGCTTGAATCCAAGTTTTTTGGGGAATGTGAATCCATGGCAATCCATCTTTGTAGATGTAAGAAAATATCTTCAGTTGAACAAACCTTCGAAGCCCAGCCAGCAAAATACCCTGGCCTTCTGGACCTTTCTGTGGTTGAATTCTAACACGGGTACGCCATATCTGGATTTACCCAGCACTGGATGGGATGAATACAATCGTTCGGCCAGGGGATTTGATCAGAACCGGTACAGGGGTAATGCGCTCTATTATTTTGAAACTGAATACCGGCGGGATATCACCAACAACGGACTTTTTGGTCTTGTTGTATTCTCCAATATTAATACGGTCAGTGGTTCGGGTACTATGTTCAGGTCTTGGCATCCTGCTGGAGGCCTAGGACTCCGGACCAAATTCAGCAAAGCGTCCAATACCAATTTTGCCATCGACTATGCTTTCTCCAAAGGATACCGAACAATCCTGTTTAATTTCAGCGAGACATTCTAAATCATTTTTTTTGCATTTCTTCCATGCCCGTCCAGTTGTCGGGTAAAACGGTATGCAGGCAATGGCTGGCCCTGCTGAGAATGAGTTTGGTGTGGCTCCTGCAGTCGTTTAACTCATCAGAATATTTACATTGTCGGGTTATAGATTTTTAACTGGTCTTGGTAAAAAAGAGATTTGCCGGTCGGGCTTGTGAGGTCTATGTTTTCTTTTTTGTTCATCCCATAATTTGATCGCGCCCCTGCCTGATTTTGTCAATCTTTCGGCTTACTCCAGTGCAAAAATCGCAATGGAATGCTACAGGAAAGCGTTCAGGAGTTGGGGGCCTTTTCCCCAAAAACGGACGAAGATAGGCCTCTGTTTATCGTTGAATTCGATTCGTTCATCGAAGAGTTTGTATAAACGATTGGATTTTTTGCAATTTTATTATGTCCTAATCCAATCATATGAAACCAACACGTACCTGTCTTGAATGTGGTATGCCCATTTCCCCGGGAGTACATAGTTTTTCCCAAAGAATTTACGGTCATTCTCTTTGTATGAGGGATTTATTTATGATTGAGGAATCGGGAGCCACCGCCCGAACGGTCGATCTGTATCTGGCACTCAAGTCCCTCGGTTTTCCTCTGGTTCTGGAATATTTTGACGGCTTCAGACGGGTCGATATGGCTCTCCCCGATAAACTGTATATCGAAGTAAACGAACTTGACCACCATGACCATTTTCACTCGATCATGGACCTGTCCAGAACGGTTGATTCTTTGGAAAAAAACATCCCGGTTATCGTGATATCCCAGTCCCTGCTTGAAAGACGGATTTCTTTTAATCATGCTGTCCAGGAAATTTCCAAAGCCTGCGTCCTGATGTTGAAAAAGCCTAAGATCACGGAGCGGATTCCGATGTTGACGGCAGCCCAGCTCCAATAAAAAATATTTTTATGCAAAAAAAAGAATACAACGATGACGTGGACATGAGTTTCTCTGCAGCCGGAGACTGGCGCCACGATATCTGGTTGCCGGAAAGTGCACAAATGACTGAAATCCACCTGCGGGTATACAGCTTTACCTATCCGGAGAACATTTATCATATTACCTGCAGTCCGGTCCAACGCAATGGCAACCACTTGCAGATTCCCATACATGCTTCCAAAACCGGCGACTCGGATAAAAACGACGCGGTCCGTCTGGCCATAGATATTACATACTATTCCTAAACCAAGGCTGGTATGACCATTCATCCCAAATTGTAGTGGCCCAATCCCGGATGGGTTTACATTCGCTTTCATTCCCCCACAAGTTCCGGCATGACCGCTTTTTTCAAAACTACCGCGCGTAATCTGCTTCGCGATAAAACAAATGCACTGATCGCCATTTTAGGGCTTTCCATTGGCATGGCCTGCTGCATGCTGATTGGCATTCATATTAAAGATGAATGGTCTTACAACCATTTCAATAAAGAACTAAAAAATATCTACCGGATTAACTGGATCACAAAAGACAACAATGGATCCAGTGCCAGCGCACAGACGCCGGTTCCATTTTCGGAGAACCTGGTTCATTCCATTCCGGCGATTGAAAATCTAGCGCGATTCTACCAACGCAGCGGCGAAATGGAGGCCGTCTCCCTGACCCTTCCGGGCAAGAAGAGATTCCAGGAGCAGGCTGTTTATTTTTCGGACAAAGGGATTTTCGACATTTTTACCATTCCATTTCTGGCTGGTGATCCGGCCACCGCCCTGGCTTCGCCAAATTCTATAGTGATCACCGATGAGATGGCCCGAAAATATTTTGGAACCGATAACCCCATGGGACAAACCATACTCTATGAAAACAAATGGCCCCTAAAAATAACTGGACTGGTAAAAAAAATGCCGCTCAATTCCGATATCCGGTTTGATTTCCTTGTGTCTTTTGAAACAGTTTTCACAGTAGAACCCCCGCCTTTTGCCAGTTTCGTTCGCAATGACTGGACGTTCACGCCTTGCGAAACCTGGGTCCGTGTCCGGCCTGGAGTGAGGACCAATCAAATGGAGCAGGACCTCAACAGATATCTGCAGAAAAACGGTACAGAGCGAAATCATCAAATGAACGCGGTCCGACTTCAGTCTTTGTCAGCGATTCATCTGCTGGCAGCTGATGTGGTGGGAAATGAAAGCAACAGCGATATCAGTTATCTGTATTTATTTGCAGGCATTGCTCTGCTGATCCTGGGCATTGCCAATATCAATTTCATCAATTTATCGATCGCGCAGTCTATTGGAAAGATAAAAGAAGTAGGGCTGCGAAAGGTCCTGGGGGCTGATAAAAAACAGATTATTGCCTCTTTCCTTTATTCCACCGTTTTTACTTGCTTTCTTTCCTTCTTGCTTGCCCTGGCCCTTACGGCCTGGGCAGTGCCGGCCTTGAATCAATTGACGGGAAAACAGCTGAACTGGCATTCCTGGCTTAATATCCAAAATCTTTGTTTATTCGCCGGCATCTTTTTTATTACGGGCATACTGGCAGGCCTTTATCCGGCCATTTTTATTACCCGATTTAATACCATACTTGCGCTCAAGGGACGGACCGGAGATCCACGCAAGAAGAACCAAATCCAGCGGTTTTTGCTCATCATTCAGTTTACGGTTTCCATTTTACTGATTGCAGCGACCCTGGTCGTCTACCGGCAACAACAATATCTGCGCGATAAACCCATGGGATTTCAAAAGCAACAAATGCTGATCGTTCCCATATTTGGCTCGGGTGCATTCAGTTTTGGCCAACAGGTGGATTCAGCTGTGCGGCGCCGGATGAATCTTTTTTATGATGAACTGAGATCTTATCCCGGTGTGGAAGCAGTGACGGCTTCCTCTGAGATGCCCGGGCAGGGCTTTGTGCGTGGCTTGATTGTACCGCAGGGAATGAGTGATAAAGACAACCGTTTCGCCCCCTGGCTTTCGGTAGACTATAATTTTGTTGCGACCATGAAAATGGAGATGATCGCCGGTCGAGATTTTTCTAAGTCGAAGGGCACCGATTTCCTGAATGCTTTTATCATCAATGAGTCTGCAGTCCGTTCATTTGGTTGGGGCTCACCGGAAGATGCGTTGAGTAAAACTTTTGTCCGGGGCAAGCTTTCTGATGGTAAAAAAGGACAAATCATTGGGGTAATAAAAGATTTTGATTTCAATGCCCTGAGCCTTCCCATGGAGCCGCTGGTGATGGATGTAAACCCACCTCGTTTCACTGAATTTGCTGTCCGTATCCATGCAGACCATACGGAGGGCACAATTGCTTATATAAAAAAGACCTGGGAGAAAATATTTCCGGAGAGAGTATTTGAATACAGTTTTCTAGACAAGGACATCGATGCTCAATACAAAGACAAAGAAAACTTTGGACGGATGACGGCTTGGTTTGCAGGCATGGCGATCCTGCTTTCCTGTACTGGACTTTTTAGCCTCGCCTTGTTTATGGCCGTAAAACGGAGTAGGGAAATCGGAATTCGAAAAGTCCTGGGTGCCGGACTGATTGGGATCCTTCGACTACTGACAAGCGAGTTTGTACAAATTGTACTGTTGGCTTCAGTGATCGCCGTTCCGGTGGCGGCCTGGCTCATGCATCGCTGGCTGCAACAGTTTGCCTATCACATTTCCATGCCCTGGGCGGTTTTTATCATTGCCCCACTGTCAGCCTTATTGCTGGCATTGTTTACGGTCGGATTTCAATCCTTGCGAGCGGCCCGGGTTAATCCGGTAAAGTCTCTGCGTACGGAATAAAAGAGGAATTCTTCTTTTATGATCAAGATTTCAAAACGTCTCCTCCCTGATCATATCCCCTCCATGGTCTGTCAAATCCAGTTTCCCGGACAAGGGAAAATCCTCTGTCTTGCTCACCTGGATTCTTTCATTTATTATTTCATTACCCGGTTTTGACGGAGACCTCCTTCGCCTGTTCATCAAGGATGCGGTGGCAGGGGTGGCCGGGGTGGTGGCACTGGACCATGATGATGGTAACCGTGGTGATAGTAGGCATAGGGATGATGACGATAATAGTGGTGGTGGTAAGGGTGATGATGATAAGGGTGGTGGCTATACCCGCTTCGGATATAAACATGCGGATGGGGCGGCATGGGTGGATGAGGAGGGGGTCCGGAAGGGTGGGGCGGAAGTGGCGGATGCGGTGGTTCCTGAGCTATGCTCGCAAGGCTAAGCCATAAACCCAGACAGACTAAAATTGCTTTTTTCATGTGGTTGCTTTTTTCGTGATAAATCCTATGAGATGATATGATAAAACCATGCCATGGACATTGGTTGGCATGCCTTTGGCAGTGATTTGTGATATGAAACCCCTTATTTTCCTTCTAATATTCGGCGGTCTGGGAAGCATAGCCCGTGCCCAGGCTCCTCCTTCTTATTCCTTGCCCGATACCTACCGCTTCGATTACGATGTTACGCAGGTCATGGCGGATAAGAAAACTCCAGCAGATTCTTCGGTCATGCATTTTTACTTTACCAAAAGCGGTGATTTTGCCGCTACCCGTACCAGTCCGAAAGATGCGACGAAAGGAAATTTATTGATCGTTTTTACCCGGGAAGGCCAGACAATAATTTTTGATGAACACCGAAAGACCATCACCATCCTCAGTATCCGTAAACTGGTATCCGACTTGGCCGGCATGGCCAAATGGATCAAAATGGACAGCCTGATGGCCCATATGCACCACGCGACGGATGGAAAAGATTTTCAATCCGTGAAAACCGGTAAATCCAAACAGTTGGGCAGTTATACATCGGAAGAATACACGGTGTCCGGCAACAAAGGACATCAGGGATCGGTCTGGTGTGCTCAGGTGGATTTCAATACACCGGTGGATTATATACTGGGCGCCACCGGCGGGAATTTTTTAAAGATGATGGGCAGCGGTATGGCCACTCATCCCTTGTTGCAAACATTGACCAAACCCAAAACACTGGTTACTTCCTTTTCTATGGTGGATTCAACGGGCATGCAGGGTATCGAAATGCATACTTTGGGTATCGATCAGACTACTATGGCGGTCTCCACGAGCGGATATGCCATCAGCGATTACAGCAATATGACTTTGCCTGAAATCTTTCAGGCAGAAATGAAAAAAAGGAATCATTGACCCGCTTCTTGATCTTTGATCACAATTTGGCTAGACCCTGAACTTTTATTTTTACAATTTAATGCAAGCAAAGAAATAGGATAAGTATCGTGATAACATATTTGATACCATAAAGGAAATAAATAATCCTCTAGCCCAGTTGGTAATTCACCAGAAATAATCATGGGAAATCCTGTCTATCTAGTTAAAAAATCCGCAATCCGACATAGATCTGCACGGTTCTGGTTTCCCAGGTTTGCTGGCTGGTAATGTTATTGATATTTGTCAGACCGTAAACGTAACGTATCCCTCCTTTAAACATCAAGAGGTTGACTTGGGCACCCAGGACCATGGAGAAGTCTCCGGATTTGAAGGCGTTTTTCCCATCGACGACCAGGTTGTCGTTTTTATTCAGCAAACTAGCGAATTGAGGTCCCAGCTGGAGGCTCAGGATGGGAATGGGAAGTTTATAACTGAGCAGGATGGGAATATATAAATATTGGAGTTTGACATTCTGACTTGGATTGTCGGTGGTTTCAGAAGTGACCTGGCTATAGAGCACCTCTGGCTGGATGCCCCATTTTGAGGTAAAATTGATTTCAGCAAATGCGCCCCCCATTAAATTGCCCTTTAACGAATTCTGAAAGGACTGACTGGTAATTTCGCTGAGATTGGTACCCCCTTTTATACCGAGGTGAAAACCCTGTGCCTCGATACGGGAACAGGCGGATAAGATCAGAACTGTCAACAGAAGCATTCTAGTTTTCATAATAACCGATTGAAAGTTTTCATTCAAAACATTAAAATATCGTACCAGACAGGAGGTATATCGCCTCATTTGAATACTTATTGCACTGGCGGCTTCCATTAACAGGAATTTAGCAGGCAGGAAAGGCTTAAATTAGGGTAAAATTTCTTTTATGTCCAAGCAAATCACCCAGAAGATCATCTTCAAAAAGACAAAGCCCAAGGACCTATTCGATTTGTACATGAATGCAAAGAAACATTCCCTTATTTCCGGATCACCGGTCATCATCTCATCTAAAAAAGGTTCACCCTTTGTTTCTCATCAGGGTTATATAACCGGCCAGCATGTATATGCGATAAAGGATAAAATTATCGTGCAAACCTGGCGTGCTATGGATTGGGATGCCAATGAACCGGATTCCGTATTCACCATCGTCTTAGAACCCAAGGGCAAGGATACGGTTTTACATGCGATCCACAGCAATGTACCCGACAAACACGCAGAAGGGATAGAAAAAGGATGGCATGGCCATTATTGGAATCCCTGGAAACAACATCTTTCCGGTAAGAAAATTAAGCGTCCGGTGATGGAGGGAAACTAAAACCCGTAGGGGCTACAGCGATAGCCGTGACCAGGCGATGAAATCCGTGGATGGGATTTGAGGGATACCCAATGCCCGCAACATCGTCACCCATTGCCCATTGTGATAAGTGCTGTGATTAAAAATATGGATCAACAGTACGTCATAAGATTCGTAAAAGGGATCCCCTGTTTTGTTATGGTAATGAAGTTTTTGGGTCAGTTTGTCCGCCTCTTTTTCCGCCAACCAATTCACCCATTGCTGGTCTAAGGATTCCAGGGAATCTGAAAGCTTTCGCATGGATCCACCGAAGGGGTCATCTGGCAGCGTTGTGGGAGCTTCTTGTAGCCTTCCAAGCCAGAGTGTTTCTGCACCCCACACATGAAAAACGGTTTTATATAAGCTGTCAAAGCTGCTGGGAACAACGGCATGGTGTTGTTCCGGGCTTAAGGAATTGGTCAGATCCAGCAGGCGTTTATGGGCCCATTGATTGTAACGCGCATACAGGAGCAGGTATTCTTTGAGCAGCATTTTGACTTTTTTATCCTTCTTTTTTTCGCCCGGACATCCAAGAAGCCTTGACGGTTTTTCTGTTGTCTTTTTTGAGCGTTGGATGGTTCACCTTCTCAGCCATCCGGTCCTGTAAACTGCGGCCAGTGCCCATTCCTCTGGAAATTTCTAAGGCGGGCGACCATCAAACATAAACTGCAAAATATTGATTATCAATATATTGGCTTTCGATTCTCAGCCAGGTTTAAATCATGTTGTTTTGACGACTCGTAAACTTACGATAAAATCGAGGGTTCCTGCGCTTCCCACTCAGACCAACAATAGATACTTTTGATATATCCAAACCGACTGAAATAACCGATCCAATCCGAAAAAAAACCAATCCAAGAATCCGAAAAAAACCAATCCAAGAGTCCGAAAAAAACCAATCCGACATCCAAGCGAAACCGATCCAATCCTAAGCAAAAACATTTTTAAGATCCTATTTTTGAATAACCGCTACAGTCAACTAGCGGTTTTTTCTTTTTATATACTTCCCCAATATAAGGACCTGGCTAGGGTTTCTCAAACCGGTAATAATGACGGAAAAAACAGTATCCTGAAAATAAAAACAGACACCCGCAAAATACAGGAAACACACCCGTCAGGTCGACCATAAAAATCACCAAAAACAGGCCGGTTACAATTTTCAGGTAGTCGAATTTTTTAAAAAACTGGATGAATAAAATACTGTTTAGAAATAACAGGATACTCCATGAAAAGAAAATAAAAAGCCCCGCATCGCCATATCCGATGTATACGGGTGTCAGCCATCGAATGGTAACCATTTCTGGAATTAGCACAAGCAAATGGAACCATCCATAATGCAAAAACCGGCGAGTCATCGAAACGGGTAACCCTCTGTAAAATGCCATGCGGCTTTCTTCCCAAGCTCGGATGGAATAGATCAAGACGCCGTGTCCCAACACAGCGAAACTATAAAACAAAATGACCATTTCTAGATTGGAACGGCCGTGACCGGGGTCGTAGAGAAAACCAAATAAAGTCAGACAGGTTGCGCACTTGATGACTACGAAAAGTATTTTGTGGTAGTTCCCGATACAGCGCAACAGAAAGACCCAATATTGTTTGGCCGTTATCCGGGTTGTCCCTCCTATATGCGCAACCCGGCGTTTTTCAGGATGGTTGATCAGGCGTTGGTATAAGTAAGCTCCCCCAAAAGAAATAAGGAGAAAAAAAATAATAAGCAACCCGATATGAGGCCACCAATGGTGAACGAGGGCAACCCAGATGGCTAAAAAGGCATAAGCCAGAATAGGTAGTAAAAACAGGACCTGAACCAGGAGAAGCATCCCGAAAACGGGAAGTTGTTTTTTCAAGAAAACCAACGACAGAAATCCGTAGTCTCTGTTACGCAGGGTGACTGCCATAAACTGAGCACATTTGAGGGCGTATAATAACCACGCTGCCAGCACAAACAGCAGAAATGGACGGTTGGTCATGATGCCTTCCATGAGCGAGAGATGATATTCGAGTAGCCCCACCCCGTTTGCCCTGCCGACTGCGGCAACCATGATGAAAACCAAAAAGGCAAACAGTCCTGCATTTTGCCGGTAGAATGGTTTAACCAGGGATTTGATTAAAATCGTCTTGGTAATACTCATACATTTAGGTGGATGGACTGATCGTGAACCAGCAGTTCTTTAATGGGAATTTTTTCGCTCCCAGGCAGCGAAGAGTGGGAACTGAAGATAAAGGAAGTATCAAAAGATCGCTGGTAGTCTCTCATCAGATCGGGTAATAGGATAGCAACCTCCCCATCCAAGGTCGCCAGGGGTTCATCGAGCAAAATGAGTTTAGCGCGTCCTATGAAAGCGAGCAACAAGGAAAGCCGTTTGATCATCCCACTGGAATAAGTACCGATGGGGGTACTGAGGAATTGGCCAAATCCGAGTTGATCGATCAAGCGGTCGGCCTGCTCCGTTGTGGCTATTCTAATTTCCTGGTAAAAACGGATGAGTTCCCTTCCAGTAAGGAAAACGGGATAGGCGGGTTCGGCCTCTGCGCTACTCACCAGCCTTCGGTATTCCAAAGGATTCCGATGCTGATTCATCCCGTTCAGGTCGATATCTCCGGAAAATGGGATCAGACCTGCAATCATTTTCAACAGGGTTGTCTTTCCCGATCCATTCGCCCCTTGGAGCCAGTAGATCCCGCCGGTCAACATCAGGTCAGGCACCGATAAAATCACGCGCTCACCATATTCCTTTTTAACATTCAACAATCGAAGCATGCGGACAAGATAAATACTTTTAAAAGTCTTGAATTGCCGCTCATAAAATGGGAGCGTGGGTGTTTTACGGCAATTTATATCCCTGCCGGGCCAACAGTTGCCAATCAGCTCCGTGCTTTTTCCAAATCATCAAAACCCCAATTTTTATATCCAGTGGAGCTCCGTCCCGGATCCCCTTAATGGATGAGTTGTTGCGAACAATCACCACATCATCGGCCAGTACGATGTTTTGGCTGTCGGTGTTGATGGAGCTGAATTTCACCGGGCCGGATATAACATCCTGTATGAATTGGGATTTGTTTTCTATCTGGCCAGTAGAATGACCGAAGCTCAGTTCCTCGGCGGTAATTTTTTCCAGCGTAGGTTTGTCCTGCGAAATCATGGCTTTGTATAGGATATCAATAGTGGATTCAACTTCTTTCTTCCAGGCCTGAGCACAGGCATGGGAAAGGGGTAACAGAAAGAAAAAAAACAGGAATAAAATATTTTTCATGAATTAAAGTGTTTGGTGGGTCATTATTTTAATACAATTGGGCTAATCTACGCAGATTCCAGGGTTTTAAATTACACCAAAAGACGCGCTAACCGGTTATTTACCCCATATCAACTACTTTCTGGCAAAGGATTCAATTTCGGTTATATGAACTTTTGAATAGAAAGGGTTGTTTACCGAAGAAGTATTGGATCAACTAAACTTAAAAAAATGAA
Source organism: Bacteroidota bacterium (assembly GCA_013289175.1). Taxonomy (GTDB): domain Bacteria; phylum Bacteroidota; class Bacteroidia; order Chitinophagales; family Chitinophagaceae; genus Puia. The sequence continues at coordinate 15,429 of JABDAN010000039.1, forward strand.
AAAAAAGACCAATCAAAAAGTGGCAGAAGACGCCGAAATTGAAAAGTTCCCTTTGCCAGAATATCCTGCTGGGGAAGATATCTTCCGCAAGGCAAAGGAGTTGCCCCTGAAGGAAGAAATCCAAGAAACTATGCAAAACCGTACGGTTAAGCTGGGGGACGATCTGGATGTGCCCGGTTCCGAATTGGACGATTCGGATGAAGAAATCGGAGAAGAGGATGAAGAAAACAATTATTACAGCATCGGGGGCGATGACCACAATGACCTGGAGGAAGATCCCGAGGAAGGCCAATAATTGGGGTTGATTGAAAATCAGGGAAATAAAAATCCAGAAGGATTTCAAAAAGGTGAAATCTATTTTCAAAAAACAGCATAGACTCCAAAAAACAAGAACCTGACGGCGGCCTATATTAAGTCAGGTCAGTTTGATTCTCCTGAGATCTCATCAACCACACTGTCTTGCCGAACCGCGGACTTGAATTTTAGTGTGTTCTTAGGGCAATGATGGCATTGGTAACCACTGCCAGGATTGCTTGAAAGCTTACCGTGACCCGTGTGATTAGAATAGCGGGAAATCCTGCGATCAAAAATATCCATCAGTTTAGCTCGAGTTGATAGGTATAGTTCTGCAACCAACTGTGCATGGTACGCCAGGCTAAGGGAAAAGCAATCCGAAAAGAAAGAGCCACTAGTTGGAGAAACTCCAAATCCTAGTTTGTAAAAGGACCGCTCGTCTTTAAATTTGTAACTTGGCGCTGTGATACCTCCTTGCATTGTACGTCCGATTGTCATGGAAGACTATGCCCAGTGGATTCCACTCTGGGAGGGATACAATGCATTTTATGGACGCTCAGGCCTGACTGCTCTGGATCCCGCCATCACTCGGACGACATGGAGTCGTTTTTTTGATGAAACGGAGCCGGTGTATGCGATCGTTGCCGAAATAGAAGGAAAACTAATCGGCTTGGCTCACTATCTTTTTCATCGCAGTACGACGGCGATCCTTCCGGTATGCTACCTACAGGATCTATTCACCGCCCGGGAATTTCGCGGAAAAGGAATCGGCCGTGCACTGATTGAGGATGTTTACCAGAAAGCGACGCAGGCCGGGTCTACCCGCCTTTACTGGCTGACCCATGAAACCAACGAGACAGCGATGAAATTATACGACAAGGTTGCTGAGCGGTCAGGATTTGTCGTATACCGCAAGACAATTTAGTCTTGCAAAACCTCTTTCCTTCTTTGAAAGAATTTCCGGGTCAGAATAAACGATTGCTAAATCTGGTCTACCTCATAGCTTGGGGCTTTTTGATATATTTTTCCACTAAAATAATACCAACAAATCCCATTGTATAACAACCCATATCCGTCCAGCTAAAATAATCTCCCAACAATGTGCGTGCAAGGCCAGGACGGGATAGATGTAACCTATCTGCCAACTTAAGGTACTGAGACCATTCTACCAGATAAGCAAAGAGGAGTACGGAGCTGGCCACCGTTAGGGTTGGCAAATCAAAAATTGTTTTGACCAGACAGAATAACAATATGACCACCAGGAAATCTCCACCGAACGGCCTTATATAGTTGTCATGTGCAAATATGCCTATGAGGATTTCGATGAATAAAAGTACAAGGCTCATTAAAAAATATACTTGACTAAACCGTATTTTTCCTTTGGAGAAGTTTTTCAAGTTGATCGATTTTACGTTTGCAAAGTGTTAAGGGAATCAGTCCAACTGCACCAAAGCTACAGTCGATCAATTGCCAGGCAAATGGTATACTTCTTAGATGACCAGCTACAAAAGCCAGTGGAAAAATCATCATACAGGCAATTGTTCCAAACTGAATAATCCATTTATTTCTAATGGGGTCTTGGAGAACACCAACGAACGCCACCGCGATAACAAGATGTGCGAAGGCAAGCCAGTCGAATCCATACGCCAAAAAAGGATACTCCTGATTGGTGATTTGTAAAGCCGCATGAACTTTATGGATCCAAAAATATAAAGGCAGATTTCTTCCCTGGACCATCATGTGTTCAATCCATGCCAGCTCCGTTTCCAAAAAAAATGCTGTGATCCCGCTGAATACCAATGCTGCCATAAAAAAGATCACCCATCCTTTGATAATTATTCTGATTTTGTTTTCAGATTTCATAAAACAGATTATTTAAAGAGTGGACGCTGCCGGAGTAGCATACCAATTCACTTTTTTACTGGCGTACATAGTGAGGGCAAGAATTATAAACAACCCAATACTGCCAACCAGCAGAGCGGTGTCTTCCAGTCTTATGAGCACGAATATAAATCCGTAGAGCAGAGTGAGGACGCCGGAGAATATTCCGGAAGATCGCCAACTGCCAAAATGACTTTTTGCATACAACCCTATAAGTGCGATGGTCGCTACGGCGGCGATTAAGTAGGCATAGTCAAAGGCGACAAATTCACTGATGGCCAGCAACAAACTATAAAAAATCACCAATGCCAGCCCTATTAAGACATATTGAACCGGGTGAATGGGTTTGCGCTGCATCAATTCAATTATAAAAAAAAGTGAAAAGGTCAGACCTATAATGAGGATGGCATACTTAATAGAGCGATTGGTTTTTGCGTACTGATCTGCTGGTTCTATCATGGATACTCCAAAGGCCAGTGCGGACTGATCATACTTGAAGTCATTTAACACGGTCCCAAAAGGCAGATTCGCTTTGTTAAAATTCCAAACGGCAGTGAATCCGCTCTTGGTAATGGTTCGATCTGAAGGTAGGTTGTTGCCATCGAAACTAGGGCTGGGCCAAGTAGATTCCAATGAATAGTGGCTGTTGCCGCTGAGTGGTATGAAATGAAGCATTTCACTGCCCTTGATTCTGAGATTCAACTGGTAATTCAAGGGTTTGCCCAAATCGTCTGCTGAAATTGCAATGGGGGCCGAGAGACCCTTGTCACTGGTGTCACCGATGGGCAGGCCTGGTGAAAGTTCATGATCACTTCCATTTAAATGAATAATCAGCTTTTCTTCAATCCCTTTAAAATCTGATATGCCAAAACAGATCTGTGCACCGGACCACTGGACCTGATCGGAAACAACGTCTTTGGGCAGATTTATGACAAAACTGCCCTGGTCGTTGATCGAAGCACGATAAAGCAATACTTTGTAAATGGATCTTTCTCTCAGTTCGTGATTGATTCTTCCGGTCACCTGTTTATTTTCAGGAATGAACAGAAAATGATTTACCAATACAAGTGGTTTACCTGCACCATCCGTGGTCTGTACTTTATAAGGCAGGAAAATATATGGGCCGGTTAGCGTTTGAGCCATGGCCCATCGACTATCTACTTCTTTGACAACCGATTCGTTTCTAGACTGCCTTTCCTGCACAAGATCGCTGATAAATATGGTAGGTATCATCATAATACCTATGAGGGCCGCTGTGATGGTACCTTTGATAAGGATCTTGTTGGATGAGTTGGTTCTGGCGTTAGAGAGAACCTCTTCAGAATGAATAGACGTTTCCATGTTTTGTTTTTGATTGTTTGATATAAATAGTGGTTTGCTGTATTCAAAATAGATTGACAACTGATTTTTAGAAAGAAGGAGTGAAACCAAGGAGGTACAAAAAAGCACTCCTGCAAGTGCTCCACCTGATTTGAATGCTTCTTGCGAGTTATAATCAGAGTGATAGGTCAAGGAAAAATTAATCAGCATCCATAAAAAACCATAGATGCTTGCACATATGCCACAGGCCAGAATGGTGAGGTAAATTTTGTTGGTGTAGTCGCCCGACATTTTCCTGATGAACGGCAAGAGGATGGCCAGTAGGATGAGCACCGGAATACTTCCAAAAAAAAGGGCAAGTATGGCGGGGAGTATAATGACCCACCATCTTGTATCGAAAATGAGTTGATAAAGGAGTATTCCGATGTCAAATACAAGGTTGGAAAGAAACCATATTCTCAGAGCAAGGACAAATGTTTTCATTTTCTCATTTTAAAAGTACTTTGAAATACAAAGTAATTAGTCAAAAAAAATCAATCGATCGATCGGATCATTTTTTCCAAAGCGTCCAAATGTGATTTAAATGCTTTTTTCCCCTCAGTGGTAATGATATAAGTTGTATTTGTTTTTCTTCCGATAAACCCCTTCTCTACCTGCATATATCCCGCCTCTTCCAGTGTCTTCATATGGCTGGCAAGGTTTCCATCGGTTATATCCATCAGTTCCTTGAGTTCATTGAAACTCGTGCGGCTATTTAGGATGAGTGCACTCATGATGCCCAGCCTTACACGGCTGTCAAATACTTTATTTAATTGTTCGATCGGATTCTTCATGATTAGTCGGCTTTATTGTCCTGCACGGTACCTTGCGCAACCCCAATCCTGTCATACTTCCACCACATCGCTAGACCGTAAACAATATGAAGCACACCAAAGCCGAGTGACCAGAATATGAGACCCTTAGTGGGATACCATAGATTGATTATCCCAAGAGCGATTTCTCCATATCCAAGCCATCGCACTTCGCCGATGGTATATTTGCTTCCATTCACCAGCGCCAAACCATAAAAAATCAAGGATGCGGGCGCCACTATTCCGTAGCCATCGATTTGAATCAAATGCCAGATTAGAAATCCACCCGCGGCCAGCGGCAGGAAAGTATTCCACATCAGTCTTCTGGCGGTGGATCCCCATATGGCAACCCCTTCCTTTTTGCTTTTCAAAACAGTAAAAAAACTGGCTAGTATAAAGGCGACTGAAAAGGTCAGGATTGCAATTAAGATTAAATCGTTTTTTAAAGTTGTAAGCGCACCATTTACTTTAAGATATTCTAATTGATAGTATTGAGCAATTCGCTGACGGGCGATGGCGGCCCCCACCAGAGCACAAATTCCGGCCGCAATTCCGCTCCAGCCACTCAGGCTGATAAAGCGACTGCTGCGTTCCATCATCCGTTTGATGTCGTGTAAGGTTTCAAGACCCTGCGCTGAATTACTCATAAAAAAGTACTTTGAATTACAAAGTAAATGAACTTTATTGGAAAATGCAACAATTGAAGGAGTTAATTTCTCAGGTTAAAATCCCTTTCAAATTCTTGTCGAAAACCTGAACTCCATGGGACCCGTTTAAAATCGGTGAAAACAGAAGCTTCCGGCACCAGTCGTTAAAAGGGCAGCGGATGGCTGTCGGAATTCATCCCATTTCAAGCTCCTGCAACCAGTGTTATAGACTCTGCAACATGGGAGATAGCCAGCCCTTAGCGGCTAAGTTAATTTTGCATCATTAAAAAAAAATCATGAAAAAGCAATTGTTTTTCGCCCTGATGCTCTGCATCCCTTTTACCGGACTGACTCAATCGGCGATCCTGAATAGCTGGAGCGATCCAAACGCGGGCACCCAAAATCTGACGATGCATAAAATGGTTGTCGCAGCACTAATATATAACCAGGCCGTACGCCGCACGGTGGAAGACTATATTGTTGGTCTTTACCCTGGCCTGGCAACCCAGTCTTATCTTTTGATGGGTGATTCCCTGGTCACCGACGAAGCAGGGGAGAGTCAAAAACTGAAAGCCCAGGGTTATGACGGTATCCTTATCATGAAACAGACCGGGAACAATGACCAACAACAGTTCGTTCCCGGAAGGGCACCCTCCAGTTATACAACCTGGGGTGGCTATTGGGGGTACTGGGGTGGACCTCATTGGGTGAACCATTATAATCCAGGTAGCCCTGGTCGCGTTGAGAATACCTACACCTGGTTTGTTCAAGTCAATATCTTTTCCCTGAGTTCCAATAACCTGATCTATTCTGCCAACACGAGTACCACCAGGCCTGGAGGAACGGTTCCCTTGTTTGAAGATGTCAGCAATGCCATTCGTTCTCAACTAAGCACAGAAGGATTGATCCAGTAAAATGACGCCGTCGACCATCGGCTGGAGGTAGATGAACTTATCTTGTTATTAAGTGGATAAAAAATTCATAAATGAATAACAATCAATTTATTACTATACGCATTCTCTTAAATGTCGTTCAAATACAGCATGCTGAAGTAGTCCAAAATAAAGAGGTCTGGGATTTTTGTGCCTATCAGAGGAGTTTAGGCGCTTCGCTAAGGAGCCCCTCCAACACCAATCAACCACTACTCCCTGAATCTCACCAGAAGGCCTAACCAAAAAGAAACGAATGCAAAATGGTTAAAACATTGATTTTCAATGAAATGATCTCATTATATCCAATTTACCTTCGTAAACTTACGATGAAAATCGAGTGTTCCCGCGCTATCAGGAATGAACAAAGGCTGCTACATTTGATATATCCAATCCGAAAGAAACCAGTCCAATCCGAAAGAAACCAGTCCAATCCGAAGAAAAACCAAAGGTCGAGTCGAAAATCCAAATCCGAAAGAAATCGAATCCAATCCTAGGTAAAAACATTTAAGATCCTCGTTTTTTGAAAGACCGCTACTAGAAATAGCGGTTTTTTCTTTTAAAGGGACTATGGCTGTCTTGTTGAATGCAAAGAGGTGGTTGCCTGACCGTATCAGCAGCGCCTAATCCTCTTTTAATTTTTTTGAAGATAAAGTTGTATATCGCCTGATAACCAGGGATTCAACTAGTATAATCGGTTAGTAAATGATGCGGCGATCCGCCTCTTTGAAGATTCGTAAGCGCCTTTTCTAAGACCACATTTAAGGTCTATTCTTAAATGATTGTAAGTCCATTTTTTTCAAGGTATTCGTAAATCTCGGCCTTTACTTCTGCTGCAGTATTTGGCCCCTTGTTGAAATCTTGGATCCAGAAGTAAATCTTCAGTTCAACATTTTTTGAGTTCAGAGTGTCTACCATGATTTCAGGTTGACGCTGTTCGAGCACATTGGAGTTCTTCAAAACGATTTCCTTGATTGCATCGATTTTAGTGGGTTCCAGATCGGCTGGTTTTGCCAGCGTAAAGGATATTGCCTGCCTTACGTGGTTGTTGCTTAAGGTCCAGTTAATAATATTGTGGGCGAGTACATCACCGTTGGGTATGATTACTTCTGCCCCCTCTTCAGTCAGAAGGGTGCTGGTACGAATGCCAATTTCCTTTACCCGACCTCTTTTGTCCCCAATATCCACGGTATCGCCGATCCTTAAGGGGCGATCGAAGATCAATATGACCCCGGAAACAAAATTATTCACAATGCTTTGCAGACCCAGGCCAACACCAACACCCAGGGCACCCAGGATCACGGTTATCCGGTCCACCGCTAGACCCGAGGCAGCAACTGCCAGTAAGAAGCCGGCGATGAGCAAAATCAGCCGGGTTACCATGAGCCTTGATCTTTGACCTTTGTCGTCGAATGCGGAGTCATCACCCGTGTCCCCGAAGAAATAGGCAATGTATTTTTGAAGGAAATTGGACAACCATATAATACCCAGGAATAGTAGAATTCCCCCGACCGTAAAGGAGAAATTACCGACTTGACGATTGCTTCCGAAAAAACTCACCAGCCAGTCATTCAGGGTATCAAATAAGTTCAGGTTGGTGGCAAATACAATCAGCCATAAGGGTACCGCCAGAAACATGGAAAATCGACGAATGGAAGTGGATATATCCCCATAATTAAATTCCTGGGTGTATTTTTTTCTTACCCGACTGGTCTGGATTTGCAGCAAAAAAGCTTCCTGAACCAGTTCGACGAAAACCCCCAGGCTGATGGTCTGTGCAAAGGAATACACTGCCGTATATCCAAATATCTGGGAGAAAGTGACCCTGCCGAATAAATTACTCACGGCGGCCAGGGTGTTGAAGAAAATATAAAATCCTATTGCCAGCAATACCCACATGGCGCAATACTTTCTATAGCGGTGAATAAAAAACAGACCGCACAAGGCGGATATTGCGTCTATCAGAAAATTGGCCCATCGCTGAATGTTAAGTGAAAAACCCATAATCCGGGTAGTGAGCAGTAAGAGAAAAAGTAACATAAAAACACACCATCCATAGAAAAGATACCGTTCCAAGTGTCGTAGGAATAAAGAAGTCAGCAGTACCATAAGCACCAACTGGACAGACTCCAGATAAATGCTGGGAGCCTGAAGGTCAAAAAGAGGCGCCAGGCTGAGGCTAAATATAAGTGAACCAAAAAAAGGAAAGGGACTGATGTATTTGATCTGAAAATTTTCTATGGCCCCCAGCTTGTTAGACTTTTTAAGTGTATGAAAATTTGAACGAACCCAAAAAAAGAAAATCAGCCCAATAGCAATTAACCAGATTCGCCGGTTGGAGGTATTGGAAAAATATATCTCTGCCATCTGTACCTCACCCTTCATGGAATTGCTGAAACTGTCTTCAGAATAGTCTACGGTGGACGTTCCTGGCTCCCATAAGTAACGTCTTTCCTTGCCAAAGGCCTCTGATCCCACGGACTTCAAAGATGCATCGACCTGGAAGGAAAGCTCTCCAATGGTTATTTCATGTGCAGAAGCCTGGGATCTGAGGGTGTTGATTTCTCTTCCGTTTTCCGAAACCAGGCTGTCCACTTGTCTCCATTTAACTTTCAATTGCTGCAACTGTGGTTGAAACGCGTTTTTTAGGGCAGTGTCCCTGAATAATTGTCGCATCAGCGTGTCTTTTTGCAGGTCTGCGATGTCTTGGCGTACACCGTCCAGTGCCGAATCATATTGTTTCAGGTACTCTCTGTAATAATCGGTATTTCTGTCCAAAACATCCAGAAGTGCATTAAACATTTGGAGGTTACGAATATGAAAGGATCGGTCATTTTGAAACAATCTTTCTTTTAACACCACCAATACTGAATCTCCCTGGTTAAGGTAGTCGCGGATGGTGGACAATTTGACAAAAGATTCGGTTACGACCGACTCGCTGTTCAACATTTCGTATACTTTTCCCAGATCTTCCGCATAATCGCTGCTGGACGGAACATTGATCTGAGTGAACAAAGCAGAATCAAATTTTCTTCGTTCCCTGCGAATGGTGTCGCGAAAGTATTCGAGTTTTCTTCGGTCGGGCATCGTCATATTGCCAACACCTTTTTTTGTGATATGACCACTGGGGATGGTATCTGACAACGCCGCCTGTTTTTTGGACTTGGGCTGGGTGGAGTCCTGGCCATTCGCCCACAATACTCCGAATAAAAACAGGGCTGGTAATAGTAAATTTTTCATTGGTAAAATGAAGATAACAATATTAATTCATGGGCAACCGGGAGGGACCGGTCATAAACCGGAGATTGCCTTTATCTGAATTGGGGAGCGGGTCACCCAGGAAGAGGGTATCATGCAGGCCTTATTGGAAGCAGATAAAAATGAGTGAAATCATAAAAAAAACGGGTATCCGAAGATACCCGCAACGAGAAATGATTCACAAGATTTACTGTATTACTATTTCTTTTTTATCAGTTTCCTTTCCTTCAATGACAGGAAGACTGATCTGCAAAACGCCATCTGCATATTTAGCAGTGATGTTTTGGGTGTCAATGCTTTCATTCAAAGTAACGGATCTGACGAAGCCTCCCCGGCTGTATTCCCGCAAAACCCAATCCGGACGGGGAAAACCTTCGGGGGGATTGTAGGATACGGTAAGTTCATTTCCATTCATGTCTAGATGAAAATGTTCCTTGATGCGCCCGGGAGCAAAAACCAGGAGTTCAAAGCTGTTCTCGGTTTTGTAAATGTTTACGGCGGCTCTTTGCATGGAACGGCTCTGTAAATGCCGGTTCCCATAATGATTGCCTTTTGCGGCCCATGACTGATTGTAGTACATGTTCTTAAATTTTAGATTAATAAAAAGACTGTCACCATTTTTAACCTAAATAGGATGCCATAAAAATTGGGTGAAATATTGTCAGGTGGTGGTGCTGAGGGCTTATTGGCGGCCCAGCTTAATGGTAAAAACGGAGCTCCAGAAGATTGGGTACCGAAACAAACCACCACTGGAATAGCCGGTAGGGATGGCGAAAACATGAAGATGGGATCCGGGGTGTCAGAAAATTACACCTCGGATCCAGACTGCACAAGACCTCATTTTTGAAAATTACCTGGTCCTAACATAACAATAACAAACCAAGGGCGGTTTATTTTAAACCCAGCCTGTGTACTCCGGTCTATATCAGAACAGTTGAAATTGAGTTTAAATAATTTAAAATGAAAACGATCATTGGATTATCCATCCTGTTGTTGGTTGCCCTGGCCGCCATCGCCAGTTGCAAACTATTCCAGAAAGATCAGTATGACCTTTCTGCCTTGCTGACACTAGCCAGCGTTGTTTCTATCATATTATCCGTTTATGTTCTAAGCGAAAAGAGGATCAGCCATTCTTACTAGATACGAGCTGTTTTTTGAAATCTCGTTAAACGTCGTTTTGCTGCCTGAATCTTACGCGAAATCAGCCTGATAATGCGAATGAAAGCCTCCGTTTTTAGTCCTCACCCTATTTCCGGTCCCTATTCGGACTAAGGATTCTGTCCAGTAAGCAAACACTCTAACATTTCCTAAATTCAAATTCTTTTTGACGCTTCAAGAAAATAAAAAAGCTGTCTCTCATCTGGAGACAGCCTTATTATTTAAAAAAATGATTTATTAATAGGGCAAGATAATAGGTTTGGTCGAACCACCCGGGAAGGACCAAACGACTTCCAGATAATAATTGCCGCTTCCTGGACAGGTAGTCGGGGCACCGGTTACATCCAATCCATAAGTAATTGTAGAATTTAAACTGTCGGAGCGTAAGATTTCATTTTGTCCACTGACCAGTCGGAAATCGCAATCCTGTCTGAAAACCTTGGGAACAGTAATCAGCGATTCGAAAGCGGTACCGAAGCGGTTGGTACCCCACTCGGCAACATTAGAATAGGTGCCATCGCTGTGCATGCCGGTTGTTGTCATCACGATACCATTGTTATAGGTAAATACACGTTGTTTTGCAACCTGCCAGCTGCGAACCAAATTATCTGCGAATGTGATTGAAAATTGATCGCTAATGGTATGGGTTATACTGACGTCGTTTGCTAGATCGGTCATGCTGCCTCCGCTGAGATTGGTCATAGTACGCGTGCCGTTGATCGTGATGGTTTTTTGATCGCTCAGACGGGTGATGGTCAGATTTTGTACTGCGATGCTTACCACAGCACCTTGATCCATCCAATGTACACCGGATGCAATACTTATAACAACCGTTCCTGTACGAGTGCGATTGCCCCAGCAATTAGTACCATTGTAGGTAATAGTGATGGTCCTCGGATTGACCGTGGTGTCTGTTACTACGGTTGCATCGCAGATCAAACTATTATCTGTTATGCCAAGGGTATGAGTCTGTTCATTAACATCATTCACAGCGACCTTACCAAAACGAAGGGAATTGACCGAGGCGCCGTTGATGGATACTTGACTGCTCAAGGCGGCATTGGCATCATTGCCCATCATATCTGTTTCGTTGGAGACCATAGCCTGGTCGTCACTTTGAGTTTGAACCGTACTCTGATTGGAGCTACCACCTTTGTTATTGTCCTTGCTACAGGAAATAACCAAACTGGTTAAAGCAATTGTCAAAATCGCCAGATGCCCATAGTTTTTTAAATGCATATTATTGGTTTTTTTATGAGGATATTGATAAGGTACCTGTCTAAAACGAATAGATAGGTTTCTTAATATTTTCAAAGACCTGATCTATGTTAATCAGCTGTTATAAGACCGGGTTCCCAATTTGAGAATGCAGTGAGTTCCTTGGTATGAGGGATAAATAAAAACTAAGGAGCGAATTTTTTTTGGCGTTATTTTGGCGGTCATTGAATGGGAGACTGGTACCCTTGGTGTCCATGGTAATTACTGGTTTCATGGAAGGAGATCTACACAAAAACTTAAAAATGGCAGACCTTGCTTTGATTAAAGCAAAGGGTCTGCCGCGACCGCGATATTCCAAATATCGCAATTAGAATTCAGGGGGTAATAACCAACACTAAGTAACGGGTCCGCCTATTTTGGCATCAACACGCGATCAATCACGAAGATTACACCGTTACTCTGATAGACGTTGGTGATGGTAATGGTTGCCAGGTTCCCTTTCTCATCTTTAAGCATGATCTTATCACCTTTCATCATAGCCCAGATCGTACCGCCTTGTACGGTAGTAAGTTGGGCAGTTCCCATTCCCTGTTTAATCTTTGCTGCAAGAGCTGAGGCATCCCATTTACCGGGAACTACATGGTAGGTAAGGACCGCGGTGAGCATCGCTTTGTTTTCAGGTTTCAAGAGGTTATCGACCGTTCCTGCCGGCAATTTGGCGAACGCTTCATTGGTCGGTGCAAAAACCGTAAAAGGACCGGGCCCTTCCAGAGTTTCTACCAAACCAGCCGCTTGTATGGCCGCTACCAGGGTGGTATGGTCTTTGGAGTTCATGGCATTCTCTATAATGTTTTTTGTAGGATACATCAACGCGCCCCCTACGGTAACGGGTGCCTGAGCCTGGATGGTACTGCTGGATAAAAGGGTGAATAAACCAGCGAATAAGAATCTGAATTGTTTCATAATCATTGTTTATGGACGTTTATAAATCTGTTTTAAATAGCAGACACAGATACGCAACAGATTGTTGTCTGGATTTGTGCGGTCGGAAAATTGTCTATTTGGTTCCATATCCCATAAGTTTTGACCTAGTCCCGAATCGCCTACCCCTAAATGATTTAATAAGGCGGATGACCAAAAAAGATGGGTAATTTTCAAACTAAATTTTTTAGTATAAAAAATGCTATTTATTTTAGCATCCCGAATTCATTAACCATCAAAACTTATTTTATGACCACCGAACAAATTGGCCGCAGGCTAAAAGAACTTTGCGGGCAGGGACAATTCGAACAGGCACTTACCGAGCTTTTTTCTGAGGGTGCAGTTAGCATTGAACCCCGTGAATCCCCAGACTTTGCCAAGGAAACAAAGGGCATTAAAGCAATCCTGGAAAAAGGGAAGAGGTGGAATGAAATGGTAACGGAACAACACGGTTTTTCGATTTCCGAACCATTGATTGCAGATGATTCCTTTGCACTTACCATGCAAATCGATGTGACAATGAAGGGCCGTGGACGCATGAGTCACAAGGAGCTTTGTGTTTATTTGGTCAGTGGGGGAAAGATTGTTTCTGAACAGTTCTTTATGTGAGCCATTCGAGTTAAAAGAAAATAAACGGCCGACAAAGGTGGCCGTTTATTTTTGACTATTACATGAAAAATACTTTTCTGACTACATTTAATACAGATTTAATAAAAGTGGTGCGTTCTTTAATAGACGGTTGAAAACCTTTCATGATGTCTTTTCTGTTCAGACATCATGATCAATAAAAAAAAATAACGGCAGGAGCAAAGGGGATCACCGCCGAATCAAACCAAAACTTTTTCCTTATTGTATTTTGATCGATAATTTAAAGGCGATAATCCTGTTATTTTTTTGAAAACTTCTCTAAAGGCTTTATCATCAGAGTATCCCACTTCATTCATTACTTCAAAAATGGTTTTTCTGCCTTTTTCTAAAGTTTTTTTTGCGAATTCTACTTTTACCCGTTGTAAGTATTCTACCGGAGTATTGCCTACAGCTTTGATAAAACGTCTATCAAAATTCCGCCTGCTGATCGCCAGTTTAGAGGCTAGTTCTTCGAATGAAATTTTTTCACTTAAGTTTTCTTCGATATATGTTTGTGCTTTGATCACCAAGTCATCGCCGTGGTTCTTTTGTTCTTGAAATATGAAAAAAGGTGATTGTGCGTCTCGTTCAATATCGATTTGAAAGACTTTGGAACAGTATATAGCGGTCTGGCGGTCAAAATATTTTTCTACCAGAAAAAGGATCAGATTTAGAAAAGAATAAGCACCTCCATTGGTGTATAGTCCCTGTTGAACGGTTATCAGTTTGTCGATTTGAAGATTAATATTGGGAAAAATCCGCCTAAAATCATTGGCTGCATTCCAGTGGGTGGAACATGTTTTTCCTTCCAGAAGGCCTGTGGCCGCGAGCAAAAATGCACCCGTGCAGATACTGGCCACTTCAGCTCCTGTCTTATATTGATCTCTGATCCAGTTTACAAGCTTCTTATTTTTCTTCAAAACATGGTCGTAGTCGTATGAAAGAGAGGGTATAATTATCAGGTCGGTTACTTTAATTTCCCGGATATCCAGCGGATACAGCGAAAAGAAACCGACATCCCATTTTAGTTCGGACATATAACCCGCTATGCGGATTTCCAATACCGATTTGTTTCCCATCCTTTGCCAATAAACATTGGCCCTGTTTAGAATTTCAAACGAACCTGTTATGCTGCTAAGGTTTACGTTTCCATCCGGGACAACAATGGTCACCTGTTTCATCGCAAATTTGTTAACCGAATATTTTTGGATTTATCATAAACTGACTATACTAAAATGGATGGTTGATTGATATCATTGTCCATTA
>JABDAN010000040.1 GCA_013289175.1 Bacteroidota bacterium
CGGATTATTTTATAACAAAAAGTATAGGAAATAATGCAGGACATCATTAAAAAATTTAAGTTCAAAGACAACGGAGTTGTCCTCAATACACCAATAATAATTAAGAAAGAGCTTGTAAAACTTGGCTTTAAAACAAATCTTTTGTTCTGGTAATTTAACCTCTGGGCTTCCTCTAAAATAGACGATCTTTTGCAATAAGGACAGACACACCCTGAAACCTATCGATGAAAATAGGCGGAAGATAAAGGGGAATAATGCTATTATAACATTAGGCGATAATGCCATCCGAAGATGAATGCATTCCGGTATGCCTGGAACGATAAAAATTACTCGTTACTAAATCGCACTAATTTCCTCGCAAACCCACTGGAATTGGGTGACAGTACTTTTTGTATCGGAAAGTGACTTCAATAAATGATTTATACGGACAATCTCTGTATCAAAATCGTACACTAATAAAAAGTACCTGAAAGCAAATGAATGAATATTAATTGAATAAAATGTGGCACAAATATGGAGCCCATTGATGCATGTTCAGGAATTATTTAAAAACGGCTTTCAGAAGCTTAAAGCGTAACAAAAGTTACACCTTCATCAACGTCGCTGGTTTGGCAGTCGGCATAACTACCTGTTTGCTTTTATTCCTGGTGATCCAGTATGAAAACAGCTTTGATAATTTTCACGCTGACAAAAATCGTATTTACAGGATAACCACGCATTTTAATACACCCGATGGCATCAACTATAGCCGGGGGGCCTGTTTTCCTGCGGGTAAACAATTACCCCTGGACTATCCCCAATTGGAACAAGTAGCATCTATCTTTAGTGCGCAGGGAAACCAGTTGACCGTTCTGAATGAAAACAGCCATCAGCCCCAGGCTAAGTTTAAGGAAGACGGACTTTTCTTCGTCGAACCACAGTTTTTCGACATTTTCAATTTTCCTTTTATCGCAGGCAATCCGAAAACTGCTTTGTCCGTCGCTAACACGGTTGTGTTGACGCAGAGAACTGCTGAAAAATATTTCGGGGACTGGCGGAAAGCTATGGGGCATTTGATCCGGTACCAGGATAATAAAGTCTGTAAAATAACCGGCATATTAGAAAATCCACCGGTCAATTCAGACTTTCCACTTCAGGTAGCCATATCTTTTAAAACACTGTCCGAGGATAGTTCTCATGACTGGATAAGTGTCCATGGGGGGCTAAATACCTATGTCAAATTGCCGCCAGGCATGTCAGCTGAAAAATTTGCGGGTTCTCTTATAGGTTTCGGAGATAGGCATATTCCCCGCGACTATGCGAAAAAACAGGGATTTACTTTACAACCTCTAAGCACCATACATTTTGATAATAGGTTCGGCAATTATAATTATACCACCTTCAGCAAAGAGTTGATTACTGCATTGAGTCTGATTGGTCTTTTTTTAGTGATCATTGCCTGCATCAATTTCGTGAACCTCGCCACAGCACAGGCTGTGGATCGAGCAAAGGAAGTGGGTGTGCGTAAAGTACTGGGTAGCCGCAAGCTCCAGCTGATCGCCCAGTTCCTGAGTGAAAGCTTTATCGTATCGCTGGCCGCTGTCGGAATCGCTCTTGC
Organism: Bacteroidota bacterium; assembly: GCA_013289175.1. Lineage (GTDB taxonomy): Bacteria > Bacteroidota > Bacteroidia > Chitinophagales > Chitinophagaceae > Puia. The sequence continues at coordinate 1,598 of JABDAN010000040.1, forward strand.
GATCGCCTATATGGTTTTACCTTTTGTAAACAATTTGCTGGAAACAAAAATTTCATTTCATATCGATATGGCCATCCTGGTATTCTTAACGATCATGACCGGGATGGTTAGTTTGTTATCGGGTCTTTATCCGGCATTGGTCCTTTCCGGTTTCAATCCTATTACAGCACTTAAAAGTAAATTTACGTATAGAACAACAGGTGGCATTTCCCTAAGGCGGGGACTCGTAATTTTTCAATTCACCCTTGCTCAGGCACTAATCATCGGCACGCTGATCGTGGTGAGCCAGATGAATTATTTTAAAACGGCAGAAATGGGTTTCGATAAAGAAGCCATTGTAAATATTCCCATACCCAATGATAGTATCAGCCTCACGAAGATGAAGTCTTTGAAAACGGAACTTCTGCAACAGCCCGATATTAGGGATGTAAGTTTCAGCACTTTTACGATCTCGGATAATTCACATTGGGGCAGCGATTTTACTTATGATAATTCCGGAAAAGTTGCCGGCTTCGACGCCGATCTCAAATGGGCAGATGCAGATGTTTTTAAAACATATGGTCTTCAGATGGTAGCTGGCAGGACCTACCAGCCTTCGGATACCATCAAGGAATTTGTTGTGAATGAAACGATGGTGAAGAAACTGGGTATCCGTAATCCTGACCAGGTGATTGGAAAAAAGATCAGCTTCTGGGACGGCCAGTTAAAAGGAGAGATTGTGGGTGTCGTAAAAGATTTTAACGGCACTACTCTTGCGAAACCGATTGCCGCCGTCGTGATGTCGACTTGGAAGGATCAATACCAGACGATGGCCGTTAAGTTGCAAACGGGCAGGACAAAACACACCCTGGCTGTGATTGAAAAATTATGGAACAACACTTATCCAGAATATGTGTACCAGTACCAGTTCCTCGATGAAAAAATAGCCGGGTTTTACAAACAGGGAAATCAGCTCGCTGAACTCTATAAAATATTTGCGGGTATTGCTATTTTTATTTCCTGTCTGGGACTCTATGGACTTGTGTCTTTTATGGCCACCCAACGAAAGAAAGAAATCGGTATTCGAAAAGTACTAGGCGCGTCTGTGGCGAATATTATTTCCCTCTTCTCGCGCGAATTCACCCTTCTCATCTGCATCTCATTTATCATGGCCGCACCACTGGCTTATTATTTTATGCATGTCTGGCTCGAAAATTTCACTTTCCGTATTTCCATCGGTGCGGGTATTTTCATCCTGACCATCGTCGTGTCTGTTTCCATTGCCTGGATAACCGTGGGCTACCGTGCATTAAGGGCTGCAATGGCAAATCCGGTAAAAAGCCTGAGGGCTGAATAATTAATATTTCTGTTTTTCGAAGTTAACTACGCCATTGGAGGAAGGCAATTCTTATTTACTTATTCCTTCCGAAAACAACTTGGGAGAAGAATTTTTATCGTGGGCTCCTTCGCCTCCTAGGTTAAAGATCAAAATCGGAATATGTCTTAGAGATGGACTGAAAGAGACTGCTGCATTTACAAGTGAGAAAACCCAATTTGACTGGGCTAAATAGCCCATCAAGTATGTTTCATTTAGATCTCAAATGATTCTAGAAAACAAAATTGTACCAACCCCTTATCAACTAGACCCTTTTCTAAGGTAATTTAGTCGTTTTTCATTTTCAAAAGGATCAGTAGGAAGATGAAGCTACTAAGTAACAATTCTAAAATGCATTTTAAACCGGTGAGAATTCTCCAAGAATCGACGACTGAGCAAATAGGTAAAGAAAGCTGCCTGAAAAAGATCCACGGAAATTACCGGAAGCCAACAGCAATAACGCTATCCTGATCCTTATCTATTTACCGAATCAGACATGGCCATGGGTAATGAATTAGCCATGATAGCGGCACGTTGTGAGTCAAGGTCTCTTAATAACTTTTGTTTCTGCTCAATCTGGGCGTACAATTCATTTATTTTTTTGCCATTCTTTTTTTCATCTGCAATCGCGTCTTTTGAATCATTTGCTTTTTTATCAGCTTCTTTTGCATTTTTTACAGCTTTTTTTGTGTCTGATGTATTGCCATTGGTGGCTACATCTGCCTGATCCTTACTCGCCTGAGCTGTCGAGACTGCATCATCTGCAGTTGTAGATGTTTTTAAATGAAAATCAGCCGTCTTGTTTTTTTCCTCCTGCAGCTTCGTATTTAACTTGGAAATTTCCAGACTAATCTCTCCATACTCTTTATTCAGTCTGGTAGTATCAGCCATTGTTTTGTATTTCTGCGCATGGGCCGCCGTTGTAACAAATAGTCCTCCCAAAATAAAAGATGTGCTCAAAATGCGTTTAACGTGTGTGTAAATCATAAAAATATATTATCGGTTTAGACATATACTTAGCCAACAATCGGGCCGCTGTGTGTACGAAAATGCATATAAGCTTTATTCTGCCATTTGATGTATCAATTAAGGGAAAACAAGTCCTTTATCAGCCAGAATTAACATTCTATGCGAATTGACAGGGGAAAAAGATGCTGGTATGCATCATTATTTACCCAAAAACCTGCCTATTACCCGCGCACCAAGAATTTGGCCGTCTGATTCATTTCAACTAATAAAAAAACTGCTCCGATATTATTTTACCGTCTTTCAATCCAAACAGCGCAATCTCGTCCAGCGTCATACGTGGCCTGCCTTTAAACGTTACATCGCGTGTCAGCGTAACGGTAAAAAAATTTCCTGCTACCAGGGGATCACTGCAATGCTGACTGTGAATGGCTTCAATCAATTCGCGGTTGGCTTTGCCTTTGGCTTTAATGGCATCGAGACCTTGGGTGGTAACAGGTATACCTCTCGACTGCACATGGTCTGGTTCTTTGTTCACCAAATCTTTTGAACAAAGTTCATCTAAGATTTCGGGCCATTTGTTTTGCCGAGCTAGCTCGCAATAGTGGTTGGCGATTTCGCTTGTTGTCATAATCTGTTTTTTTATTTAGCAAAGATGACAACGGCGGTTGACAACAGTATGTCAGGGGTCTAAAATATATCTTCCGGCCAGGTCGCGAAATGTTTCTTCAGCTCCGCGTCGCGGCTCGTAAACGTCGTTTTCTGGAATTCAATATTCGTCATCCGGTCTATCCGGAATGAACGGAAACCATGGCGCAGGCGGCACCAGGCAACGAGGATCCAGTTTTCATTCAGATAGCAAAGCACATGGGGTTCGATCAATCGGGTATTGGCTTCGGGATCGTTGGGTTTTTGGTAATCGATTTTTGTCAGTGTATGATTGGTAACAGCCAGTTGTATTGCCGATAGGGAACTGGTGGTCTGATTCTGTCCACTTTTGTGCAATATTAAAATCCGGTCAGAAAGTAAATCTGATTTTTCCTTGATGCCGGAGCGGGTCACAGATTTTATTTTTATCAGTGCCTCCTGATAGGTCTTGGTGAGTGAACTGTCTTTTGTTTTAGAAATTAAATGTCCCGCGGTAACCAGCGCATTGGCTTCCGCTTCTGTAAACATCAGTGGTGGCAAGGTATATCCGTCCATGATCGAATACCCTTTGCCTTCGATCGTGATCACAGGCACTCCTGAACGCTCCAGTGTTTTGATATCGCGATATACGGTGCGGATGCTCACATCAAACTTTTTCGCGATCTGCGGAGCGGTTACAATACGCTTCGACTTTAACAACGTCGCGATGTTCATGACGCGTGCGAGTCTGGAAATTTCTTTTTCGTCCGACATGAATTAAAATTACAGGTATGCCTTGAGATTCCATACGAAAATTATCAACTGATTATCGAAACATTTTATAAAAGATATTTCCAAATTAGAAACCATACATACCGCCCGAAACGGAAATTTGCTCTCCCGTAATCCAGGCTGCGTTATCGGAAGCAAGAAATACGGCAACTTTCGCAATATCAGCGGGCTGACCTCTACGACCCAGCGGTGTTTTGGCAATAAACATCTTTTCATACTCACTGCCGGCAGTCACGCCCGCACTGGTTGCACCTTCTGTTTCCGTAGCGCCTGGCAAAATAGAATTGATACGAACGTTTTTTGCACCCAGTTCTTTCGACAAAGCGATCGTTATGGCATCTAATGCCGCTTTCGTTGCTGAATACAAAGAGGCTGCGGGAAGCGGCATTTTGCTTGCGCCCGAACTAATATTGATGATATTACCACCTCTGTCACCAAATATTTTCAATGCTGCCTGGATGGTCAATATGGGGCCCAAGACATTGACGTTGAAACTCTGATGAAAAGTTTCAATCGATACCTGTTCAATAGGTGCGTAACCCTGATAGACCGCGTTGTTTACCAAAATATCCAGGGTGCCGAATGCCCTCTTGGTTTCTTCAAACAATCTGGTTACATCGGTTTCTTTCGATACATCGGCCCGTACCGCAATAGCTATTCCTCCATTTTCAGTGATTGCCCTGACCACTTGATCTGCGCCTTCTTTACTTGATGCATAATTCACAACTACCTTTGCACCTTCTGCCGCAAAGTGTTTGGCGATCGATGCTCCTATTCCTTTCGAAGCACCGGTTACTACCGCCACTTTGTTTTTTAATTTGCTCATTGTATTTATTTATTTTTCAGTCGAATTTTATCAGGTCCTTAAAGATGAGTTGACCCCAGCTATTTCCACGTGCCTGCACTAGCAGTCCACCTTCCGAAAGCCCGCCAAGGTTAATGGGTGAAAAACCCAGATTTTCGGCAAGGGCACCAATTTCCGATGCCGCAGTGTCATCGTCGCTCGACAGAAACACAACTCTTCTGCCACCACGTACGGCTGGATCCTGGGCAAGAATGGCAGCGCCCAAATGATTGAAGCCTTTTACCAGTTTCCCCCCAGTAAAGGCTTGCGCAATGACCCTTGCAGAAGGCTGTCCTCCCAGTTGCTCAAGCGGCACGCCGTAGGCATTCGTCACGTCGACGATGGTCTTCCCTTGCCAGTTTGGTAGTGCCTTTGCGACATCCGGGTGCGATTCAAAACGCACAGCCAAAAAGAGGACGTCCGACTTAACCGCCTCCGCCATTGTTGTCGGATTGATTTCCGGTCCGATCGCGGCCGCTTCGGATGCAAAGTTTTCGGGATCGCGCGTGGTTGCCACGGATACTCTGATGCCGTTGCGGGCAAACGCCCTGGACAGGGCCTGACCGATTTTCCCGAAGCCGATAATTGCATAGCTCGATACTTTGTTTTCTGATTTCCTCATTGAAATTTATTTTAATTATTTAGCCAAATAGGTCATCCCGCCATCTACAAGAAGTTCGGCACCCAGCATGAAAGAGGAATCATCGGAGGCCAGGAAAACGGCTGTTTTACCAATGTCAGATGGCTGCCCGATCCTGCCTGTCGGCATTACACTTGCAAACTGTGTTTTTACAGCTTCAATTTGTTCTGCGGGAACAAACTTTTCAAATGCCGGTGTATCGGTTGTCCCGGGTGTTATTACGTTGACTCTGATTTTTCTATCTAAAAGGTCGCTTGAAAATCCTTTTGCAAAATAGATAACAGCTGCTTTTGCAGCGCCATAAAGTGTAAAATTTGCATATGCCCGGTGTGCAGCATTTGACCCGATCAAAATAATAGAACCGCCATTATTCATATACGGCAGCGCTTTCTGAACAGTGAAGTAAACGCTCTTCAGGTTTAAATCCATTGTCTTGTCATAGTCGGTTTCTTCAATCGTTGCCACAGTTCCTACAGCTCCACCACCCGCGTTGGCAACAATCACATCAATCTTACCAAATTTTTCAGATGTTTCTTTAAACACTCTTTCGAGGTCAACAAGATTAGTTACATCAGCATTTATAGCTATAAAATCACCTCCAAGTTGATCTACAGAACTAGCTAAGGTTTCCTGATTTCTACCGACAATAGCGCCTTTGGCACCTTCATTTTTAAGTGCTTCAGCAATACCAAACCCGATACCGCTATTGCCACCTGTAATCACTGCAACCTTATTCCTTAATTTGCTCATTTTAAATATGTTATTAAATTGTTTCGCGAAGATACCTTCAATAGTTTATATTTGTAACCATTATAGTTTATTCTGGTTACCATCCGGTAACCACAAATTTGAAAAACATGAGAGACGACAATTTTTGCAATTCAAACTGCCCGTTTACAAGGGCCATCGGCACGGTTGGTAATAAATGGAAGCCGATAATCATCAACGTCATTGGAACCCGTACCATTCGTTTTGGTCAGTTAGATGCTATAGTACCACACATTTCAAGGAAAGTACTGACCGAACAGTTAAAAGAGTTGGAAGAAGACGGACTACTGGAAAGATTCGCCTATAAAGAGTTACCACCCAGGGTAGAATATAAGTTGTCTGAAAAAGGCTTGGCATTTCTGCCGATTTTAGAAAGCATAAAAGAATGGAATTTAAAATATGAAGTAGCTCCGATGGCCAAAGAGACTGTTTACAATTAGTATGACTTTTAGAATTTTCTAAATGTCAGACCGGACACGCCAGCTGCAATGATGACAATTGTTCTCTTTACGTGCATTTTTATGCTCGTCAGTTTATAACAAGTCATGCATATATAGCTACACTGGTGGTCGTCGGAATATCAAACTAAAAATTCAGTCTAATGAAGGATATAATAAATTTCCGCTCCATATCGATTTGTTAACCCAGGTGCATGGATGCCGGCTGCGGCAGGGATAATTTTGTGTCATTATTTATCAAAAAAATGATTATGACAACGAAAATCTCTTATGCAATCGCAATCTTACTGGATCTTGGAATGGTTTTTCTCGGAGCCCGCTTTTTTTCTCTCCTGAAGTAGCTACAGCCGCATTTGGAATCCGCTTTAATGCCAATGGAGATTACTCATTTCATCACATAAAGGGGATCAGGGAGTAGTATTTCTTACCATCGAAGTTAGCTTAGTATATGACGATCGTTTTGAAGAGGAAATGATTCCTTTACTTTATGAGGAATTGGAATTCGCCAAATATACCTGGATTCACTGATGCGTAGCCTGTATAATAGGATAAATGATATTTATTAAGACAACGGGCGAATAGGAAGGTATCACTAAATTTGGGTGTTAGCGGTAATTTTGACTGACACCACGAATGACAAAAAAGACAATAGTATTAATAGGTTTTCTGGGACTAAAATTCTTATTGCAATTTTTACTGCTGAGTCCTGAGTATGACTTACAACGCGATGAATATTTGCATCTTGACCAGGCCAATCACCTGGCTTGGGGTTATCTTTCTATTCCACCTTTCACTTCCTGGACTTCATACATTATTCAACTTCTGGGTAATTCAATATTTTGGATAAAGTTTTTTCCCGCAGCTTATGGCACATTGACAATTTATATAGTTTGGAAATCAATTGAAGAATTGAATGGGAATCTGTTTGCTTTGATTTTAGGTTCTACAGGTGTATTATTCTCGGCTCTTTTAAGGCTTAATACTTTGTACCAACCGAATTCTTTTGACGTATTGAGCTGGACGGCTTTATATTTTGTAGTACTCAGGTATTTTAAGGAGGAGAATACAAAATGGCTTTTTATTGGCGCATGTATATTTGCCGTTGGATTTTTGAATAAGTATAATATTGTATTTCTATTGATAGGTCTCATACCTGCCATACTGCTTACCAAACAAAGAAAAATATTTGCTCAGCCAAAATTATACCTGGCAGCATTTTTAGCGCTTATCATTATTTTACCCAATCTCTTTTGGCAATTCAATAATCATTTTCCAGTATTTCATCATTTAAAAATATTGGCTGAGACACAATTAGTGAATGTGAATAGAATGGATTTCCTTAGATCTCAATTACTATTTTTCGTTGGTTCTCTATTGGTGATTATATCTTCAATGTATGCTTTACTACTTTATAAGCCATTTGATCCATATCGTTTTTTCTTCTGGTCAATGCTTTTCACTTTGGCTGTGTTTATGTACTTCAAAGCGAAAGACTATTACGCAATAGGTATATACCCAATTTATATTGCATTTGGTTCTGTTTATCTCGAAAAGATGTTTAAGAATGGCTGGAAAAAATATTTACAACCTGTTTTTGTAGCAATTCCTTTACTATTATTTATTCCCATCTTTAATGTTGCTTTTCCAAATAAAAGCCCGGAATATATCTGTCAACATGAAGAAAACTATAAAAAATTTGGATTACTACGTTGGGAAGATGGCAAGGACCATTTGTTGCCACAGGATTTTGCAGATATGCTTGGTTGGAAAGAATTAGCAATTAAAGTAGATAGTGTTTATTTAGGATTATCGGATAAAAGTTACACACTGGTTCTTTGCGACAACTATGGTCAGGCTGGCGCAATAAATTATTACACAAATCTGAAAATAAGAGCAGTTTCATTCAATGCAGACTATATAAATTGGTTTGACCTGACAAAAAAATATAAAAACTTAATCAGAGTTAAGGAACAGGGTGATGGCGCGAATGAAGAACTAAAAATAACGGCACCATTTTTTCAAAGTGCAGTACTTGCGGACTCAATTAAAAACAAGTATGCAAGAGAATTTGGAACTACAATCTTTTCCTTCACGGGTGCAAAAATCGACATAAGAGATAGAATTAAAAATGAAATTGACGAGAAGAAAAACTATCACTAACATCGGGTTCTATCGCAACATAAACTCATTTCATTTGATTGTTAGTTGCCAATCCGTCAACAATTCCCAGCAAACTCACTAAAATCGAGCCCAATACTTTTTGTATCGGGAAGTGACCCCTTCACGATAGATGCGCATTCCCAGCGGAGTACATTCATTCTCACATCATCTATTTTGTTTCGCCCGCCGAAGCCTTGGCTTAGGCAGGTTACGAATCCAATTTAATTTAATAAAAGGGTTTTCCAAATTATCAATCAGTAATTCAGTGATTGGTTATTGGCGGATAGATCATAAGTCACAATGATATGGTATGATACATAATGATAACACCGACATCTGCACGGTTTCAAAAATGTTAAGTCACAAAAACCTTCACACAAATGAAATCTATGCAAAGGTTATTGACAAAAGTATGATAGAGGCAGCTGACACAGGCGCCTAAAATTTATCCGGAATTTAATATTTTAATTCGGTTTTTTTTGATTAACTTAGGTATACTTTCATCTGACTCTTGGGATTGATGAATTAGTGTGGTTTCTTAAAGTTGCCATCTGTCCGATAGAATCTTTCTGGTTCATAATTGGTCATCCACAATCAAAAACATTTTTATGAAACGAATTACACTGGGCGTATGCTTCGTCTTGTTCAGCGTCATTATGTATTCATCATGCTACAAGACGGGGGAAACAATTTATCAGCCTACCTGCAAACCTGATTCTATTAGTGTAGGTAAACCGCTTTACCTTCTTCTGGATTTTTACAGTTTTTTTATGCCAAGATCTTTCCAGGGTTCGCTGACTTATGATGTAAACAGAAGGCTGGTCAGCGCAACAAGTTATCAACTAGGGAGCCCGCTGACCCGTTATGATTTTATTTATGACGGGAACAATAACCTTGTCCGTATTAATGAAAATAATTTTTTACAGGATAACACGACCACTCCCGGAAGTTATTTTATTTTAAGTTATCCTACAGGCACAATAGCTTCGATTTCCGCTACCGCACAGGTTCAGCCGGTCTTGTGGTTCGGAAACGTATACACCTTTGGACCTGTTTGGACCTATAATTTCAATGCTCAGTTTCAACTCCAATCTGTATTCCAGGGGTCTGTAATGCTTCAGCAACTTACTTACAACTTTGGCGGCAACTGTCTAACGGACAGCGTTTACAATCAGCAAGGCCTGTTATCTGATTATTATGTGTATAGCTCTTATGATAACAGTATCAATCCTGCAAGGTCTGACCGTTCATTGCAATTGTTTTTTCAGATGTACAACAAGAATAATCCTGGAAGTTCTATTCATTATTCGCTGGATTTAACACCGGGAGCTGTCCCAAATAGCTTTATTATAGCCGAATCATCCAGTGGCAGCTATACCTATAATATTTTCAATTATCCAACAGGTTATGCAGGCCTCTTTTTTGCGCAATACGATTGCCAGGTAACAGCACCTCCGCCTGTTAAATTGCCAGTCGGTGCAGCGCCATGATGGAAAAGCGTTAGCACGGAACTTCAGAGTGATTGAATGAGAGCCTGATATAATGAAAACGGTTACTGAAACATTCATCAATAACCGCTTCCAAATAATAAGTCGTCTAGTAAAACCTGAATTGAAAGGAATAAGGCTAACAGTAAAACAGGTTATTGCTGCAAGGCAATTTCTCCTACATCAGTAGCCTTCTTTTCGTTAACAACTACTCCTTCCTTTTGAAAATTTTTATAAGGAGCAATGGCTTCTATCACTAGTTTGTATGTGCCAGGTTTTACTTCACCAATTTCAAAACCACCATTTTGAATATTTGTTCTCATCGTGTCCATTCCCGAAACAACATAAACTGAAGTTGCCGAAGCTGACGGGCTTACAGTTCCTTTGATGGATCCATTCTTAAAAGCAGTAAAAGAAAATAGAGCAAATGCCATTGCTAAGATTGCTGCGAGGCCTGCTATTTTTTTTGTTTTCATAAAAAAATTTAATTGTGAATGAATTACGCTGACTACTTAAACGTTTAGCCAGCTGCCTATATCTACCAAATTCAACAACTATGCCAATCACAAGCGTGAATATTTTTTGCAAGAGCACCAATAACCTCTGTGGGGTTTTTAATACCCATTTTGTGCAATGATTTCTTGGTTCTCGGAAATTTCCGTGAGAATTTTTAACGCTGAGAATTGTCCGCGAACTTGAAGATCATAACTCGCACACCTAAGTAATGATTGGTATTAATCATTACTCAGGGTACTACAACGTTTTGTATTATTCCCAATGAAATCTATAGGATTCACCGTATTGGCTATGGCGTAAGCCGTGAGGAACATATCTGGAGGTGCGTTTAATCCTGCAGTAGCTATTGGCTCAGCATAATGAAACTGGCTTCTTGGAGTGCCATCTGGGTATATCAGGTAGGTTGTTTTGGAGGTGCTGCCCTGGCCGCTGTTATTTTCCGGATTAACAACCCGAATGATAAATAGACCTGTCGATAGCCGATGAGTCAACGGCTCCTGTAACCTTGCAATAAATATCAAATTCCTAAATAATTTAGCCAATCATCAAACATATGAATTCTCGTTACCAATCCGTGATCAATTCCTCTCAAGCCCACTAGATTTGCTGGATAGTACTTTTTGTATTGGGAAGTGACCACTACACAATAGTTGCACGTTTCCTTGCAGAGCACATTCATCTTCACCGCATTTCTTATGCCGTTACGTACTTTTCTTCGCCTTTTTTCTGGTAATCCGCTACAAATCTGTTACCCATTCCAAATTACATTTAAGGCCTTTTCTTTTTCATAACTTGTGCATAATACAACCAACCCCTACATGTCTCAGACCCGGCAATTGGCCGCTATCTTATTTGCAGATATTGCCGGCTACACAGCTTTGATGGAAGAAGATGAGGCGTATGCATTTATCATCCGGAACAAATTTAAAAAAGTACTGGAATCCGAAACAACCCGCCGTGGTGGACGCACCATCAAATTCAGCGGGGACGGGGCCCTCTGCAGTTTCGATAGTGCCGGTGAATCTGTGCGCGCAGCGATAGGCATACAGTCGGCGATGCAGGAAGAACCGAAAATTCCTTTGCGCATCGGTATCCACCAGGCCGATGTGGTTTTTGAAGCAGGTGATGTGCACGGCGACGGCGTCAATATTGCTTCCCGCCTGGAATCCTTTGCAGTGCCCGGCAGCATTTTTATCTCCGCCAAAGTGCAGGACGATATTAAGAATCAAAAAGATATCCTCACCCAAACATTGGGAAAATATGCGCTCAAGAATGTAAAGGAACCAGTGGAGATATTTGCCATCAGCAATGCCGGCCTCACCGTTCCCCGGAAATTAAGGCTGGATGGTAAGGGTGAAAAATACAGCCCGCGCAGATCGGCCGTCGGTCTGAAAAAGACATTTTTGATCTTGGGTATCAGCTTAATAGCTTTGGCTGGTACGGGATTTTTTGTAGTGCGTCCGGTGATGAAAAAATCCTACGCCCGCAACGAACTGATTCCCCAGATAAAGGAATTGGTCAACGATAACGCACGTCCCCCTACAGCCGCATTTGAGCTGGGTCTGCAAGCAGAGCAGTGGATTTCAGAAGATTCAGCGCTGATTAAATTATGGCCTATTATTGCCTCTACCACTTCCGTTGAAACCAATCCCGCTGGCGCGGAAGTGGTTTGGAAGGAATACAATAAGCCGTCGGATCCATGGCGCGTTGTTGGCACAACTCCCCTGAAGGACCAGCGCTTTCCCCGCAGTTTTATTCGGATGGAATTCCGCAAACCCGGTTATCAGACCATTGAATTTGCGGGCCCCGGGGCCTTTAATAGACTCGGGCCTGATATTGCCCATCTGAAGTTGGATGCTATTGGAAGCCTGCCTAAAAACATGGTGCGCATTCCGGCAAAAAAAACCCATATGAATCTTGTCGGTTTGGAAAGTTATGGGCCGAAGCAGGTCGGTGAATTCCTGATAGACAAATATGAAGTGACCAATGCAGATTATAAAGCCTTTATGGAGGCGGGTGGTTATACGAATCCCAGGTTTTGGACCTATCCCATTTATTCCAATGGAAAAACAATTCCCTTAACTGCGGCAATGACATTATTCGTTGATCGCACGGGTCGCCTAGGACCATCCACCTGGGAAGCGGGCAGTTATCCCGACGGACAGGACCAGTATCCGGTCACCGGCGTTTCCTGGTATGAAGCTGCTGCCTATGCCACTTATGTGAATAAAAAACTGCCAACGGTCTTTCACTGGACTGTCCTGGCAGAACCGTCACGCACTGAATTCATCGTACCGCTGAGTAATTACAGTGGAAAATCGGCTACTCCAGTGGGTAGTCTGGCTGGCTTTAGCAGTTTTGGCGTATATGACCTTGCGGGTAATGCGCGGGAATGGTGTTCCAATGCAAGCAGCGATTCCAGCAAACATTATATCCTGGGTGGCGGATGGAACGATCCTACGTATTCGTACAACGACGGATATAACCAACCCGCCCTGGACCGTAGTTCGACAAATGGTTTCCGCTGTTACAAAGAACTACCTGGCGATACGACAACTGCATCATTGACTGCTCCCCTGTCTATGGCATTCCGCGATTATAAAAAAGAAAAACCGGTGGATGATGCCATATTTTCCATCTTTCTTCGCCAGTTCAATTATGACAAAATACCCCTGAATGCGAAAATCGATTCCACCATGGAATATGAAACCTGGACGGCAGAGAAAATCTCTTTCGATGCGGCTTACAACCACGAACGCATGGAGGCCTGGGTTTTTCTACCTAAAAATTTTAAACCACCATATCAACCCATTGTTTTCTTCCCAGGTTCTGGGGATATCTATGCTCGGAATTATGAGCCAGTGAAAGCCATATTCCCGGTTGATTTCATTTTGAAAAACGGACGGGCACTTATCTATCCGATTTATAAAGGTACCTGGAACCGGCACGACGATGGGCTGACATCTGACCTGCAGGAAGAGACAATTGCCTACAAAGAGCACGTGATCATGTGGGCCAAGGATCTGGGTCGTACCATCGATTATCTGGAAACGCGAAAAGACATCCAGGCGCAAAAATGTGGTTATCTCGGTTGGAGCTGGGGAGGATTCAATGGCGGCATCATGCCTGCGGTGGAGAAAAGATTCAAGGCCATCGTACTGAACGTGGGTGGAATGGAAATGGAAAAGGCCCTGCCAGAAGTAGACCAACTCAATTACCTGCCGCGGATTAAACAACCCATCCTGATGCTTAATGGCAAATACGATATGTTCTTCCCGGTGGAGACTTCAGAAAAACCCATGTTTGCCTTCCTCGGCACCGCACTTGAAGATAAGAAGAGCATTATTTATGAATCGGGACATTTGGTCCCCCGCACCGACTTCATGCGTGAAACCCTGAACTGGTTTGATAAATACCTGGGACCCGTAAAATAATTCGGTTAGACATGGGTACGTATTTTGTTTTTCTAGACTGTTTTCAAAAGCCAGTGGAAAAAAAATATGATAAAGCGCATCAAATTTTATTATTAAATTGTTACCCATTTTGTGGAAACCTACTACAATCAGCCTTCTGTACCTTTTGTGTCGGGAAGTAGGCATCACCAAAATTTCGTTTGCTTCGACATCAAAGCTTTGACGCCGGTGGGTCTCAATCAGTTTTTCTTCGTTCACATAAAAATTAAATAGAGGACTAAACGGGACAGTTCTTTTTGGATTAGATGACCACTCTGTCATACAAATCTAAATGTGAAGGCATATCCAACAAATAATATCAGACTGGTGAAATCTCCGCCGCAATTCATTTTGAGAAATAAAATCATCCCAAAAGCTCCAATTAACAATTCAAAAGTGATCCATCTTTATCCTTAAAAGGTGAAGTGGGTTACCTTTATTTATGAAGGTGTATAATATCTGCCGAAATGGTTATTAATCACCAAACCCCTATAGACCCCCTAGAATCGCTGGACGGAACTTTTTTGTATTGGGAAGCAGGTATTACCAAAATTTCGTTTGTTCCGCCGCAGAAGCTTTAGCGCAGGTGCGTCTTTATCTGTTTTTCTCCGCTTATCTAAAAATTGAATAGTGGATTAAAATACCTTACAGTTTCGAGGCGCCAATCTCATACGTTTTTTTAAAAACGAATGAGAAATAAGACAAATTTTTAAAGCCTAATCCTAGATAAACGTCTGAAGGCGCTTTCCGATCGTCTAGTGTTCGGTTTCGTTACAGAAATCATAGCAGGTAAAACGTTATTTATTATATATCAGTAAGTTTGCTAAATGGAACAGGGATTGAAGTAATAAGACCTTTGGATGCATATACCTTCCATATCACCCCCTATGACCTGGTCCTACTCGGAACAATATTTATCGGGCTGACTTTTATCCTGCTGTTGTGGTTCGCCGAATCAATTAACCACGCTGCAAACCGGTTTCTTGCCCTGGCCCTTGCAACCGTTGTTTTGTGGATGGTCCGGGTATTGGGTATTGACATCGGGCTGGCGACCTACTTTCACCGCTGGAGCTGGCTTCCGCTTCAATTTTCGCTGGCGTTTGGTCCCCTGATCTATTTTTACTCGCTCAAAATTACCCGGCCGGAATACAAATTTCACCTAAAGGACCTGCTGCATTTCAGTCCCCTGTTACTCAAACAGGACGCCCTTTTCAGCCCTGGTTTCCAGATACTGACGACCATTTCGGTCATCATCTACCTCTACCGGTCTCACAGGCTGATAGAACAGTTTTACCAACGGCTAAAATTCAGTGGGGGAGAGCGCAATCGCCACCAACTACGGTGGCTTGATCGCCAGCTGATTGGTTTCGGTTTTTTATGGCTTCTGTGGATCACAGGGATGGATATTTACTATCCTTTGAATCTTATTTTAGGGGTCATGACGATCTGGATGGCGGCACACGCTTTTTTAAGGCGGGACCCGTTGGTTTCAAAACCATCGCCGCGGGGGGAGCTCCTGCAAAAAGGCATTTGGCTGAAGAAAGCTATGGAAACCGACCGCTACTACCAGGACGCTGAGTTGAGTTTATCCTCACTGGCCAAAGCGTTGGGGATCCATCCTCACGAACTGTCCCGGATCATCAATCTTGCGCTAAACAAGAACTTCCATGAATTCATTAATGAATACCGCATCCGGGAGGTAACCCGAAAAATGAAGAACCCCGCCAATGCGCGACTGACCCTGCTGGGTATTGCTTTTGACGCCGGCTTCAACTCTAAAGCCACTTTTAACCGGACTTTCAAACAGATCATGGGGAAAAATCCCGCAGAATATATGAGCGACCTGAAAAATAAGCGCTCAACTTATGATTTGAGACCATCTACCCGTTCAGCAGGTGTAATATCGTATCTCAAAGCCACTCCCATGTTTAAAAATTATTTCAAGATCGCCCTGCGCAACCTGGCCAGGAACAAAATTTACTCTTTTATCAATATCGCGGGGTTGAGCCTGGGTCTTGCCAGCGCCATGCTGATCATCCTCTATGTAAAGGATGAAGTCAGCTACGATCGCTTTCATAAAGGGGTTAACCAGATTTATCGGGTTACCTCCAATAACTTTGACAAAAAACAAAATAAAACCAACTATACCAGTAACACAGGTTATTTGCAGGGACCGCGTTATACCGCACATATTCCGGAACTCCTGTCCTTCGTTCGCATACAAAATGGAGAAGTGGATATCAGGAAAGGCACCGATATCAGTTCCCATGACGTGTTACAGGTGGACTCGAATTTTTTTTCCATGTTCAGTTTCCCGCTTACGGAGGGTAGCCCAAAAACCTGTTTGAAAGAACCACATAGTATTGTTCTTTCCGAGGATGAGGCAAAAAAACAATTTGGAACCGAACATGCGCTGGGAAAAACGATCATGGTCAAGGATGATAGTGTTTTTGTTCCATATGCGGTAACCGGCGTTTCAAAAAAATGCCCCCAGAATTCTTCTATAAAATTCGATATTCTGGTACCGATAGTTGAATCTACAGCAGATGCGGAGAACGGTGAGAACTGGTTTAATATCTTCCTGAACACTTTTGTCGTTTTGCCACCTGGTGCGGATGTCAATACCGTAGAAAAGAAAATGCAAAAATTTTACGATGAAGACACCAAGGAAGCGATCAATAGTCTAAAAACAAAATTCGGAGATGAGGCGGCGAGCTGGGTGTCGAAACCCACACTCCAGCCCTTTCTTGATATGCATCTGAACAAAGACATGCCTGCGGACAATGGCCTTAAAGACTCCAGTAATCCAGTTTATTCTTATATTCTTTCAGGAATTGCGCTTTTTATTTTACTAATCGCGTCCATCAATTTTATAAACCTCACGATTGCACGGTCAGTTAAACGTGCAAAGGAAATCGGCATCCGAAAGGTAGTCGGGGGAGAAAAAAGACAACTCATAATTCAATTCCTGGGGGAATCATTTTTGCTTTGCTTTCTTGCATTTTCACTTTCAATTCTCCTTGTACTTTTGGTACTTCCCGTTTTCAACGAACTCTCAAATAAATCCCTTGCCCTGTCCTATTTGTTTGATTTAAAACTGGTGGCTGGTTATATCCTGCTGTTTCTGCTGACGGGTTTTATGGCGGGTTCCTATCCGGCATTGGTTTTATCGGGATACAATCCTGTGCAAACATTATACAGTCGTTTCCAGCTGAGCGGTAAAAATTATCTCCAGAAAACTCTGGTGGTTCTTCAGTTTTCTCTGGCTTCTTTTCTGATCATTGCTACATTCACCATCTATTCGCAGTTTAAGTTTCTAACTACCCAAAAATTAGGATATGACGATAGTAACCTGGTTAGCTTGGAGATCTCGAGAATAAAACATGAAGGAGTTGCGACATTCAAAGACGAGCTGTTGAAGAATCCCGGGATTTTGGAAGTGGCTTTTAAGAACGGAGGAGACTGGGGAACAATCGCAAAAATAAATGCAGATTCCAATATACAGTTTCAATATGAGACAGTTGATGAATCTTATATCCCCATGTTAAAAATTCCGTTACTGAAGGGCAGAAATTTTTCGAAGGATTTTCCCGCAGATTCCTCCCATTCCGTATTGGTCAATGAAGCGTTCGTAAATAAAGCTGGATGGAAAAATCCCATTGGGCAAATAGTCAATTTCTGGTACAACAAACAAAAATATGCAGTTATCGGTGTGGTAAAAGACTATCACTACCATTCTTTGAATGAAAAAATCAACCCGCAGTTATTTACTATGAAAGCGGATAATCAATACGGAATGGTATTATTAAAGATCAAGCCAGGCTCAGAAACAGCGAGCCTCAAATATATTCAGACAAAATTCAAGCAGTTTTTCCCGATGGTTCCTTATAGTTATACTTTCAAAGCAGATGAAAATTATAAGAGTTATGAAGCGGAAAGAAAGTGGAAGCAGATCATGTTTTTCAGCGCCGTGCTCACTATTTTTATTTCATGTATTGGCTTGTTTGGCTTGTCTGTGTTATCTGCTGAAAGAAGAACAAAAGAGATTGGCATTCGCAAAGTGCTGGGCGCGTCGGTAAATAGTGTGGTGACCATCCTCTCGAAGGACTTCGTGAAACTGGTGATGCTGGCTTTACTCATTGCGATTCCCCTTGGCTGGCTTGCCGTAAGTAAATGGTTGGAAAACTATCCATACCGGATAAACATCAGCTGGAAAATTTTTGCGCTGGCTAGTACCCTCGTACTTTTTATTGCACTGGTGACAGTTAGTTTCCAGGCCCTGCGATCAGCAATGGCAAGTCCGGTGAACAGTCTTCGCTCAGAATGAAATATGCTGATGAAGCGAAATTATCAAAAGCAGATACAGACTGCAATGGAATTGATTTTTGAAGAAGCAAAAAAGTACTTACTTGATCTGTTACCAATCCTTCACTTATGCCTGTAATCCCACTGAAATAGGTCTTAAATAAAATTTACTCAATTTACCACAAATTCGATATCAATGCCTCACCTTATCGGCAGAGAATTTTATTATGTGAAATGAGATAAAAATGCGTTAACTTTTGGAAACTTATATGCTATGAAAGCCATTGTGGGCGTGGATTGTATCGGATTGATTTAACTGAATTACGTCCATATTCATTCACTTTCCGTATCGGAAAGTGACATTTCCAAGATAGACGCACGTTTCTCTGCGGAGTATATTTCTTTTTAGTTAATCGGCAGTGGTTAATTTTATTTTGAATGAAACCTTTAAATAAAAAAAGAATTGGGCAATTTAAAATGCAAACCTCAAAAAAGCAATATTTTATATAATCAATTAATTGTTTAAAATTTTGAAAAAAAGGATTATGAGCAATTTAATTTCTAAAATCTTCGTAATTGCGGTTTTCACTTTTTCAATGTTGTCTTGTAATTCCGGAACAGAAGACAAACCGCCCACAGGTTCAGATACTATATCAAAGCCGGCAACACCTATTCAGGTGCCCTTGAAGGAAAAGGTATTAACAAAAGCAGAACAGGATGCGTTGACGCCAGACATGGTGATCCAAAGTTTGAAAGATGGCAATAAGCGTTATGTGAATAATGACCTGACGCAAAGGGACCATTCAGCTTTAGTACGGGATGCCGCATTGGGGCAGTACCCCAAGGCCGTAATACTTTCATGCCTTGATTCCAGGGTGACGGTGGAAGATGTATTTGATAAGGGTATTGGTGATCTTTTTGTAGGAAGAGTAGCTGGAAATTTTGTGAATGTTGATTTACTAGGTAGTATGGAATTTGGCTGTAAAGTATCCGGTGCTAAATTGATATTAGTTTTGGGTCATGAATCCTGCGGTGCAATAAAATCTGCAATCGATAACGTTAAACTGGGAAACATAACCGCCATGTTATCAAAAATACAACCAGCAGTGGCAAAGTCACAGGATTTTAAAGGAGAAAAGTCTTCAAAGAATGGTGAATACGTAAATTATGTTGGCAAGAATAATGTAATGCTGACAATCGAAAACATTAAAAAGAATAGTTCGATTTTGAAAGAAATGGCAGATAAAGGGGAAATAAAAATAATCGGTGCTTATTACAGTCTTAAAACCGGAGAGGTAATTTTTCTTTGATTCATATTAGTTGGAAATCAAAGTAAATAAGGCATGAAAATTTTCGGGAAATTTTACATACGAACATTTGTTTAAATGTTTACAAGCAAATCATTTGAAAGATTGCTTTCCGTGACGAGGACCTAGGCACGACCGCGACCCGGCCGATAAGTGCCAAAGCGATTTGAGGTTAACGACCTCACAGTTTCTGTTTTCTATATCCGCGTAATACCAGATTTAGGGTTCAACAACTCGTCCAACGCCGATCAGCCTACTTTGATCGCCCGAACCTCGGAAGCACGTTCATCGACCGGGAGCATGGGAAGTGCGCCCTCGGTCGCGACAGGCAGACTGCGGATGTAATCCATAATCGCCTGCCACTCTTTGATCTCGAGAACGACACCGCCCTCCGATACCGTGTCGATCTGACTCTTGTCCAGCGTGCCCGGTGGTGGTAGTAGGTCGGGCGTGTCGCCACGAGGGTCGGCGAGTAACTGGGTCTTCTCCTGGAGTGGCTGCCCTGCCTTGTTCTTGGGAACAAGTGTCAATGCACCCTTTGTGTATGTCGGAATGGCCACAACTATCTTTCCGAAGAATAAAGGGCAGGTGAGGCTGTACAAATGTTCGTCTTTTCCTGTGATGTCGATCGCACGGTAACCGTGATCAAGGTCTCCTATTTCGACAGCCGTTACGACGTCAAACGTTGGGCGCGATGTATCGTAGTGAAACCTCATGCCCGAGGTGCGAGGAAAAGATTCGCCCGGGTGGGTTGGATTATCCAGAAGCAGAAACTCAAGCATATGCTTCAACTCCCGCCCTGTGAAGTAAGCCGTCACCAACGCGCTGCCCGCCGTTGTATCTACGATACCAGCGCCTAGGGGCGCCACAGCGAACACGTCGTAAACGGTCTGCACGCCTGACTTCCCCCTTGTTAATCCCGCACGCATCATTGCATTGGCGGTGATTGCGATCTCGGCGTTGGTGGCTTTGCGGAATGAGTCGGTGACGAGGTTGGCCAGCGGCGTGCCGGCGGCGATGTCTGTGAAAGTGTTTGGCAGATCCTTCGGCGCTACTGCCAGCGGCTGATCAATGCTGTAGCCTCGGGATGCGAAAACTACCGCGGTAACAGTCTTCTTGAACCCGTTCACCTCGTCGGCAATGGCCTGGTCGCCGGCAATGGTGTCGTCAATCAGGTGAAGCTGGTAGGACTCCACTTTTAGCTTGGCGTCGTCCACACTGATCACCAGTTCGCCGAGGTACTGTCCGTATTTTCCGGCCTGCACCACGGGGGTGCGGCCGTTGACGATAATCGCCTCTTGGAGCGCAGTATGACTGTGGCCACCAATGACTACGTCGATGCCGGGCACTGACTCAGCCACGCGTACGTCATCGCCGCCGGTGAATTTACCATCCTTTCCCCTCGCTACGCCACCATGGCTAAGGCAAATAACCACATCCACCTTCTCCTTCTCGCGGAGAACATTCACCATATCCTTGGCAGTCTCGATGGGGTCAGGGAACGAAGCTGCACCGCCTTGGGTGTACACCACGGCTTCTTTGCCCAGCAACCCGAAGATGCCGAAGCGCACACCGCCCCGCTCGATCACGAGATAACGGCGGATCACCCCATCCTTCGCCAAACGCTGAAGATCGGCCAGCGTTGCGTCTTTTGCATCGAAATTGGTGTTCGAGGCTACTATCGCAGGAACGTGTCCAGCTTTGACAGCCACTTCGATGGATTGACCCAGTCCTTCGGGACCGAAGTCAAACTCATGGTTTCCAAATGTAGTGGCATCGTAACCCATCAAGGACAGGAGTTGCAGCTCGGCACCGGTCTCACGAATGGCACCGCCGAAGGCAGTTCCCATGCTGTAGTCTCCATCGTCGAGGATCAGTACCGGGCCAAGACCTTGGCGGGCTACCTTCCTCTGGCGAATCAAAGCGGATAGGCGAGCATATCCTCCTAAAGTCTTGTCGTCGCCAGTGATAAACGGGGAGTAGTCAGAAGCCGGGCCTAGCCCAATGAAATTCGAGTGGAGGTCGTTGGTGTGCAGGATGGTGAAGGTCTTTTTCGCCTCCGCTGCCACGCCTAAATCCCTATATAAGAGGATTGTGGTAGCGGCCATCGCTGAGCGAGACAGGAACTCGCGCCGAGATGGTGCTTCACTTCTCACAAGGTCTTCTTGTCGTCTTGTTTTCATTGTGCTGTCCTTTCTTGTGTCCAATCAATGGTGACTTGGTTTTCAAGGGGACCCTATATGCTCTGTGGGTCGATGCAATGGTGCGAGGTCTACTCCATTTTCATACCGCGCTTTGATTTTGCCACACCGGATGCCAGGTTGTCAATTTTTCAGAGGTTAGGCCCCAAAATTGGTGCCTAGTCTATGTCTTCAGAAGAAAATGTACTTTTTGCTAGTGATTAATTCGTTTGTTTAAGGTAATGGATTTTTTTAAGTTTTATAGGGTTAGGATTAGAAATTATTGAACTTTTCGGCTTCGTATAACTATTCTCTCATCTTCATAATAGTTGTCGAAGAGAAGTCAAACGAGAGAAATTACCGTCAATTTGCTGCGAATTTTCCATACAATTTTTGAGGACAAAATTTTTATCTCCAATCTGCCACCCATTCCTCAGCAATACGTTTAGTCAAGGTTTTTCATTTTTTTTATCTGGAAGTGACCTCTCCACGATAGACGCACGTCCTCTGCGGAGTATATTCATTTTCATAGGATTTCATTTGACTTTTGTTGCTTTTCTTCGCCTTAATGGCATTTTGTTCATTCCTTATCTGTCACTAAATCCAGATTATTCTAATGGTTTTTATATAGTGGCTAGATTGTGGGTTAAATTGTTACTGTATGTTACGGTATGATGCATAATGATACTATATGATACCTTACGATATGGTAAATTGTGTATTACGGTTAAATTTGAATCTTCTATTAAACTTTACATGAAATATCTACTACTCTTAGCTTTCATTGGTTCCTGTTCTTATAACTATGGACAATGTTCTTTATCAAAGGTTCATTATGTTATTCTTCCTTTCAAACTTCACTTTATCGAACTAACAGCTTTGAAAAACCTTTCCAATAAGATGGAGACTTTTTAACTTTAGTAGTCGATTTCGAAACTGTAAGCAAGTTGAAACTCAAATTTATTAATCGAAGGAAATTGATCAAAAGATTCAAACCAAACACTTTGTTATGAAACCGTCTCTATTATTCGTTTCAGTGTATGTGGTTATGTTGCATGCTTGTAATTCAGCAGAGACGAATAAAACCGCTACAACAAGTGATTCGACTTCCAGGGCAAATACCGTTACATTTAAGCCTGCAAATATTCAGGAACAGTTAATATATAGTCGAGCTATTGAAGCCGTTATCTGGGGAATGCCGGCGGTAAATTTTGAATTGATGCATGAAAGTCTGGTGAATGCAAAGGGCGATTTTAATCAGGTCGTCTATTGGTCGGGGCTTCTCAATTCAAAAAATCAGACCCTTACGCCGAATCCCGACGTGATATATATTAATCCGTTTTATGATACCAGGCAGGGGCCTGTGGTCCTGGAAATTCCACGAGCAGCGGGGGCATCGTCCATAACCGGCAGCCTGGATGATAGCTGGCAGACAGCCATCGAAGATGTCGGGCCTGTTGGTGTAGACAAGGGCAAAGGAGGTAAGTATCTTATACTACCACCAGAATACAAGGGAAAAATACCTCCAGGTTATATTCCGATGCCTTCATCGACTTTTACAGGTTATGCTATTCTTCGTTCTAACTTAACTGACGGCAGTGAACCGGATCTTAAGCGCGCGGTTGATTATGGAAAAGAAGTAAAAATATATCCGTTCGCACTGGCCGCTAATCCGCCGAAGTCCATCTTCGTTGACCTCTTGGATGTTCACTTCAGCAA
The DNA here is from genome assembly GCA_013289175.1 of Bacteroidota bacterium. Taxonomy (GTDB): domain Bacteria; phylum Bacteroidota; class Bacteroidia; order Chitinophagales; family Chitinophagaceae; genus Puia. The sequence goes on from JABDAN010000040.1 coordinate 25,173, forward strand.
TACCATTCCTTATAATATCCATTTCTTTGAACTGCTAAACCAATATGTACAAAGAGAACCCTGGCTACCCCGTGATCAGGTGATGATTGACCTGCTGTCAACGATCGGTATCGAAAAAGGAAAACCATTTCAGCCGGATGCCATAACAACAGAAATTCTGAATGCGGCAATCTTGGAAGCACATAGCTGGCTGGATAAAAAATATGAACAGGTATTTACGCCACCGTTCTACGAAGGCACACACTGGGCCATGCCGGTTTACCCCGACCTGCTTAAATCTTTGATCTCCAACTACCAAGTGCCCGATAGTTATCCGATTGGAAGCCGTGCTGTCGCTTATTCCATCGGTTATTTCAGTGCAAAACACCTGGGTGCAGGGCAGTATTATCTGATGACCATCAAAGATAAAAATGATCAGCCCTTCGACGGATCAAAATCCTACACATTGCATTTACCATCCAACGTGCCGGTAAAATTGTACTGGTCTGTAACCGCCTACGACCGTCAAATGCATGCACTCATTCAGGGTATGAAATATTCCAGTCGTGCTTCTACAACGCCAGGACTTCAGAAAAATCCAGATGGCTCGGTGGATATTTATTTTGGCGCGAAAGCTCCGGCGGGCAAAGAATCTAATTGGATACCTACCGATCCGCAACGGCAGTTTGAACTACTGGCTCGTTTTTATGGCCCGGAGAAACCATTCTTCGAGAAGACATGGAAAATGCCTGATGTGAAAGAAGTGAAATGATATTAATTGTGGGGTGCTAGTTTTTACATAGTGGTTGTTCCATTTACTTACGAGGAGCATTTCACTAAGGATTCTGCCAAATTTTCACTTTTTAAGCCCTTATGCTGCTATAAAGTCCATTTTAATAAGATGGTTTAGATTTTGCAAATCTGAATAACATGGACAACTATTCGCAAACTATTATTAATGCGGTAGATGCGGTAAAGAGTGCCGTAGTCAAGATTGACCGTATAATAAATAAAAATGATAAAAATATTTCTCAAGGCAGTGGTTCAGGATTTATAATATCGTCAGACGGTTTTTTATTTACCAACAGCCATGTAGTAAATAAAGCCAAAGCAATCAAAGTGGCGTTGCATGATGGAACAATATGCAATGCTGAACTAGTTGGAGAGGATACTGTAACGGACCTCGCTATACTTAAGATTTCAGCCAATGAATTTACACCCTCTGTTTTAGGTGATTCTGATAAACTGAAGGTTGGGCAATTGGTAATAGCCATTGGAAACCCATTGGGATTCCAGCATACGGTGACTTCAGGCATAGTAAGTGCATTAGGCAGAACTATGCAAAGTTTCAGTGGCAACACGGTGGATTGCATGATTCAAACGGATGCTGCTTTGAATCCAGGTAATTCGGGGGGCCCTTTGATAAACGCTGAGGGCGAGGTGGTGGGTGTTAATACTGCAATTATAAATGGCACCCAAGGTTTATGCTTTGCGGTAAGTATTAATACTGCAAAAGAGGTTGCTTCTGAATTAATGAGATATGGCAAAGTAAAACGAGCTTTTTTGGGATTTCAAATGCAGCAAATAGAATTAGTACCTAAATTAAGATCAATAGCTGAGGTTGCTAACCACAGTGCACTTTTTATCACAAAGGTTGATGCAAATAGCCCTGCTGAAAAGGCGGGCATTTTAAGCGGGGATATTCTTTATTCATTCAACGACCAGGTGATTGAAACTGCAGATCAGTTGTTCAAGCTCTTAAATAGTGATAAAATTGGGATGTTTCAATATGTTGGAATAATTAGAAATAACCAAAAAAAGGAAGTCAGGATAACCCCATCAGAAAGACTCGCCGCATAATCCATGACTTTCGGGGAGCGAGGGAAAATTTTAGCTGTAAAAAGACAGTATTTTATTTGACGGTACCGCATGTCAAGCATGTAATCCTTCTTGCACCTATGTTTTTCGCTTTGAGAACGAGTCATATTAATCCAAATAAGGACATATATAGTATCAAAAACGGACAGCCATTGGCCGAGGTTAGTTATATTTTTTTGATTGACAATTATTTGTAAACTTGGCATTGTCATGGTGTCCCTTTGAATCAAACATGTTAATATGTTTTACAACTATTTTAAAATCGCTTGGCGCAACCTGGTCAGGCACAAAGGATATTCAGCCATCAATATTTCGGGTCTGGCGATAGGGATGACTGTGGCCATGCTGATCGGCCTATGGATATGGGATGAGCTGACCTTTGACCAGTATGATCCGAATTACAAGCGGGTAGCGCAGGTCATGCAGAACCAGACCTACAATGGGAAAATAGAGACCGGGCCTGCGATACCTATCCTGCTGGGTGCGGAACTGCGGAAGAACTATGGCAGTGATTTCAAGCATGTCGTGCTGTCGTCCTGGTCGCAGGATCATGTGTTCTCGGTCGGTGAGAAAAGCTTTTTCCCGACAGGACCCTTTGTTGAGCCTGATGGTCCGGAAGTGCTGGGTTTGACGATGATCGGGGGAGACAAGGAGGCCTTGAAGGATCCGACGGCTATCCTGTTGTCACAGTCGCTCGCGAAAAAACTTTTTGGCGGTGTGGATGCGATCGGCAAAACGATCCGGATGGATGACACCGCTAATTTTATCGTGAGAGGTGTCTATAAAGACCTTCCGGAGAATTCGAAATTGTGGCAGGACTGGGCAGAATTCATGGGACCTTGGGATTATTATTTCAAACATCTTGTCCCTGGGGAGAATCGGAGCAGCTGGGGCAGTAATTCCTATCAATTGTACGTGCAATTGGCGGAACATGCCGACCTGACTGCTGTGTCGTTAAAAATTAAGGATGCAAAGCGAAAGAACATGGACCCGGGTGATCCCCACAAGGCCGCGCTGTTCCTGCAGCCAATGGCTGACTGGCACCTGTATTCGGACTTTAAGAATGGCGTATCGGTTGGCGGAAGGATAGAGGATGTCTGGCTTTTTGGTATCATCGGCGGACTTGTATTGCTGTTGGCCTGTATCAATTTTATGAACCTCAGCACGGCGCGCAGCGAAAAGCGGGCAAAGGAGGTCGGAATCCGGAAAACGATCGGTTCCGGGCGGGGCCAACTCGTAAACCAGTTTTTCGTTGAATCGATACTTATCTCCGCGCTGGCTTTTTCGGTCTCGCTCCTACTAACCACTCTGCTTCTCAACTTTTTCAATGAGGTGGCGGGTAAGGACACTTCTATTCCCTGGAAAAACCCCTTTTTTTGGGGGTTAGCAGTGTTGTTCACTTTGTTTACAGGTATTATAGCAGGGAGCTATCCAGCCTTTTACCTTTCGGCGTTCCGGCCGGTGAAGGTGCTAAAAGGCCTTTACCGGGCGGGACGGTTTGCGGCTGTTCCGCGGAAGGTGCTTGTCGTGTTGCAATTCTCCGTTTCGGTGATCCTCATCATCGGTACAGTGGTCGTGTTCCGGCAGATCCAATTCGCCAAAGACAGACCCGTGGGATACACAGGCAGGGGACTGCTGAACATATACATGCCGACAAATGACATCCATGATCACTTTAATGCTGTACAGGACGATATGCTAAAATCCGGCTTCGTGACGGCAGTAGCGGAAGCTACGGGTCCAATCACGGGCAACAATAGCAATACCGGCAATTTGAGCTGGAAGGGGATGGACCCGAATCTTTCAGTGTCGTTCGCTGATATCGGAGTGACGGCGGCCTATGGGAAAACGGTGGGTTGGCAGGTTGTGGAAGGCCGGGATTTCTCGGGCCAGATGCATTCGGATTCCGATGCTGTTATCATGAATGAGGCGGCCATTCGTTTTATGGGTCTTATCAATCCCGTGGGACAGACCATACAATTATGGGGCAAAGACAAGCAAATCATCGGAGTAATAAAAGACGTGGTCGTGAGTTCCCCCTATGAACCTGTGAAGCAGTCGGTTTATTACTTGACGGACGCTAAGACGTTTTTAAATATCAGGATCAACCCGATGGTTAGTGTTCATGACGCCATGGACAAGATACAGCGTATCTGTAAGGTCTACGCGCCATCGGTTCCTTTTGTCTTCAATTTTGCAGATCAGCGTTATGCGAGCAAATTCGAGGCGGAGGAACGAATAGGAAAGCTGGCGGGTTTTTTTGCGATCCTGGCCGTTTTCATCAGTTGTCTGGGGTTGTTTGGGATGGCGGCGTATATGGCGGAGCAACGGGTGAAGGAGATCGGCGTAAGAAAGGTTTTAGGTGCTTCGGTGTTCACTCTCTGGGGTTTGCTGAGCAAGGATTTCGTGGAACTTGTGGCGCTATCGTTGTTGCTGGCTTTCCCCCTGGCGAGCTATTTTATGCACAACTGGCTGGAGCACTATACATACCGGACTAGCATTGGATGGTGGATCTATGTGGCTGCCGGTGTGGGGGCTTTGCTGATCACGCTGGGGACCGTGA
>JABDAN010000041.1 GCA_013289175.1 Bacteroidota bacterium
GGTAGGAAAACCATTGAGACCAGTGCATACGATCATAATTTATTTTTTATCGACCGGCAGCCGGTAGGACCTCAACATGTAATTCGGTTCACCTTTCCCCTTGTGGAGAAAAAAGAAGGCCAGGGAATGGGTGATATGACAGTCATCAGTGGCAACCAGATCATAGTTGCCCGTCCATTCTCCAAAAATGAACAAGCTTACACACTCCTGGAAGGGTATGGCACATCTTCAAACGATTACCATTTCCAAATTGAAAATCACAAAACGGGAGCGGGGATCACTATTTGGGGCGATCATGCGATTTCAAAATTGGCTTTCTGGGCATGTCAGACCATACTTTGTCCCGAGCCCTACATTGAGCTAAAGATCAATCCTGGTGAGACCATCGATTGGAAAATCACTTATCAATTTTACACCTGCCCGGTACAACCCTAAAATCAGTGCATGAAGCAAAAATCAAGTTATACATGGTTGTTTCCATTTCTTGTGTTTTCCTATTTTTTAAGTGATTGCAAATCTTCAAAAAAAGACATTCAAACAAGCGCCAGTTTGATTTCAACGGACTGGGCAGTTTATGGAGGCAACAAAGCGGGAAACAGGTATTCTCATTTAACGCAAATCAATACGGATAACGTAAATCAACTAAAAGTTGCATGGATCTACAATTCCGAACCCCTATCACCCGCAAAGGGGCATTTCGAAATGGAATGTCAGCCGATTGTCGTTGATGGGGTGTTGTATGCTACCAGTCCCCTGTTGAAGCTTTTCGCGCTGGACGCGGTTTCCGGAGTCAAAATCTGGGAATTTGATCCGTTCAAGGATACGAGCTCCCAAATTACTACAAGCCGAGGGGTTGCATTTTGGGAAAATGGTGATGACAAGCGCATTTTATTTACCGCCGGCAGTTCCCTATTTGCAATTAATGCCCAAACAGGAAAACCAGTCGAAAATTTTGGAAGGGCTGGGAAAATCGATTTGCATGTGGGACTTGACCTTAACTATGATGTAAGCAACCTATATGTTGCTGCCACGACACCTGGGGTGATTTATAAGGATATCCTTATTCTTGGATCTGCTGTTTCTGAAGGAGGGGATGCGGCTCCCGGTTATATAAGAGCATTTGATGTCTTGTCGGGTAAACTGAAATGGGTTTTTCATACGGTCCCCATTCCCGGGGAACCCGGATACGAAACATGGCCCAAAGATGCATATAAAAAGATCGGTGCCGCAAATAACTGGAGTGGAATGACCGTGGATGAAAAAAGAGGGATGGTGTATTTGGGCACGGGTTCTCCGGCTGCAGATTATTACGGCGGGGCCAGAGAAGGGAAAAATTTGTTTTCAGATTGTATTCTCGCCCTGGATGCGCAGACCGGTCACTTGAAATGGTATTACCAGACCATTCATCATGATCTTTGGGACCGGGATATCCCCTGTCCCCCCAATCTCGCAACCATACTTCATGAAGGGAAGAAAAGAGATGTTGTTGTCCAGGCCACCAAGGATGGTTTAATATTTGTGTTGGACCGCGACTCGGGAACTTCGATTTTCCCGGTAGAAGAAAGAAAAGTTCCAACAAATGGGCTATCTGGTGAACATCCCTGGCCCGTCCAGAAATATCCGGTCCTGCCCCTTCCTTTTTCCAATCAGGTCTTTACTGATACCGATATTACGGATCTGACGTCCGAATCGCACGATTTCATCAAAAAGTTATTTGATTCTACGAGCCATGCTGACAAATTCATCCCGCCGGGTGAAAAAGCCACCCTACTATATGGTTATAACGGGGGAGCTGAATGGGGCGGCAATGCCGTGGACTCAGATGGAATTCTTTATCAGAATTCCAACAACGGCCTGTGGAAACTACAAATGGAACCCTATTCAGCCGAAATAAAAGAAAAACGATACCGCTCAGAAGGAGAAAGGATATATGTTACCAATTGTTCCCCCTGCCACAAACTGGACAGAAAAGGCAATGGAACTGAAATTCCGAGTCTGCTGCCGACCAGTCTTCATTTGAATGAAAAAGAAATATTTGACATTTTGCAGGAAGGTCGTCGCAGAATGCCCTCATTTAAACAGCTTCGCTCAGAGGAAAGAACAGCACTTGTTCAATTTCTTCTTAATAAAAAGGTTGATCATGAAAAATCTGGGACAACGAATCAGGTTAAATACGCCGCTGACAAAAAAAAGGCGTTCCCGTATTTCCCCAAATTCCATGCTAAAACCTGGGAGAAGGTATACGACCAGAATGGATACCCCGCGATCAAGCCACCATGGGGAAGCTTGAGTGCAATAGACTTAAATACCGGGAAATACAATTGGAAAGTTGCCTTGGGGGAATTTCCCGAATTGACAAAAAGGGGTATCCCAGTCACAGGCACAGAAAATTATGGCGGACCATTGGTAACAGATGGAGGCCTGATATTTATCGCTGCGACCAGAGACGAAAAAATTCGGGCTTTTGATAAAAAAACCGGAAAAGTCGTTTGGGAATACCCTCTTCCGGCAGCAGGATTTGCAACGCCGATAACTTATGAAGTGAAAAATAAGCAGTTCATAGTCATTGCAGCAGGTGGTGGAAGAGGATTAAAATCCAGTGGAAAATACATTGCCTTCATGCTGCCTTAGAATGGCTAATTGCCGTCAACGAATATCTGGAACCATAAATTTGTCTTAGATGAAACGAAGCCTTCCGATCTATTTAACGGCACTATTTTTTTTTATTTGTTATGTATGTTTTAATCTCCAAGGTATTTACCAGTATTCGGGATGGTCCTTAATGAGCTTTTTTATTTTCTTATCCCTTGCTTTTTTAAGTTCTAAGATATTGAGGGGATTCTCTTTCACGCTGATCATTTTTGCTGCTGTCAGCATGGCCATGTATTACCCAGCTTATTTTCAACATATTGGTCCCTTGCGACTATCCAGTTTGATTCTTCCCTTGCTTCAGGTTATCATGTTTGGTATGGGTTCTGAATTGAGCGCAAAAGAATTCAGGAACGTACTGAAGCAGCCAAAGGGAGTTTTCATCGGAATTCTTTGTCACTATACTATTATGCCAGTCCTTGGGTTCACATTAGCATCTGTATTTAAATTTCCAAAAGAAATTGCGGCTGGAATAATTCTCATAGGATGTTGCCCCAGCGGTTTGGCATCTAATGTAATGTCCTATCTTGCCCGTGCAAACCTCGCTCTTTCGATAACAGTCACTACCGTATCAACCATTCTGGCGCCCCTGCTCACTCCCCTGCTTATACAATTGCTGGGTGGCGAGTTCATCGAGATTCATTTTTGGTCGATGGTTTGGGATATCACCAAGATCGTAATTATTCCAATTACTGCGGGTCTCATATTCCATCGATTCGTTCGCGGTCGTTTTACATTCATTGATAAGGCGATGCCAAAGATTTCTATGGTGGGAATAGCTTTCATCATCGTTATTATAACGGCAACGGGCAGAGACAGCCTGCTGGAAGTCGGATTAAAATTGATTTTGGTAACCTTTATTCAAAATATTGCCGGATATATCCTGGGTTATTGGTCGGCTCGCCTATTCAAATTAAGTGAGAAAGACTGCAGGACCGTGTCACTGGAAGTTGGCATGCAAAACGGAGGATTGGCATCCGGGCTCGCCCTGACCATGGGAAAACTGGCTACGGTGGGCTTGGCGCCGGCCGTGTTTGGCCCGACGATGAACATAACCGGCTCTTCACTGGCATCGTGGTGGCATCGTAGACCGCCTAGCAAAGAATAATTCTAGTCAACCCTCCGGCACCAGCCAAGAAATCGTTGGTGATTGCCTTTCCTTAGAGTATCATTTCGCCTAAGAAGACCTCCGTTGGTGATTGGAGGAAGTAAAACCACGGCGAACAACGGAAAGCAAGTGACGCCATTTATCACCTTTTACCAGGGCCTTCCCCAACCGCCTGATTGCGCTTAAATATTCCTTTCCCTTTATTCTTATTATCGCCGATTCTGCAAGTTCTCTTGCCATACGTCGGCTCGCTATTTTTGCGAACTGTTTTTCTGGACATGTCCGAATAAAATGTTCGTACACGGCTGCCGTTCGATCATGGCCATACTCAAAAGCATTCGTTGCTCGCCCCTCGTGTTCTCTCACCCGCATCAACAACTCAGGAATTGCCAATGCTTCTGATTTTAAGGCTAACCTGATTACCAGTTCGTAGTCCTCCCGGTATAAAAGTTCTGCATCCTGATTAAACCCGCCAACTTCCTCAAAAAGAGTTCGTTCAAGCATTAATGTGCCGATGTTGACAGAAGCCTCCGTGGTCAGCACTTCCTTAACTATCCACCCTGAAATAGGTCGATATATCCCCGCTTTATTTGGAATCGTACCCATATTTTTATTCATTAATTCATAACCCCCATACCCCCAACGTTTCCTGTTTTGCAGTAAAAAAAATAATTGTAATTCCAATTTCTGCGGAATCCAAACATCATCAGAATCCAGGAAAGCCAGCCATTCTCCAGATCCGGTTCTAACGGCTAAATTTCGAAGCAATGCGATATTGCCACTATGAGTCAACTCTAATACTTTGATCCGGGAATCCTTCATTGAAAGGATTGCTTCACAAGTGCCATCATCCGAGCCATCATCTGCAACTATCAACTCCCAATGAGCATAGGTCTGCGCGATAACAGATGCGATGGCTTGCTCAACGAGGGCAAGCCGGTTATAGGTGGGTATCACTACGGTAACCAGAGGATGTTTAGTGTAAGGGGTATGCATGACTTTATAAAACTTTCTTGTCGCTATGCAAATCGAAATTCGACATTTTATAACTCAAGCGAAGGAAGTTTTCCTGACCCATGTCATGGATGTCCAATTAAAATCCAATAGGAACTTAAAGGATCAAACAAAACTTCCTCATTTAGCCCACTTTTTGTCGAAGTAAGAGACCAGCTATCAAAAACTTATATGGAGATTCTGCGTATTATGCGTATATCCGGGTTTCACCTCAAAATCATAAGTTTTGGTCTTAGAGCTATTGATCACACTCGTTGCGACGATCGAGTATTTTCCGGGCTTTAAAAAAATGGTCCCGCTATCATCCTGGGATAAATCCCAATCGATCACTTCATCCAAATCTATATTTGTGATTTTGAGTTTGCACGACTCATCCGTCGTGAATTTTATCAACAGCTGCGCCGTTCGTTTTTTTTGCTCTACGGGGGTTTGATTTATTTGAGGCGGTTTCTCTTCGACCTGAATAACTTCAGGACTATCAATCCTCGGAACAATTCGGGGGCTGTCGCTAATATTTTTGACCGAATCGGTCACTGCAATAACTGGCTTGAGGGGTGCGGCTATAACGATTGCGCTCGGAACACTATCCTCACGTAAAACTTCTGCCGGTTGAGTGCTTTGCTTTTTAAATTTGGGTGTGGGATCTGATGTTCTCGCATTCTGAAAATAAAAAACCATTATCAACAGACCAATGATAGTCACCGCAAGGATAAAGAATGGCCTCACGATACCACTCATTAGCTTCTTTTTTTCAAAAATTCCGCTCTTAACCCCCCTTTCCAGTATGCCTACACCTACTTTTATCAAATACATGGAATAATTGTCCTGAGTCTTTTCAAAAGCTAATTGCTTAAAAGACCCGGCCAGGTCCATATTTGTCTTATCATTTCGGCCAACCAACAATTTAATATCATCTTCGGTTACATTTTCTATTAAGCCTTTGCTACAAAGTAAAAAGTAGTCACCAACCTGTACATCTTCAATCCATTTCGTTTCAGCATATATTGGTGAACTATCTGCTTTGATCCCGCGCGCAATGGCTGCTCGCTGGGTCGGTTTACTTAGTTGTGCATTGTCTTCAGTTGTAAAAATAATTTCCCCATCCCGCAATTGATAAATCCGGCTGTCGCCGGTCCAGGAAACCAGCACCATTTGGTCATATAAAATGAGCATTGAAAATGTCGTACTTAGATCGGTGTCCAACCGATACTCCCGGGCATAAGTAATCAATCGGTCTCTGGCTTCATTTAATAATCCGTTGATCAGCTCTCCAGACATTTTACGTTCACCAAATTTCAAAACGTTCGCCGCCATAAACTGGCAGATCAATTTACTCGCGATTTCACCGTTATCGAAACTTCCGGCTCCATCACAAACAATGAACACTCTGTCATTTACGGTTGCCTTACCTGGAATAGGCCATAAGTAGTCTTCCTGTTTGTTCTTTTGGCCAACTTCCAATAAACTATGTATACTTTCAGGATTCATTATCAGCCAAATTAAAATACACCTGCAAAACAGAGGAATCAACGCGTCTTTTCTGCATATTAAAGATATTTATTTTTTAAGTCCTTAAACCTTTTATTGTCCTGCAAAGATCCCAACAACGTGTCCTGGTCTACAAAACTTCGTTTCAATGCATTTGTCTGAAAAGATCTCTCAAACCATTTCAAGGCCTCATCCGTATTTCCGCGTAAGTAAATGCAACTAGCCATGCTATATAAAATATACCCGTTCGTCGGGTCATTTTGATAGGATCTATTCAAGTAGGTATGGGCAGAGTCGTATTTACCCATGTTCATATAAATATTTCCCATTTCATAGTTAAGCGAAGGAGGAACTTCACTTGGGCGATAGGCAAGATATTTTCTGTAATTGTCCAGGGCTTTGGCATAATTCTTCATGCCGAAATAAGCCTTACCTATCGTGTTATAAATCTCTAAGATCATCTTGGTCGAATGTGCGTCCTTGAGCGAACTCATCTCTAGGCAAGCTTCAAGACTCGAGGCACAATTCTTATAATCCTTAATCGAAAAATATGCGTCACCAATACTCTTTTGTGCCAAATAAAATTGTGGGTTATATTGAATTGTCTTTGTAAAGTCAGCGATAGCATCAGTAGCCTTATTCAACTGAAGATTGGCCAATCCCCTCTTGTAGTATGCCTCGGGATAATTGGCCAATAATCCGATAGCGAGTGAATATGCCTTAGTCGATTCCTCAAAATTTTTTTTAGAAAAATAACACTCACCCCTGGCAAAATAATAGTAACTCTTATTTGGATTAATATCAATTGCGGCATTAATATATATCAAAGCCGAATCGTTGTTACCAATGCTGAGAGCATAGGATCCGCGTTCAAATATTAATTGTGCAGAACTATCTATTTTCATAATATTCGCTGACCCAAGACCCTTTTTACGGGCAGAAATAAGATCACTTGCAGCGCCTTGAATTTTATTCATTTTAATTCTATTTATCCCGCGCTCATAATATGCAAAAGAACTATTGTTGTCCAAACCAATGGCCCGCGTAAAATAATCTTCGGCACTGGAATAGTCACTTTTTTGTGCGTATAATATGCCTTTTTCAATATTCAGCTTTGATTTAGAAATCGAATCAATATTGCTTTGAGCCAGCGCAGGATCTATATCTTTTAAAGCCTGGTCCGGATTTCCGTTGAGCCTGTGAAGGTCTGCCATTGCTTGGTAAACGGATGGATCGGTTGGATCCTTTGCTAGGTAGGTTCTGTATTCAGTTAGTGCCTCAACGTTTCTATTCATACGTCTATAGAGATCTGCCCGGTCTCGAATTGCCTCCATATTATCATTGTCATATTCATAAGACTTTGCATAGTCGCTCAGTGCGTCATTGTAATATTTGACTTGCTCGTTATAGGATTTTGTCAATTGCCCCATTTTGTCGAAGCATTTTGCTCTCCCCAAATAATAATCTGAATTGGAATAATTAGAATTTAACTGAGGCCTTTTGAGAAGTTCTGTATATCCTTTAATGGCCACCTTATAATACCCCGCTGTGTATTTCTCATCGAAATCAGCAAGTACTCGGAAAGATGCATTGAGATCCTTTATCCGGGCTTCGTAAAAATCTGCCTTATCAGGCGCGAGGTCTATCGCCTTTGAATATAAACTAATAGCAGTTTGGTAATTTCGTCTCTTTTCCTCTATGCGGGCCTGGTCAATATATTGGCTGAATTTACCAGCCGAATCCAATGATTCATCTATTCGCTCAGAGGAATTAATTGGGCTCTTTGGGTCTATTATTACAATATTATCCGAAAAATCATTTAGAGTATCGGTCGAAGTGAAATAACCAATTCTTGAAATATATAAAAGCCATTTGTTCTTATTACTCTTTCGTATGAATATCTCCGCAACCCTTCTTTCAGGCTTGTATGGGGTGGACGGGTGAGACAAGCAAATGTTCTTAAAGAAAGAAGTATAATAAACATTTATAAAAATATTTTTTCTTCCTTTTTTAACAGGAGAAAATCTAACATCGCTGAAGTACACAGAATTTGAATCACTCTTTCCATAAAAGGTGTTAAAAGCATTTAGGTATTGGACAACGGGTACATCCGGGGCATTCGTGGAATTTGAGTAACCAGGATCACTGATATCATCAGCAATGGCGATTTGGTCATTAAGAAATATTTGTTTGTCACTGTCTTCAAAGCTCTGTTTGATCAGCTCCCTGATATCGGTACTTTCAGCACCAGTATAAGAAATGGTATTTAGCAGGTTATTAAAGTATCTCCCCACTATAATTTCTGACTTTGCCTTAATAACCTTTTCATCGTTCGTAGTTATAGTATCCTGGCCACAGCATATGTGAACGATGCAGTTGAATCCAATAAAGAAATAAATTACCCTATACATCCAATTAACGGTTTAATCGCCGGGTCATAATTTTGAAAATTAATTGCCATCCAATAATTTCTTCCTATAGTTTTCCATCTCGAGCGAATTAACATTCTCGATATGATTAATAAGCCACCCCGAGTTTAGCTCCTCCCTGGGAAAATTCTCGACAGTAAATACCCAATTGTTATTCAATAAAAAATGATATTTTATTTTGATTACGTCCATAAAATCAATCTGCCGATTCAAAATAGCATTGTAAAATTCCAACATATTGGATCTTTTTAAATTGGCGCTTTTAAAGTAATTGGATAAATTCTCCTTGTCATCAAAAGCTCTTTTTAAAGAAACAAAATTTGTACCATAGCTGGTCGGACTGATAAACTTTGTTTTGACTTTACTCTGAGCCAATTCAGTCACAACTATTTTAGATTTTAAGGTGCTGGGTCCGACAGCCACAATCATCCACTTAGACCCTTTGTTTGGGGTCATTTCAATTTCCATTATTATAGGAATTACAATAGAAGAAGAATTGTATTTGAATTTGCATGTCAGTTCAGCGTACCAGTTATCGCCGTAAAAATCAAGATAAATCGGCTTTTTCTTTTTTGTAACATCTGAGATAAACTTATTCATAATAACACTATCCCAAGACATGTTTTCATAATTGAACAAACTCAGGATCAAATGTTGCCTGTCAATATTGAATTTGGCATGGTGGGCCTTGTAAACTCCCCTTATGAAAGAGCCTGGATCGTCATTAAATCTCTCAATAAATTCATCAATTTCCTTAACCTCGTAAACAAAATGCTTCTCTTTAGCCCTGTCATTGGTTGAAAACGACTGGCTGAAGAGGCGATGTTGGCAAATAGAAAAGAAAATAAAAATCCAATATTTTAAAAAATAAGTTTTTGCCATATTAAAATGCGATTATGGTCTTGGGGTTTTTGTGCCCAATACCTCAACATCTGATAACATTACATCCCATTGTTGAATAGTATTACCACGGAGATTTCTTTCGTAAACAATCAATTGGACTTCAGTCGTCTTTTTTGTTTCATCTTCATAAATCAATCGTCCATCACTGTAGGCGCGGAAAGTTTGTTCAAAGCTGACCAATCCATAATATTTACCGTCTGGTCCTTTGCGAATATTGCTTACGTAGTCTACGTGAGAGAAAGTAATCACAACCCGATCGTAGCGAAGGTTTCTAAATTTCTCCAGAAAATCCCGCACCCTTAAGTGTTTCTTTTCATCGCTATGCAACGAGGAAACTTCTATAATTGCCCCATCAACAAATAAACTGGTAGCTTGATCTACTGCGTTATCCAGCGCAACATTTCCCGACTTTTGATCACATAAAATGTAAAGACAGCCTTGAAACTCTTTTATTTTGTCAAGTGCCTTTTTCTTAAATTCCTCATTTGAAACTTTGCCCGGCAATGCTTCGGTAGCAGGTCTTAAAGTATCTTTAATTCTTGTGTTGTCGGCAACTGCATCAATGGTATGAGCCGGCCTAGTATAGGTATGTGTTTTGTCGAAAGAGCACAATAGAAGCGAAATAAATAAAAACAGCATAAAACTCAATGAATATCCAGGTCGCATATAATATCCCCGTTTGGTGATTTGTCGAATCAAATTATATCGCATATGTAATATTTTTTGTTGTTAGATCCCTTCTGATACTTCTAATAAAGCTATTTTGAATAAGAATTCTTTTTATTTCCTCTCCACAAGAATCCAAGTACTATTTCATGTGTACCATTGCTCACCGTATTCAGCTGGGTGGTGGTATAATCATAAGAATAGCCAAGATTCACCGTGCTGCTGATGTTGATCCCCATCATTACCGCATAACCTTGTCGATAGCGATATGAAAATCCCAACCAAAGCAAATCCTGGTATTGAATTTTGGCGTTCACATCGACCCCAACGGGCAGTGGTTGCACATAACTGATCATAACGGAAGGCAGAATATTGATGTCAGCACTGGCTAATATCTTATAACCTGCAGTCAAAAAGGTATGCGGAACCAACTTTCCTGTTAACAACGTAACTCCATTGGAGGTGGTTGTTCCATTGCTGGAATTAATAGGAACAGGAACAATTTGTTGAGCAGACAATCCCACAAAATAACTTTTATTCGATAACCAAAGACCGGCATTGACATCTGGTTCCAGCTTATTTAGATACCCGCTTTCCAAAGCAGCAGGATCGACGGGATTAGCCTGCCCAAAATCTACGGCGTTTACGTCAACGTTTACCTCCTGTACACCAAGAGACAGGCCAAAACTCAAACTGGTTTTGAGGCTCACGGGCAGATGATAAGCGTAAGAGCCATAGGCGGCGATTCGACTAAGGGGACCAGTTTTATCATTTATAATTGTAAAACCAACTCCCTGGTGCGCCGGTGGTGCTGTATACTCCATCAAGAATTGTTTTGCACCCAGACTCTTGGCTTTAAGATCCGGGACCGTGACGGGTGTTTCGTTGTCATATTCTGATTTTCCCAGAGGAGCGTTTATGGTAAGATAAAGCGTGGTAGGTGCGCCATTTAAACCGACCCACTGATTGCGGTAGCTGACCTTACAGTCCCAGTAATTTTCTATTCCCGCCAGGGCAGGATTTAGGATGAAATTGTTCAAAATGTATTGTGTATAATATGGTTGTTGTTGGGCAGACACGTATCCCCCCATCAAAAAACATACACAACTGAATACAAATTTCTTTCCCAAAATCATCATATTGAAACTATGAGTTACTTAAATATAGTGACGGAACCGGCAATTTTCTTTTCATTGGTTTTTGTATCTATGATATAGTAATATGTTCCCATTGGAAGGAGCTTACCATTAAAAGTTCCATCCCATGCTTTGTTATAATTTTCTGAATGAAAAACAAGCTGCCCGTACCGGTTGAACACGTCTACGGTTGCCCCAGGGTAGGCCGAAAGATTGGTGATGACCCATGTATCGTTGATGCCATCTCCATTTGGTGAAAAAGCATTTGGCACTAAAACTTTTGATGTTCCCCCGCCAGACACAATAATCTTAATGCTGTCGCTGGCTTCACATTTGTTGTTATCTGTAACAACCAGCTTATAGATAGTAGTAGAAGAGGGGCTCGCCACGGGATCTTTAATGGTCGAATTGTTCAGCCCGCTAGAAGGCTCCCATAGATAAGAAATGATATTACCAGTCACCGAGACATTGATTGTAGTACTTGATCCAGGAGCAATGGTTAGGTCTGGCCCCAGGCTCAATTCAGGCAGTGGGTTGACTACAATCGTGAGTTGTGAAGGTGTTCCACATTGACCTGCCGTAGGCGTAAAAGTATATTGGGTACTGCCGAGGTTTGAAGTGTTGATAGAGGAAGGACTCCAGGTTCCGTTTATACCCTCCTTAGACGTCAACGGTAGCGCCGGCGCTATGTCGTTCAAACAAAATGAAACGGGTATTGTTGGAAAAGTTGGGGAGACGCTGGTAACAATGGTGATACTTAAAGTCGCTGGGGTTGAGCAATTGCTCGCGGTTGATGGCGTAAAATTATAAGTCGCAGTTCCAAGCTTGGATGTCTTGATGGTGGCCGGACTCCAGGATCCAGCTATTCCTTCTTTGGATATGGGTGGCAGCACCGGAGGAGTTGAATTTTGACATAGCGGCCCGATGGCATCAAATGTTGGTGTAATCGCCGCGCTCACATTTAATACAATGGTGTTTGAAATACCGACGGCACCCGCACAAGGCCCGCTAGCAGATACGACACAGCTTACCGCGTCGTTGTTGGCAAAACTGCTGCTACTGTATACCGGGCTGTTGGTGCCTACTTTATTGCTATTTAACAGCCACTGATAAGTGGGTGAATTTCCGGCGTTGGTGACGGTTGCCGTGAAGCTGACTTTTGTACCAGTACAAATGGTTGTAGCCGAAGCAGTGATCGTTACGGACGGAGAAAGCGCTGGATTGATCACTACATTCGTACTGGCCGTATCTGAAGAACAACCATTTGCATCGGAGGCTACAGCGATCCAGGTTCCGGAATATGCAGCAGTTACATTGTCAAAAACAGCGCTACTGGTGTATTGACCACCACCCAACCCTGCGCTCGGATTTTCTATAAAATATGTTATACCTGGAATGGCTGGTGCCGATAAAATAAGCTGGCCCCCGGTACACACGGGACTGTTGGATGTGAAAACTGGTGTGGCTAGTTTAGAAACCACATTCACGTTGATGGTTTTCATTATCGGGTTGCTGCCTTTAACTATACAGGGATCGCTGATCTGAACCGTATATGTAGTATTGGCTTTGGGACTAACCTGGATTACTGAATCACCTGTGAATTGCGGTAGTCCCTGCCATACGAAGTTATAAGGGGGTATCCCGTAATATCCTCTGGCTGTCAAGGTCACCGGAGCACCTGAACAACTATTTAGCGGCGATGCGCTCAAGGAAGCAGAGTCAAAAGTTCGCCCGACCAGGGTTATCGTCAGATCCTGAGAGGCTGCAATGCAGGATCCATCACAACCATCTGGGCCATGGCACTTTCTATAGAAATAAAAACTAAAAGGAATATTTTGTGGGAGCAGGCCGCAAACGGGGGCGGGAAAACAGCCAGCTACGCCGGCTCCGTTATTTAGTAGGATACTTTGTTTTGGAAAATTCTGCTGTCCCGGACCGGCAGCAGTACCCACATAGATTTGAGAGGCACACCCCCCATTGATGGCTAACGAAAAAGCCCCGTCCTGGCCAACACATGGGGCGTTAGCGGTAAATCCAAACGAAAACATGGCATCCGTCAGCGTAGCCCCAGCTGGAGCAGGAACCGTAAAGTCGTACTCGCAAGCACTATCCAGGCTGCAATCCTGATTTGAATGTGATCCGGTAATCATGCCCTTTTTCAGCATCCCCATGTCCTGCACCAGGGGATCTATGATCACATCGCCCCTCTTAAACTGGCTGTTTAAAAAATCGCTCTGGATGACCATGGTCAATTTATTATGGTCAAGATAATAGGGAATGAACTGAAAGGAAGATGGACTTTCTTTCTGGTACATGACCCCTTCTTTTACACGAAAAACGGTCCCTGCACTCACACGGAATTCAGCAGATGAGACCACACCATTTCCCGGGAGTCCATTGGTGAAAGTGAAATTGCCTGGATGACCATTCAAAAAAGAATCTCTGAACAGCAGCGTTTTATAAGCGGAAAATTTATTGGCATGTACTATAAAATTGGTTTTAATCGAACCTCGCGAGACTTTCATTTCTGCGTCGATGCCTGGAAAAATATTTTTTATTGCTATCCCATCATCTCCGGCTGTATAATGTGTCCAATCAGGGGTGGCTAACAAAGTTTCAGCAGTCCCGTTTTCTCCATATAATTTCCAATTATTGAAATAAGTCCTACCATCCGCTGTAACGATATAAGACGATTTCCTTTTAATGTCAAATCCCAGAGGATTTTCCTGGTTCGATGCTTCATACAATAACGGGCCTTTTGGACTAAGCCGGGTATCAACGGTAATCCATAGTCCATTTTTTTTGAAATGCATGGGGCTCGATGACCGTTGAGAATAACATATCGTAGGAGTATCTTTATTAATGTAAAATTTAGTATCAATCGTTCTTTTTTCAAAAAGTTCCACCGCATTGATGTTGGGACTGTATTGGTCACCAAAATTTGCATCGGGATGACGCAGATATGCATTATTTCTTGCGATCCATAATTTTCCGCGGATCTTATATTTCCTTGTAAAACTGGTGAAGTTATTTTTTGTAGTCAACATCTGGCCACGACCTTCCTGGGCCCGCAGTGCAGGACCATTTAAAAGGGCGATAAACTCCATCAATAAAAAAACAATGATGAAAGAACCTTTCATTTGAATTGCGATCTTTTTAATAAGTAGACTGGTCAAATATTACTAGCATGGTGTTTTGTCGCAAAAAAATAATTGGCCACTTAGAATTGGATTTCTGATTCTATTTCAGAAAGAATATGGAGAATTGAGCATTGGATTTTTATCCCTGCCCGAAGACGAAAATCTTCTGGTAACAGAAATAATTTATTCAAAGGAAAAGTATCTGTTCATCTTTAAAGGGACCGCTTTGAGCTATTGAGGTTATTTTTCCCCAGTTTATAACCCCCGACACATCCCGTTGTTCGGATATAATGTCTTGATCAGCAGCTTCTGTATCGTTTCCCCCTGCCCATTTGTCAGCGTATAATAAATTGGACAACTATTAGGCCAGGAACCGGTTCACCATTTTTGCTGATCGACTGCGCAAACCTTAAAAGCTTTTTTTGTAGTTGTTGGTCTGTGATATACGATAAACTTACAAAATTGCTTGTGACTTACACACTATATTTTTTCAGTCGAATATCAGCCACGAAGCCGTGCAATATAAAGGACGGTGATCATGTTTCGGGTAACAGAACCATTGAATTGGGTGCGGGCAATATGGCCAAGTTCTGCAAGGACCCTCTCCCGGTCTGGGCGGATGTTGATGTTCGAATAGGTCCGGTAAAGTGCAACCACTTGAGCGGGATCCAAAACAAGTGTCCAGGAATCGGTCAGGTTTTCGATAAGATCAAAGCAGCCTGATTTTTCCAGCGCGGAATACCGGGCTTTTACATCAAGGGCGAACGGGGGTTTGCTATTATCCTGGGAGCGTCCGTCCGCTCCGTTGAGCAACTCATTCGTAGCCTCATGGAACGGATCGCGACGATCGGGGTCGCCAAATACATTCCAGAGCATTGCCCACCAGCCGCCGGGCCGTAGGAGTTTCGCTACCTTTTTCAGCGCCGGTTCCTCCTCCAGCCAATGGAATGCAGTGGCACTGATACCGAGGTCAAAGTTTACTTCGGGGAAAGCAGTCTCTTCAAATGATGAGACGGTCACGGTGAGTGCGCTATCCTGATTGTTTGTCCGAAGAAAGCTCGCCAGACGATGGTCCGGTTCTATGGCGACCAGCGGGTTTGCGCCCAGGTCAAGCAGCCGCCGAGTCGCTTTGCCCGTTCCAGCACCGATCTCGAAGGTGGCTGTTCCGGGTTTAAGCCCACAGCGATCACGCAGGGTCTCAAACACCCAATCGGGATAGGGTGGCCGCGCGGCGTGATAAGCCTCGGGATCGGCGCCAAAAGCTTCGCGGCCATAGCTCAAGTCAATGCATTCCATGCCCATATGCGAAAATAAAAAATCTATTCCCGCTGACCAGGACAACCGCCCTTTTTATTCAGTGGTTTGCGTCTGATGTCTTTCAATGGCTTCCCCAATCTCCACCAAAAGATCTTTATCATACGGTGCTAGATCTCCAGCATCCCTAAAGCACCACTCCATTTTATCATTCCCACAAGGAATAGCAAAAATATCCAGTTCAAATTCCTGGTTTTCTCTTTGCAATTTGACCGTGTAGCCATCTTGATCGCTACCAGTTTTGGGAATAACCAAGGCAGTATACCTTACACCTTGATAGCTAAAATCAATTACGAACTCTTTCATTGGGAAATCTCTTTTAAAATCATGCCTGGGGTACAATAATTGTACTTATAAAATGGACCTCAAAACAACATCAACTACCCCCAACAAGGGTTGTTCCAAAAATAAGGACATGTCTTTAGAGAAATATAAGAAAAAGAGAATCTTCGACACGACCCCCGAACCTACAGGCGGGGTGGCTTCTGATTCGGAACTTCTATTCGTAATTCAAAAACATGCGGCTTCCCGACTTCACTATGATTTTCGCCTAGAAATGAATGGCGTTTTAAAAAGCTGGGCCATACCCAAAGGCCCCTCCACAGATCCCACGGTCAAACACTTGGCAATGATGGTAGAAGATCATCCCTATGATTACAAGGATTTCGAAGGCATCATTCCAGAAGGTAATTATGGAGCCGGGACAGTCATCATTTGGGATGCAGGAACTTATGAACCTCTAGAAAAAACCAAATCAAAAAAGGAAGCCGAAAAACTACTCATCAATCAACTAAATTTAGGTTCACTAAAATTTTCTCTGCATGGGAAAAAATTAAAAGGAGAATTCGCACTGGTTAAAACTACCGGTTACGGGGACAATCAATGGCTATTGATAAAACACCGCGATAAATACGCATCGCCGACGGATATCACGAAAAAAAATAAGTCCGTCGTATCCGGTATAACCCTGGAAAAAATGGCTGCAGATCCGGCCGCATTAAAGTGGAAAAGCAAACCGAAACGGGCAAAAAAAAGTTCGAAATTAATGCATCGAAACACACCATAAAACTAAAAAGAAAGCTATCCTGAACCCTTTAAGAATTGTCTGCGAAACACAAAAACACGACTTATTATAATCCTAACCCAATGCAAGTATGTGCCATCAACAAATTTCTAATTGAATAAGACGAACAACATTTATCTTTTGAAAGTCATAATCCAGTTTGTCTCCCAAGTCTGGCCACCGTCGTCGGAAAAGGCTTGTTCAAAACGACTCGAGTTGGGAGTAATGTCGGAAAATCCATTACGTGACATAATGATCCTTCCCTGAAAGTCTTCCTGGTCATAAAACCGTCCCTGTCCATGGGCAAATTTCCCAACCATGGGCCGTGTCATAAACGGGTCGGAGCCGCCGTTTACCCAGTTCAGGCTCCATTGATTTGATTGTGGGTTGAATAGCCGCAATCCAAAACCTTGAATGCGTCCGGACGGCCCTTCAGCTTCGAGCTCTAAAAGACTTCCGCGCCCTCCCCAAACTTTGCTGACTATGGAAATGCCATCATAATCGGTCCAAGCGTCCGAACGGGTGAGTGGCTTCAACAGGCGATGGATATGGGTCTTCCATTTACCAAAATGAAATTCGAAATCGTGGGTGCCATCCGCTGCGTTGGAGGAAGAAGGTATAGAAATCTCATTGCTGGTTCTGGTATCTTTATCCCGCGTCAACGTTGCCACAAAATTCGGTTCCCAGGTTTTGCCGCCATCATTGGAAAACGATTGTTCAACGTGGTGGCTATCCGGTGTAATATCGGACCAGAGGAATCGAACAAAGACAGTCCGGCCGTTGAACAATTCCTGGTCGAATAATTCGCCACGGCCGTCCTTAAACTGGCCGGTCAGGGGCTGATTCATTATACCGTCTGTACCACTGGCAAAATACTGAGCCCACTGATGCGCTTCTGGATGATAAAGAAACAAAGTGAGGCCCTCAAAATGCCCGGTCGCACCATCGGCCTCGATCTCCTCCAACTGCGCGCGTCCGTTCAAAATCCCGCGGACGTATACCATACCATCCAGCTCCACCCATTCATTGGAACCGGAAAGAGGATGCAAAAGGCGGCGAATATGGGTCTTCCATGTGCCTATATTGAAATCAAAATCATGTTGACCGTCACGTTCGATCGCAGAATTTTGTTGGGCCGAACATTGGATTGCTGGCATAATAAACAAAAAGGAGAGAGTCAGGAAAATATTTATAAAACATTTGGCTGCAGTGCTTCTCCGGCCGTTCATTTGAAATGTATTTCCTGACCGGTAAACAAATGGAACCACCGCCGTTTGTCGACTCATGACAATCCCCGATATAAGTCTTCGATGTAATTTTTTCATTTTAACCAATATTTGATTCTGATTTAGTTTCCGGCTGCAAGGTATTTTTAAAACAATTTGAAAAATTGTATAAAATCGTCATCCGGAAATACCGCGCGCGGTGTAAGCGTTTTATCAGGAGTTCAAAAGCACAAATTGAATCCAATACCCCATGAAGACATAATGGATTTAGTTTAGAAACAGTTTTTATTGAATTGAATTCTATATCTCAGACGAACCAACCGCAGGGCAGGTATCCATCAAAGCGGCGTTGGTTTCCGGGGCTGGCTATACCCCTGTCCACTTCATTAAACTTAATGTTTTCCTGGTCTATCCGTTTAAAATATTGAAGCGGTTGCACACCCGAAAACTCTTTGAATTCCCGGTTGAAGTGAGACTGATCATAATAATTACCAGCGTATGCAAGACTGGTCATCGATGCAAACCGGCCTAATGCGTAACTGTCTTTTACGGCCTGAAAACGGGTAAGCCGTGCAAAGTATTTCGGAGGGAACCCAGTGATGGCTTTAAACCGTCTTTCAAATTGCTTTACGGATAAGCCAGATTCGCCATGCATTGCTGAAATATCAACAGACCCTTTTTGCTGAATGACCTGGTCTACAAAATATTTGACCGGATCCCTTTTTTGATCGGATGCCTTTCTTAAAAGATAGGCAGAAACACGTGCTATCCGCTCGGATGTGCCGACAGCACCGTAAACTTGATCAGCCAGGTCGCTCCCTTCTTGCCTAAATAAATCTGTGAAATCAAAAACATGGTTCACCACTTCATTTGCCGGCATGTTTTTTATTAATAGAGTTACAGCATGCGGGAATAATCTCACCCCAAAAAAACCTACTTTCTTCCCTACAGCAAATTTATCGCTGATAGAATGCTGGAAACGTATCCGCGCACTTTGTGCCGAATAGGCCGGAAATCCTTCATTGTACTGAAAAATAATTTCCGGAAAACTATCCGCCATCAAAAAATACTTTTTCGGTGTAGTTCCTTGTGGATCGCTTTCCAGCGTCCAAAAACATTGCACTAAATCCTTTAAATGCAACGGTGGCGGAAATATGTTATAATCCATTTAAAACGTTATAAACCAATCGAAATGTAGTTTTTTTATTATTTACAAACAAGTTTATTGAGAAACTAATTTCACTCATTGCTGGGCACTTGTATTGCCTTCATCCTTTATGGATAAAAATACTTGGGTGGGCTTGATAGCGAGTACACTTACCACGCTGGCCGCTCTTCCCCAACTCATTAAAATATTTAAGAATAAAAAAGCCGGGAACATATCATTTCTGTGGATAGTTATCCTGATTTTGGGGTTGTCGGGATGGATATATTATGGATCGCTTAAAAAGGATCTTATCATACTCATATCCAATAGCATAGGTGTATTAATCAACCTGGCTATCGCCACTTTAGCGATTAAATATAAAAATAGGCCAGCCCTACCTTAGGCCGGTACAGGGAATGAAGAATCTCTTTCATCAGGGTTACCGAAAAGGGTTTAGGTAAAAAAGCCCGAATTCCCTCGCAGGTTGCGTCTCTGCGTAGTACCGTACTCGGATTGGCCGTTATCATGATGACATAACTTTCCATAAAATCTTCAGGATGCATTTGCAGATACTCAAGGCCTGTACCGTCGGGTAAATTGTTATCGAGAATAATTATATTAGCATGTGCCTGGAGCTTTTCTCCGGCTTTTGGCGGCAACAACTGCTTGGGCTCATATAGTCGGCAGTGATATATCGCAAGCAGAGATTCGGTAAAGTCATTTGCGCTAGGTTTATTAAAAAATTAAAGCAATTATATGAAAGATTCCCCTAGCAGATAAATATCGACAAAATGAAGGGATTAATTATTGTTTCTATATTGCTACTAAGTCAATCAGTTTTTGCCCAAAATCAAAATTATAGTGGCATTTGGATTCTTAACAATGAAAAAACCAAATTACAAGCGCGACCAGATGGAATGACGAGTTCGGTGTTTATAATAAAGCAATCTGGACGGAATTTTTCATTAACAATTCATCACGTATTTGGTGCAATACAAGACACGGTATTATTAAACATGATCTCTGATGGCAAGACAAGAAAAGTTTTAGGATCTTTTAATGGAAAGCTGGAACAAAAAGAAAATTATTTGCAAATAACCATTTGGGATAAAAACTTTTTAGATAAAGTGCAATATAAATTTGGGAGTAATAAGGACGAATTTATTGCTGACGAGGTGTTGAAGAGTGATTCAGATAATCACCACAATGTATGGGTATTTGATCGCCAGATTTCAAAATAAACTAGCTAAATACCCTCCTGTCCAACTGGTATATAGTTGCCAAAATTAAACGATTTCACTTGCAAATTCGTCAATGCCCGAGCCAACAAAAGATTAAGTTTAAGGTCAAACTAAGTGAAAATATGTGTTACTCTGTCATAACCGACTATTTTAGAGCGTGGCAAACTAAAAATGTCCCTGATTAAGTCAAAATATTAATGAAAAGAATACAATCAAATGGGAAGAAAAGATCCCAAATAATTTTTTGTTTACATAAAATTATTTGGGCCGCATTTATCCAAAATATCACTTCTGTAAGGACTACTTGAACAAAACTTCCATTGTCAAACTCTGTTGAATGTATTCTTCATAATAAGTATTTTCTTTTACCCCAAAAGTTGTGATCATTGTCAAGAATAGTGTCTTATTGGGTTTTATCCGCTCGTTGAAAACCTCTCTTTTTTGTTCCAGGCTTTTGGCATATGTTTTATCAATTACAAATTCGGTCGCATAGAATTTCATTTCGCATAAGTTGATGATTCGGTCATTTCGGTCAATGATCAGATCGATTTGTGCACCTCTGTCACTGCTGCCTTTGGCCGGGACGTACCTCCACGCGGACTCCTCCGTCCCAACTTTAATCTTTAGACCATCCTTTATCTTTTCCACATGTTTCAGACAAACCGCTTCAAATGCCAATCCGCACCAAATCTTATATGGCTGGCTGGTAATAAGGGTTGCCCAACTTTTAGTGCTTCCAGTATTGCCCTTGTTCATGAATTTTAGGTAGAAAATAGAGAACTCATCGATCAAACGATATATAGCGTCATTTGTAGTTTTATCATATGGTACGGTTGATTTAATGAATCTGATTTAATGAATCCCGACTCCTCCAATTCATTTAACATCAGCGTGGTGCGACCCCCTGAACTGAGTTCGCAGGATTCAATGATTTCCTGGCGTGTCAGTCCCCTATTAGTATTGGCTAATGCTCTTACCGTCTTTATATGATTATCGGCAATTTCGAAAAGCGATCCATATAAATTATTGAATTCTCCATTTAATAATCCATCCTTTGAAAAACAGGTTTTGTCGATTACCTGTGAAGCACTTCTCCCCTTTCCAACATTATTAAGATAGTGAGGAATACCCCCAAAAGCCATATATATCTGTAGGATCTGGTATCGGTCTAAATTACTTTGCTGCCTTTTAGCCTGAAAAGTATCTTCATAATAGTATAAGGAGGGTCTCCAAACTCCTTTAACAGAATGTCTGATTTGAATATCCAACGATTGGATGTTTTGAGCTCCGAAGATATTCGTGACCCACTCATTTAGTGTTCCGTTTTTTTCTTGAATTGCTGTCAATCCAATAGAAATTGTGTTAAATCCGATTTCATAACCATAAAGGTGAATAAAATGTGTGCTAGATTCATAAGCATATCCTCGTCCGAATCTAGTGTGAAGGTCATTGACCCAACCAGGGATATTCGTAATAGTATTTTTGTATGTTATGCCGTTCATTTGATAAAATCAGTATAGTTTTATAATTAAAAATATATTTGATACAATAATCATATGGTGAAAAATGAGGATGCTAGTACTTAAAGGCATTTTTGTGTCAAAACTAATTTTATCCTAAATAAACTTAAATCATAATGTCATTTTTCGATTTGCCATTTGCAGACCGCATTGCTTTTGTGGCCGTTTTTGTTTCAATTCTATCTTTGGGAGTCACTACATACATAGCCAGAATTGCTAAAAGGATTCTACCCCAGGAAGCAAATAAAAAGCAGCTTGAAATTGTAACAAATCTCATCATGAAAGTAGTCAACTTAAGAGATATTGTTTCAAGGAGGAATAACAAGGGGGATAATTATTTTCCTGTCGAAAGGGAGATGAATATATTTGATACAGCCAGACTTAACTATTTCCCTTTTGAGAAAAACCATTTGCTTATTTTTTCTGTTCCTTTAAAAGGTCATAGATATAATGAAATATTTTTCTTTTTGAGTAATCCTTTACTCCCTCGCAAAATTGCTGATTCTTTAAGCGCCATTCGAAATGAGGGAACCGTAACTGACCCTTTAACGGATGCCATAGTAAATGCGCCTTATATGATAATTAATGGAGGCGATACAACATTTAAAAGTGAGCGAGAGGGATTGACAACTGAAAATCAAATGACTACCCGAATTAATTCCTGGTTAAAAGTCTGTAAAGATTTTCATAGAGCTATAATGGAATGGCTGGAATTAAATGGAGTATCGGATATCAATCTCATTGCTCTTGAATTAAATCCTGAAGAAGATCCGGAACCAAACGCATAGCCTGTGAATAGTAATTTTCTTTTTAAATTACAGTTTAAACTAAATATTAGGGTAATTCATTAACAGCTCCATTTTCGTCAAATTTTATTTTTCGCATTTGATCATCTGTTATCAGTTTATCAATAGAGCCATTTTCAGATCGTATATATATTTTCGGAGTACCTTCCATCTCAATAACTAGTTCTTTCAAAGGTCCACAAAGAAATGGAATTTCATATTCTATACCATAGATTGGATATAAAAGCCCTTCAATATTAAGGTATGTGTCAAATAATAACCAGCATGCCTTAGCAATAAATCCCTTTTCCCAGTTCGTATCAGGCGGAGCAAATCTCGAAAGTTTTTCAATAGAGTTAATCACTTTCCCATCTGAATCATATAAAAAATCTAATTTTAATTTAATTGTCTTCCCTTCCCAACCATTAAGTTTTAAAAGCTTAATTCCATTCTCTGTAAAACAGGGGTTGAACCGACCATGCGAATAATCAGGCAGGTGCATGGTCATATTAACAATTATTTTATTTAATCTGCCTTTTTCATCCTGCTGTGTGGAAGGTCTTATATGATAAAGTTCGATTTCCTTGTGTAGTGGATTGGAAGAACTTGAAAAAGCATATCGCTTTGCGGGCCTGGTAAATTCTGTCGCTGAAGCAAAAATTCCATTTGCCACCGAAAGATCACCAAGTGCACCTTGCATTTTTTGTAAATCACCTCACCCCACTTTTCTAATGTTGATAGTATAATCCTTGGCCTCAATCATCGTTTTGAATTTTTCCTTATACACTACACTATCTTGTTGATATAGTGTTTCGCTGTATATGCCTCTTTCTCGTTGGTCATATTTAATATCGTCTTTGGTAATTACCTTCAAAGCGGCAGCAACGATCATCTCGTATGCTTGTCCAGCCTTGTTTGGGTAAAATCCGTATAGATTATAAAATAATTCATCAATAGTTGATTTGGACATCTTTTTTAGGTTATAGTTAATATCTACCTCTATTTATAAACAAAATGAATTTGGCAAATGTCCAACAATCAGATAAATCATCGAGAATTATAAATAATTTTAGATTAAAACGTCGATCATGAGGTCTATGGAAGAGCAGGTTAAGTTCCTGGATGGCATTTCGGAAGAAGTTCTCAGTGTCATTCAGAAATATTTTCCCAATTTCTCTATTCCCGGATGGGGTTATGCGGGGCCCAATTTTCATTTTGACCTTCCTGATCATTTCAAATCCTTCGAAAATACACCTTACTATTATTGGAAAGAAATGAGGTTTATTCACTGGACCACTGTGGATACACTCGCTTCTATAATAAACAATCGGGAAGTCAGATTATATAATCTCATCAATTCAGAAGATGAAGAAGAATTCATCTTTTCCGCTAAATTATTAGAATTGTCAGCGGAACAAATTGAAAATATTAAAACGAACTATTTTACCCTTTCTTGCTGCGAAAAATCGAATCTTCAAAACGAGTTTCTATGGAAGAAATACGGCAGGGATCAAAGTGGTGTGGCTATCGAATTCTCGATTATTAACGATCGCAATGACTGGGAGAACTTTATGATTTCGGAAGTCTATTATAGATTGCCTGAATCATTTGAACCTTTCCAAAAGGAATTAAATGCTATAAAAGAAAAGTATAATAGCCAAATAGATGTGGCGTTCAATATCTGGAAACTTGCGGGATTTCACAAGAAAACGCACTTTGCATCAGAAAAAGAAGTTCGACTCTCAACTTGTTTTCCATATAATTCAGAAGACTACTTGAAATATGCAAAAAAAGAATTCCGTATTGATGGAATCCGAAATCGTATAGTGAATTATATTCCTTTAAAACTCTGGATCGATTTTGAATCTGCTTATCCGAAGGAATTTTATAAAAAAGAAGACTTTCAAAAACGGTATCTGGAGAATCTGAAAAATAAGCCGCACATAAAAATAGAAAACATATATCTTGGCAAGAACAGCAAAATCACCAACAAGGAATATTACAATACTTTTCGAAACTCCATTCGGGAAATGATTAGTTTTCAATTGGGGTATTCAGTAGATCTACCTCTGAACTTATTTGAAATTTCCAAAACATGATAGTAGTATACCCAATCGGGTATAATTTCTTAATTTTAGTAAATTTCATACCCGAAAGGGTATAATAGCATAATTATTGTTATATTTATACCCTTAAGGGTATAACATGGCTAACAAGCGAGAAGGCAATTCCATTTCTAATTACGTGAGATTTAACCGACAACGGTTGAATATGACTCAGGAGGAGCTGGCGCAAAAAGCAGGCGTCGGCCTCCGTTTTATCCGTGATATGGAGCAGGGTAAAACAACTCTCCGTATGGATAAAGTAAACCAGGTCCTTTCTTTATTTGGTCAAAGCCTTTCACCAGTTAGTGAGAAATTGATGGATCCCTACGATATCAATCTCAGGTACTTTAACCTGCCAGTAAAAATTACGCTGAAAAATAAGAATGTCTTATTTGGAATCATCATCGACCAGGTAATTCTGAATAACCAGGTCACGGGTTGGAAATTCGTTTCGAATAATCACGCGATCGCCTTTAAGAAGGACCAGGATCCGAAATGGGTAAGAACAATATCCCATCCAGAAATTGATCAAATTGAATTACAGGATTAGCTATGCAAAAAACAGGAAAAGTATATTTTAAAGATAAACTCGCAGGCCGGGTATGGCTGGATGAAATAGAAAACTTATATGGTTTTCAATACAATCCAGAGTATCTCAAAACTAACGGCGCGCGAGCGGTGAGTTTCACTCTTCCTTTAAGGGAAGAGCCGTATTTATTCGACAAAATGATTCCCTTTTTTGATGGACTGATCCCGGAAGGTTGGCTCTTGGACATTGCCCTGAAGAACTGGAAGCTTGATGCAAATGATCGGATGGGACTATTACTGACTGCCTGCGAAGATTGTATCGGCGCAGTTTATATCAAAGCAGATGGAAAAAATGAAGGATAAATGTTTTTATTGTTATAACAGTTTAAACGGTGAAACAACAGAGTTTCATCCTGCCTGCAGCCAATTATTTTTTGGTACACCGGTACCACCAACACTCGAATATACAAACGCAGATATGAAAAAGCTCGCGGCAGAAAGGATATTGGACCGGATTGCCGTGACCGGCGCGCAACCAAAAATCTCGCTAACAATAAACAAGGAGAAAGACCCAAAAACATCCCGCCTGACAATTGTGGGATTATGGGGAGATTTTATTCTCAAGCCACCATCAGAATTGTATCCTTCTCTACCTGAGAATGAGGACATCACGATGCATCTTGCGGAGTTGCTAAAAATTAAAACCGCCTTTCATAGTCTTATCAGGCTGAAATCTGGTGAACTGGCCTATATAACCCGCCGCTTCGACAGGGTAAATAAAACGAAACTTGCATTGGAAGATCTCTGCCAGCTTACAGAAACGCTGACAAGCGATAAATATAAAGGGTCTTACGAGCGTACAGGAAAAAAAATCGCTGAATTTTCGGACCAACCCAAATTCGATTTGCTGAGCTACTTCGAAATTATTTTATTTTCATTCATTTGCGGAAACGCCGACATGCACCTGAAAAATTTCTCTTTGTTAACCCAAGAAAAAAATAATATCACTTCCCTCGCGCCAGCGTATGATCTTTTGTCAACCAGGATCGCTATACCAGAAGACAAAGAGGAAATGGCTTTGTTCCTGAATGGGAAGAAAAATAGAATCAACCGATCCGACTTCGACAAATTTGCCGAAACCCTGGGACTCGAGAAACGGGCCGTTCAAAACATCTATGAAAAATTTGCCTCCTCTTCACCTTCCATAATTCATTTTCTGGACCATGGCTTTTTGCTGAAGGATCAGAAAGAACAATATCAGGACCTGGTAATTAAAAACGTAAACGCCCTTAAATTATCTATAGGCTACAGGTAGTTCAGAGAGCTGCATAGCTGCTTTTGGATGCCAATTATTCCTCATCATCCGAATCGACATTTCTTCGTCGCGGATAACAGAATCTACTGATTTAGGAATAATAATTTTCAATCGCGAAGCATAGGTTAAACTTGACCTCGGCCCAATAAACCGAACAGCCAAAATTAGAAAATCGGGCGATTATTCATAACTTAAAAAGTAGAATTTTCGCTCATGAAAAAGTCAAAAATTGTCAATCTCTTTTCTCATTTCAGCCCTTTCTTTCGAAGAAAGTTTATTAAACCGGCAAAGTCTTACCAGGTTTTGTTTGAGCTTATTCTTATCCAGCCCATACAACTTATTTAATAATAAGGCTGAGGTATCCTTGGCAGGAAGAAGCGGGATTTCCGAATTTTTGCAATAAACGAAGTAGATAGCCAGTGAGAGACAAGAATATTGGCTTCTTTTACAATTTAATTGAGAAATTCTATTTAACATGATCCTTCCCGCTTCGAACGACACACTCTCGGGTTTAAAAATGTGATAAACCTACCGAAAACTATTCACTTCACTTGATGACTTACATTACAAGTGTTTTTTCAATTCGGCAGCTGCGAGTTCAATCAAACCCTTTACCTGCGGCGTTCCAGCCAATCCATTCAACATTCCAAAATCATGAATCACTCCGTTATATCTGACTGACAAAACCTCCACACCTGCCTGCTCCAATTTCCTTCCGTATGCCTCCCCTTCATCACTCAAAATGTCATTTTCTGCAACCTGGATCATACGTCCTGAAATCTTATTCCATTGTCTGGCTTCGCACCGTCTTTTCGTACTAATAACCATGATTTCGGTATCAATCGTAAGCCTCATGTAAACAATGGATTTGTTTTCTCTGTCGTGTTTTTTTTTCAAACGAAAACTTAATCCAAAACTCTTTTACATTTTCAAAACTTTTTAAGATGATAAAATTAATTCCGTTTTTAGGCGGATTTTTTTGGTCAAATCTTATAAGTTGTTAATAAATAGGGACTTGCGTTAAAATCAGGCGTGTTTTTGGCAAGTTGGAACACGCCTTGAATCAAGCCTGAGAAATAACCGTAAAGCGGGGTGAGTTTGTGTAAGCTTAAGACTAAAAAAGCCCACAAACTCCAGAATTTGCAGGCTTTTTGATTCAGTTGAATCTAAAATAATTGATTTCAGCGGAGAGGGAGGGATTCGAACCCTCGATACAAGTTTAAGCTCGTATAACGGTTTAGCAAACCGGCCCTTTCGGCCACTCAGGCACCTCTCCGAACTTTGTAAAGGCTTCCGGACTTTCATCCAGCCGCCACCCATAAAGGGATGCAAAAATAAAGATTAATTCTACACCTTCCTCATTTTAGACCTTCGAAACAAAAAACTATTGCCCCCGAACAATAAACTGGCTTACAGGGGAGTTAATTCCCTATCCATTATCTGTTAAAAACCCTACATGAGGAAATTTCTGACGGCAGTCATTGAATATACCCAGCCCTTATCCAAAAAACTTTTGTTTTCGTGCTTTATGGCTGGCTATCTCCTGGCTACCCTGCTCTTTGTTTTTTTTAGACCCCAGGTTCACCATTTTATCAATTCAATCCTTGAAGGACTATGAACTTACTCTATTCCATCCTTCGCTTCATCCAACAAGACCGCAAAAGATCGATTGCTTTGTGGGATATTCGCCGCAAAATCGCCCATTCCCGGCACAGAGGCTGATGCGAAAAAAAAGCTCACTGGATAGTGAGCATTTTATCTTACATCCTGAATTTTATTGGTTTTGCTACATAGCGGCCAACTGCACTTTCTGCTGCAGTTCGGTTACATTTTCCCGAAAAAGGCTATCAGTATCCATCAGGTCTTTGACGGTCTGGCAGGAGTGAATAACGGTCGTGTGATCGCGGCCCCCAAAATGTTCACCGATCGTCTTTAATGAATTCTTGGTAAAGGCTTTGGCCAGGTACATCGTGATCTGACGAGCTTGCACGATTTCCCTCTTCCTCGTTTTTTGTAGGAGTTTATCGTAAGGCAGATCGAAATACTCGCAGACCATTCGCTGAATGGTCTCGATGGTTATTTCCTTACTGCTTGTTTTGACAAAATTGCGCAATACTTTCTTCGACAATTCCAGATCTATTTCCCTCTTGTTAAGCGAAGACTGTGCCAGAAGGGATATCAGCGCCCCTTCGAGTTCCCGTACATTGCTATTAATATTGTATGCCAGATATTTTACGACTTCTTTGGGCATTTCCAATCCGTCGTTTTTCATCTTGCGTTCCAGGATTTCTATGCGCATCTCATAATCCGGCACCTGAAGATCCGCACTTAATCCCCATCGGAACCGGCTCAATAATCTTTCCTGTACGCCTTCCAGATCTTTGGGAGGTTTATCGGAAGTGAGGATCAATTGTTTACCACTTTGATGCAGGTGATTGAATATGGCAAAAAAGGCATCCTGGCTTTTTTCGGCCCGGTTGAAGAATTGAACATCATCGATGATCAGCACATCTACCAACTGGTAGAAATGGATAAAATCATTGATCGCATTGTTGCGGCTATGATCGATAAACTGGTTGATGAATTTTTCGGAACTGACGTATAATACAACCTTATTG
>JABDAN010000042.1:0-28760 GCA_013289175.1 Bacteroidota bacterium
CCCGTCAATGGCTTTGATCATCTGATGCGCCGATTTTTTATCGATTTCAATCCAGCTGTTCATTTCTTTCATATCAATTTTCCCCAATACATCTTTGCGCAGGTCACTCATATCCAGTACAAATTGTAGAAAGCTGGCTTTGTAAAATCCATCCTTGGTGCCCAGGTTCACAAAAAGTTTTACAAAATCGCCGTTACCCGGTGAAAAGCTTGAGGTTGGACGGGATGGAGCCGACCGGCTACCACCAATGGGTATACGTTCTCTTTGGCTGCGAACCGGTGATTCCCGGTCCCGTTGTACCGCACGTACATTCAGGTCTTCTGCATTTTCATAATAGTTGAGAAACCGGGAAAATTCTTTTGAAGCGACTCTCTTTAATATTTCTTCCTTGCTCACGTCCGCAAATTTTTCCTCGAGCATCGGAACATAGGTTTCATAATCTCCGTGACTAATATCGGCCGACAACAACTTTTCCATAAAATGAAAAAACTGTTTGCGGCATACGTCCTTTCCGGTTGGGATTTCCACTTTATGAAAAGGCACTTGTACCATCCGTTCAATCTGGCGTATTTTTCCAATTTCCCTGGAATTGATGATACTCAAACAAACGCCGGTATTACCTGCCCTTCCGGTCCTTCCGCTGCGATGGGTATACACTTCGACATCGTCGGGTAATTCGTAATTGATAACGTGGGTAATTCCGACTACATCAATGCCCCGGGCTGCCACATCGGTTGCAATCAGCAACTGCAATGACTTTTCCCTGAACTCACCCATCACTTTGTCCCGTTGCTGCTGGGTAAGATCACCGTGTAGTGCATCGATGTCATAACCTTCGCGGGTGAGTTTTTCAGAGATATTTTGAGCGTCTGCCTTGGTCCGTGTAAATATAATACCGTAGATGCCCGGATTAAAATCAATCATTCTTTTCAATGCCTCGTATCGATGATGTGCGTTGGTGACAAAAAACTGATGATCGATATTCTTATTGGCAGTATTCTTGGTCCCTACCGTGATCTCCATGGGTTCCTTCATATACTTGCGGCTAACCCGCTTGATTTCCGGAGGCATCGTTGCACTGAATAACCAGGTAGCATCTCGCTTGGGCGTATTTTGAAGAATAAATTCTATATCATCTTGAAATCCCATGTTCAGCATTTCATCGGCTTCATCGAGCACCACATACTTTATTTCTTCCAGATTGATCGCCTTTCGTTCTATCAGATCGATCAGCCTTCCGGGTGTCGCCACGACGATCTGGACGCCTCTTTTCAGATCCCGGATCTGCATGCCTATAGAAGTACCGCCATAAACCGCCAGGACCTGTACGCCCTTCATAAATTTTTTAAATAACTCCAGCTCGGAAACGATTTGCATACAAAGTTCACGGGTGGGACATACAACGAGGGCCTGGGGAAAACGGTGGTCCACATTGAGAAGATGCAACAACGGCAAACCAAAAGCCGCCGTTTTGCCGGTTCCTGTCTGGGCAAGACCGACCAGGTCCTTGGTGCCACTGATCAGAACAGGAATGGCTTTCTCCTGAATGGGGGTGGGCTGGGAATACCCTAATGCTGTTACCGCCTGTAACAGATTCTCATGTAACCCAAGCCCTTCAAATGTACTCATACAGTTCTAAAATTTTGCGCAAAGGTACGTTTTTAGCCTCAAAGCTTAAGCACTGTAAATCAAGGCTTAACGTTGACCAATTCATGCAGTTAAAAAATACAGTCCTTTCATGCTGACACATCCCCACTTTTCTTTGTCTTTATTCCATATCACGTCAGCATACCGGTATCACGCCCCGCTAATATCCCCGAGCTTCTATTTTAAAATCCTGCGAATCTTGTTGGCATTGTCCATCAGTTCCATCAAAAAAGCATAGTTCTCCTTTTCCAGAGAACTTTTGAATTTACGGAGTTGGGCAATATGTTCATTCAAAACATCCAGGACATTTTCCCGGTTTTGCATGAAAATAGGTCCCCACATGGCCGGGCTGCTTTTGGCCAACCTCACCGTAGATTCAAATCCACCGCCCGCCAGTTCAAAAATGGCATCTTCTTCTCTTTCCTTTTCCAAAACTGTATTGGCCAGGGCAAAGGAGGTGATGTGCGAAATATGGCTTACATAAGCAGCATGCACATCGTGGCCCTCTGCTTCCATATATACTAAAGACATTCCTAAATCCGTATACATTTTTTTAATCGTTGCCAACGCTTGCGGATCGGATTTTTCAGCTTCACAAATGACACAGGTCCTTCCACGGAACGCATCGTGTACCGCTGCTTCCGGACCACTGTATTCTGTGCCCCACATGGGGTGGGTCGCAACAAATCTGGCGCGATTGGGGTGATCGGCCACCGAGGTGCAAAGCGCCTGCTTGGTCGATCCGGCGTCCACTACGATCTGGTCAGGTCGAATCATGTCCAATATGGTATGCATGACAGGCAGTGTAACATCCACCGGGATAGCCACATAAATTAAATCGCTTTGCCTGACGGCTTCTTCCAACCCCATGACTTCATCTACAATGCCGAGTTGCAAAGCTTTTTGTGCCGTGCTGCCACTGCGACTTACCCCGATAACTTTGCTGGCCAGCCGAAGGTCTTTTAGGGCCAGCCCGAAAGACCCGCCGATTAAACCGACACCTACGATGGTAACCGTGTTAAACATGTTGTGATGATTTGATGAATCCCGCCTGTTTCATTCTTTCCAGACTTTCCTGAATTTTTTCCTCCGAAGCGCACAAACTGACCCGAACATAGGACTGCCCTGCAGATCCAAATATACCGCCCGGCGTTATGAAGACATTGGCTTTGTATAATAAAAGATCACTCCATTCGTAGCCGTCTGAAATGCCCGATGGTACTTTTGCCCACACGAAAA
Source organism: Bacteroidota bacterium (assembly GCA_013289175.1). GTDB lineage: Bacteria > Bacteroidota > Bacteroidia > Chitinophagales > Chitinophagaceae > Puia. The sequence continues at coordinate 2,887 of JABDAN010000042.1, forward strand.
GACCGGCCTGGTTTTTGGAAAAGGTACAACCCAGTCCCTCCAGCATTTTTTCAACCAGGATCTTTCTTTTTTGATATACCGCGTTTACTCCTTCATACCAGGACGGTGGCAGCGAGAGGGCCTTGGCGGCTGCCAGCTGAAGAGGAAGAAACATTCCACTGTCCATATTGCTTTTAAATCTGAGTATATTTTCGATGTGACTCGCTTTTGCCATCAGCATCCCCACGCGCCATCCGGCCATATTGTGGGACTTACTCAAGGAATTTAACTCCATGGCATGATCTGCCGCCCCCTCCACCTGCAAAATACTCATAGGTGATGGGTTCAAAATAAAACTATACGGGTTGTCATGAACCAGCAGCACCTGATTGTCCCGGGCAAAGTCTAGGAGCTGTTCAAATAATTTTCTTGTGGGCAGCTGTCCGGTAGGCATCTGCGGATAGTTCACAAACATTAAAATTTTTTTCTGCGTGGATGGTTTGGTTTTGATCATCCGGCTCAATGCGCCGAAATCTGGCATCCAATCATTTTCTTCCTTCAATTCATAGGCTGCCAGCTCCGCTCCAGCCAGTTTTGCGGCACTCTGGTAGGTGGGATAACCTGGGTTGGGTATCAGCACCAGGTCCCCCGGATTTACATAAGTCATACAAATATGCAAAATGCCTTCTTTGGATCCGGCCAGGGGGAGAATTTCCTGGTCTGGATCCAGGCTTACGCCATACCATCGCTGATACCAGGCACTCATGGCCTTTCGCAGTACCGCAGATCCCTTGTAACTCTGATATGCATGCGTATTGGGTTTGCTGCTCTCTTCCTGCAGAATCCGGATAACGTCTGGATGAGGCGCCTGATCGGGGGAACCGATACCCAGGCTAATAATATTTTTGCCTTCGAGATTGAGCATGTCGATCTCTCTTAACTTTTTAGAGAAATAGTATTCGCCAATTCCTTCTAATCTTTTCGATGTTTCCATTTTTTATGCTTTGATCGGAGGGTTCGGGTCCCGCCGCTTAGTATGTAACACGATCTGCTTTGTTGCTTCCTTATTTTCTTGTCGGTTCCAAGGCTACGCATTGATTCCTTTGCGGTAGACTCCATAAATTTTCAAATCCGATATGGCTGGCCGGATGGTTTGAATAACCTGTTCAAATTCCGGGGTGTTTTCAAATTCCATATCTGCGTGAAAACTATATTTCCAATCGCTACCGGGGATTGGATAGGACTGCAGTTTGCTGAGGTTGATACCCGCGTCAGCAATCAGGGTAAGCACCTTGGCCAGGCTTCCTCTTGAATGATCTGTCTGAAATGTCACAGAGGCTTTATTGGCATCCTTTACGGGCTCGGCATTTTCCCGTCGGTACAAGACCAGAAATCGGGTATAGTTATTTTTCATCGTGTGAATATCGGGCGCCAGCGTTTCCAGTTGAAACAAATCCGCCGCCAGCGAGCTGGCTATGCCTGCAATGTGTTTGCTCTTGCGCTGATGGATATGTTTGGCACTCAGTGCTGTGTCTTCCGTTTCTACCAGCTTCCAATCATATTGATTGAGAAAGTCCATGCATTGCAGAATGGCAATGGGATGGGAATGCACTTCCTTTATGTCCTTCAAAGTAATTCCGGGATTGACAAGCAGGTTTTGACGGATCTGCAAATAGATTTCGCCCACAATGACCAGATCGCTGTTGCGCAGCAGTGAATAATTGGGAAGAATGCTGCCAGCGATTGAATTTTCTATCGCCATTACACCCGCATCACAGAGTGCGGGATCAGCCGTTGATTTTACCACATCCTGAAAGCGGGCACATGCAAGAATATTGGTTTTGTCTCCAAAAAAAATTCGGACGGCTTCCTGGTGGAAACTTCCTTCATATCCCTGAATGGCTACGCGTTGAATGGGGTGTTGCATAAGAAAAAAAAATCCCGGCTTTTGACCGGGATTCTATTGTTAAGTTTTAAAATTTACTTGGTGACTAACAAAAGCATTCCCGGTTTGCTTCTAAAATAGAAGAAAAAATAAAATCCAAAATAACGGTATGCTTTTGTGATTGACATATACAAAACCAAAAATAAATGATTTGCCTGATTCAACCAATTTATTTCCCCGAAAAAGAAAAGGGGTTAACTGTTCAGTCTTCGTTCCTGAAGCGAGCTTACCAGTTTAAAGAGATGAAAGGGTTTGTAAATCCTCCAATCCGGCTGTTCAATCAGACTTATATACCGGTCGAGTTTGGCCCTACGAAAGTCGTACTGAGTCTGTTCCGGCATGTTGATACAAACAATCCATCCCCCTTTTTCTTCGGTCTCCTCCCTCCACTCCTCATAATAATCCTTGTCCCCGCTGTGAAAATTTAAAACGTTTTCAGCAATCAGGATGAACTTAAAAATCCCCTCAGCCATAAATTTGTCGGCAACCTCTCTTTTGAGGCTCATGATGTCGTTTTCAATGGCATCGTTCCATTCACCGATCAGTTCGATGATCACATATTTCTCTTCATAATCGGCGAGCAGGACTTTGAGGTAAAGCGTTTTGGAACCAAATTCATCCCATTGCGGATGAATCAGGTAATTATAGATCGCCTGGGTAAACTCGAATTCCGAATAAATCCGCCCAAAAAATGGAGACCGTTCATCTTCCTCACTTACATAGATATGACGCCAGTTATAATATGGTTCGATATTATGCATTTCGTTTGCGCTAATAATTTATCATTTGTTCCCAGGAAACCGACATCCCTTTGATTTTCTCCCAGTCCCGACCGTTCTCATCCCCTTCTCCTGCTCTCTGCCGCTTTCTTGACGCTTCCATATTGCAAGAGTAAATTTCTTGCTTGATTATAATCCGCAATACCCGTTTGATTCATCAACATCAAAGTCCCCCGCTCAATGAGCTTACTATTGGTCAGTTGCATGTTTACCATGCGGGTATCTTCCACCCTTCCTATCCGGATCATCACGGTAGTCGATATCATATTGAGCACAAGTTTTTGTGCAGTTCCGCTTTTCATACGAGTACTACCCGTAACGAATTCCGGACCCACGATCACTTCGACCGGATAATCAGAGGCTGCTGCCAGGGGCGAACCTGGATTACAGGTCACACAGCCCGTGAGGATATGGTTTTCGCGGCATTTCTCTAAAGCGCCAATGACGTAAGGGGTTGTCCCGCTTGCCGCAATGCCAATCACCACATCCTTTTCATTCACTTCAAATTCACAAAGATCCTTCCAACCCTGTTCGGTATCGTCTTCGGCATTTTCAACCGGTGTGCGTATGGCTTGTTCTCCGCCGGCAATCAGGCCGATGATTAGTCCATAGGGCATACCAAAAGTAGGCGGTATTTCACTGGCATCCAGGATGCCCAGGCGTCCGCTCGTTCCGGCACCCAAATAAAACAACCGGCCACCTCCCATCATCTTGTCCGTGATAATTTCCGTAAGCTTTTCTATCTGTGGTATGGAATGGGAAACCGCCACCGGCACCTGCTCATCTTCTTTATTGATAAAAGTGAGTAGTTCCCTCGTGCTCATTTTTTCCAAATGGCGATAGGGGCCCTGCTCTTCGGTTACTTTTTCGAAATCCATCAATTGGTTTTATGGTATGCTATCAATCCTTGCATCGGTTTGGCCAGAACTTTTCCTATCCTCCACCCAAAGATTTTACAAAGTTCCCCCAGAATATCCTGAAACCCAAATGCCACACTGCCTGTAAAATAAACGGGTATTTTCCCTGACTCCGGATACCTGCTTAAATGAATAGAAAAAAAATCCGTTAAGCCATCTTCGATGATATTCTCTATCATGTAGTGACCCCGGTTTTCAGCCAAAAACAGGGTGAATGATGCAATATAACGGTTAGGAAGAGGTTTTTTATAGACGGTATCCAGAATTTGATCGGCTTCAATCCGGTAGGTTTGATAAAATTTTTCGTGCAATTCCTGGTCAAAAGTTTTGTATAAATAATACTGCAATACTTTTTTGCCGAGGTAAGCCCCACTGCCCTCGTCCCCCAGTACATAACCCAATCCCGGACTGTTTCGGACAATTTTACGCCCATTATAGTATCCGGAATTGCTGCCCGTACCCAGGATGCTGACAATTCCCTTTTGTTTTCCACAAAGCGCCCGGGCTGCGCCGGTCAGATCGTGTTCTACTTCTATGATGGCTTGGGGGAATATTTTTTTTATCGCCCTTTTGACCAGGGCCCTGTTTGCCGGTGCTGCACAACCGGTGCCATAAAAGTAAATATGGGTGGGTGTCTTTTTTTTCAGGCCTGGCAGGAGTTCTCTGTCCATCATGGTTACCATCTGGTCTTCACTTAGAAAATAGGGGCTTGCACCTTGGGTAAAAATAATTTGTTTCTTTCCATTCGATAAAAAACACCATTCGCATTTGGTAGAGCCGCTGTCTGCAATCAGTATCGCCATGTCTTGGATTTAATATTAACAGCGCGAAGGTATTACGCTTTTTCAAAAGTCGGGATATACATTCAGTCAAACCAAGCCTTCCCTCAAGACCTGGCAGCCCTTTGGCCTCCCTCCCCTGTCAACGGTAAAGAACATTTCTTTGCTTAATTTGCAGACCATCAGCCGAAATCAAGTACATGAAAAAACTGAACTTCTGGTTACCCCTTTTGTTTGCCCTCGTTATGATCCTTGGGATGATCATTGGTTTTAGGTTGTATCCAAGTACCGTGACCGGCAGTTTTTTCAAAACGGGCAAACTGGGATCCGTACAGGAAGTAGTGGATATCATCAAGGATAAATATGTAGACTCGGTTCAAGACGACTCTCTGAACGAAAACGCTATTCAAGGTGTGCTCTCCCATCTTGATCCGCACTCTTACTACATTGCTGCAGTTGATCAGGCTGAAATGAACGAGGACCTGCAGGGAAATTTTCAGGGGATTGGCGTAGAATTTCAAATTTTCAGCGACACGGTAAATATCACCAACGTGCTTCCGGGCGGTCCCAGTGACAAAGCGGGCCTGATGGTGGGCGACCGCATCGTTCGAGTAAATGATTCTCTGGTTGCGGGAAACGGTATCACAGCAGAAAGAATAAAAAAACTCCTTCGGGGCCCCGGAGCCAGCCAGGTTACCGTTACCCTGTTCCGTGATCATGCATTAAAACCTATCCAGATCGAACGGGGTGTGATCCCGCTGCCGGCATTGGATGCTTCCTATATGTTGGATAAAGAGTCAGGATACATCCGAATCAACAAATTTTCGAGAACTACTTTTGAAGAATTTTTAACAGCCCTGGAAGCCCTGGAAAAAAAAGGGATGAAAAAACTCGTATTGGACATTCGTGGCAATGGGGGTGGCATTGTAGATGAAGCAGTAAATATGGCAGATGAGTTTCTCGGAAACGACGAACTCATTGTATATACGCAAGGAAGAAAAAGTCCGCGTAAAGACTACCGTGCCCAGCGACCGGGAAGTTTTGAATCCGGCAAACTGATCCTGCTTGTGGATGAAGGCACCGCATCGGCCAGTGAAATCCTTGCGGGTGCCCTCCAGGACTGGGACCGGGCAAGCATCGTCGGCCGCCGGACTTTTGGAAAGGGACTGGTTCAAGAACCCTTTGAACTCAACGATGGAAGTGAACTGCGTTTAACCATTGCCCGGTATTATACCCCCTTGGGACGAAGCATTCAAAAGCCGTACAATAAGGGAAGGGAAGCCTACAATGAGGAAGTATTCGATCGATTTCACAGTGGGGAACTCATTCACGGAGACACGAGCAGCATACACACTGGTCCTGTGTTTCAAACCCCGGCCGGGAGGCTGGTATATGGGGGCGGTGGGATCACCCCGGATGTTTTTGTTTCCCTGGATACCACCCAGATTCCAAGAGAAGTCAGTGCTTTGTACATGGGGGGCTACCTCAACAATTTCATATATGAATATTATATCCGGCATCAGTCGGCCTTGAGACAATATCCTTCGGTAGAAGCTTTTTACGATGGATTCAAAACAGATTCGGAAGTATGGAATGATCTGCGGACTTACGCTAAAAAAGATTCCATTAATTTGGAGGGAATCAGACCCGCCGATCGCCAGGAGCTCGAAACCCGGGTAAAAGCGCTGTTGGCCAGGCTGATCTGGCGTTCACCGGGTTACTACTACGTTTTAAACCAAACTGATCCGGTTATTAAAAAAGCGATGGAGCTGCTGGATTCCAGCAGCCCCATGCCTTCTGCAGCCAAAACGCACTAGAGAATTTGATTATCCGGAAGATTTTTTCTTTCAATTTTATAGGATAGGATCAGACCAATCCCCCCTCCTATGGCAATCAGCGCGAAGTAAATCGGGGCATTGGCGCCATCGTTGAATTCATTTGCACTGCGGGAATGCAAATTGTACAATAGGAAATTATCCAGCAGGTAAGCAAGAAATAGTCCAATACCAGCGCCCACCAGCAGCAATCCCCACTTTAGATTGCGAAATGGCGCCGGACGCCGTTCCTGCTTCAGTTTCGGGTCAAGGCCTTTTTCAATCATGGCCATATTTTCCCTGGCGTTGAAATACCGAATGCCAAACAATAAAGCGCAAATAGAGAGGCTGCTCAGGATAAGCCAGAAGAATACCAGTTGATCGGGTCCCATATACTTTTTTTAATTAATTATGAATGTTTGTATCTAATCAGACGACTGCATTTCCACCTAGGTTACAGAAGAGGGGTGTTTTTTGGCTAAATCTGCTCGTTTGTGGGTCAATCCTACGTGGCGGGACTGACCGCCTTCTTTGAGCCCGGAAGCCAGGTTAAAAAAACTAACTTAGCCTGTAACCGCACTATTATATATATCGTCTTATTCAGGTGACCACAACCGGACTATCAGATGACCAGATCATTCAACGGATCCTGAAAGGGGACCGTTCGGCTTTTGCCATTCTGGTGGAACGGTACCAAAATTATGTATTTACCCTGGTCCTCCGGTTTACCATAAACCGGGAGGATGCCGAAGAGATTTCGCAGGATGTTTTTGTTAAAGCTTTCCGTTCGCTTCAGGATTTCAGGGGGGATTCAAAATTCAGCACCTGGTTATTTACAATAACCCGCACAACCTGTCTGAGTTTTTTGCGTAAGAAGAAACTGGATATAGTATCGCTGGACAACGAAAGAACAGAGCTCCAGCTGGAAAACCAGGAGTCCAGTCAACATGCCAACGGAGTAGAGCAGAAATCCAGGCATGATATGTTGAATCGGGCGATCATGATGCTGAGTCCAGATGACGCACAGGTCCTGAATCTTTTTTACCAGGCTGATCAGAGCCTGGAAGAAATTGGTCGCATTATGCGGCTGGATCCAAACAATGTAAAAGTAAAATTGCACCGGGCCAGGCATCGTTTGAAAGAAAAAATGGAAAAATATTTCGCCAATGAGGTACGGGAGATACATGCGGATTAACGGTGAACCAAATCATTTGGGGGAGGAATCCTTTAAAAAAAGAAAAATTATGGAACAGGAGATGGAAAAACAAATATGGGATTTTATAGATGGGCGTTGCAGCGATACAGAAAAGGCCTTTATGTTGCATCAATTTGCTCAAAATCCTGTTTGGAACGATAAATACAAGGAATTGCTGCGTATACATGACTTGCTTCAATACAAAGAACTTGAAATGCCCTCCCTTCGTTTTACGAAAAATGTGATGGAGGAAATCGCCCAATATAATGTAGCACCCGCGACCAAAAACTATATTAATAAAAATATTATTCGGGGAATCTTCGCTTTTTTCCTGGTAATGATCGGTGGCTTGTTTATTTATTTCGTCGGTCAGATTCACTGGAGCGGCCAGTCAACCGGGACCATGCTTCCTGCCTTCTCTCAGGACGCCAACAAACTGAATTGGGGCAAAATACTCACCAGTTCTTATGTAAACATATTCATAGGCGTCAGTGCTATGCTGGGATTGATTCTGCTTGACAAATATTTGCAGACCAAAAAAAACCTGCGCCGGACGGGACATTGATACAAAGCCCGACTCCGCAATCCTTTGTACATTTGCCGGATGGATATAAAAAATAATATTCTAGAAACCATCGGCAATACGCCGATGATCCGGCTGAACAAAATCACCAGGGATCTCCCCTGCCCAGTTGTTGCCAAAGTAGATTATTTCAATCCTGGCAACTCCATCAAAGACCGGATGGCCGTTAAGATGATTGAAGTAGCTGAAAAGGAAGGGAAATTAAAACCGGGTGGAACCATTATTGAAGGCACCAGCGGCAATACAGGAATGGGTTTGGCTTTGGCAGCCTGTGTAAAGGGATACAAATGTATTTTTGCCACCACAGACAAACAGTCGAAAGAAAAATCAGATATACTCAAAGCAGTGGGCGCCGAGGTCATTGTTTGCCCTACCAATGTCGAACCAGAGGATCCGCGCAGTTATTACTCCGTTGCCAAGAGACTGGCCAAAGAAATTCCCAATTCATTTTATTGCAATCAATACGATAATCTGGCCAACCGCCAGGCACACTATGAAACCACCGGTCCGGAAATCTGGAAACAAACCGGTGGAAAGATTACCCACCTGGTTTGTACGGCGGGAACTGGCGGAACCGTCACGGGAACGGCGATGTATCTAAAGGAAAAAAATCCAGCCATTCAGATATGGGCCATTGATGTATTTGGTTCACTGCTCACCAAATATTACAATACCGGTGAAATTGATATGAATGAAGTACATCCTTATGTTTCTGAAGGATTTGGAGAAGATTTTGTTCCCGAAAATTATGATATGAGCGTAATCGATCTTTTTGAAAAGGTTACGGACAAAGCGGGCGCCATTATGGCCAGGCGTTTGGCAAAAGAGGAAGGATTGTTTTGTGGTTATAGTGCCGGGAGCTGCTTACAGGGATTGATGCAATTAAAGAGCAGGCTTAAAAAAGAGGATTTGGTTGTTTGCATTTTCCATGACCATGGAAGCCGGTATGTTGCTAAAATTTACAACGATCAATGGATGATGGAACGTGGTTTTCTGGATGTAAAAACCTTCCGCGACATTATGAACGCCCGTGGAATATCTCCCCTGGTTACGCTGAGCCCCGATCATACCGTCGGAGAAGCCGTAGACCGGATGAAGGAGCTGCATATCGAAAACATTCCTGTTTTTAAAGATGGAATTCCAGCAGGCGCGGTAAGCGAAGGTGGCCTGTTCAATTTCATGCTCGTGCATGGTGCCGATATTAGATCAAAGAAAATCCAGGAAGTACTTGAGTCGCCATATCCTCAGGTTGAATTTGATACCCCGGTAGAAAGAATCAGCTCCTTAATTACCAAAGAAAATGGAGCCGTCCTTGCCAAGGATGACAGCGGTAATTTTCATATTGTGACAAAATATGATGTGCTGCAATCCTTTACACAAAAAGGATGAAGTCCGCAGGCATTCAAGTAAAAAAGGTTTATGCCCTATTTTAATTGCGCAAAAACCGCCATTTTCCTCCCAGAACGCCTACAGGTTTATTTTAGTCAAATAACCCTTCATTTTTCCATTCCTCTTATCGCCTGAGTGTGAAGGCTTAAAAAGGGCATGAGCCCGATGCAACGTAGATATACTAAAGAAATTACTCGTTATTCTACCCACTCACCTGTATTTCATGAACTGTTAAAATCAGGCAAAAGGTCTATTGTTGTTAATATGTGTATAAGTTAATTTTGATACTGAAGCTGATTGATACACACTCAATCAGAAACAATATCCAAAACCGACCAAAGTTTTTTTATCCAATATCCATAGAATTTCCAAGAGAAATCCGATATCAGTCAGCTTCATTTTTTCCTTATCCTTTGAACATCCCGAATCCAATCCTAGAGGGAAACCAGCCTGAATCCAATCCTACAAAAAACGCACTGATCCTGTCCTGTAAAACCGTCCGTCCTATTCTAAAAACCAAAACCTGATCCTGACCCGAAAGCCTGACCTTATTCTTGAAATCCAATCCTGAGAAAATCATTTCTGAAATCCAATGATCCGTGGGAAACAGGTAACAGTTCCAATATTTTCAACTAAAACCAACTGTTTATCTCGTGCCCTCCTGCTAAATTTCATCCAAATTTAGCAGGAGGCGGACCCCCCGGGAGACCGGTCCTCCCTCCTGCTTCTTTTAAAAAAGCTGTTGTTCCTACCCTCTTTTTTTGATTACGCCTTATCTACGGTTATAGTCCCCAAGGAACTTCCTTTCAAATCGCCACAAATTTTCTAACCCAACCAGGGAAGGGGTTTTAAACGAACCGTGTAAAAATGTGATCTTTGCACAAAGGATCTCCATGCTGTTTCCCTTTGAAGTCCACGCGCCGGATAATAATCAGGCGAACAAACCCTCTCGAAAAAAGCCAATATTTCCCGTCAGTGAACCGCTACGCCTTTATCTGCAACAGCATGGACGGGAAGTTAAACTGCCGGTGTCTTATCGGGATTTATTACACGTGGCTTATGCCGTGCCCCTGAAAGACAAAAATGGAAACGACAGTTTGTGGGAGACGGTTTCCTATGATATGCAACACTGGCAGTATATCCGGGAGGGCCTGATCAAAATGTACGCAATTCTGAAGACTGAAGGAGACCTCACTTTCAGCAAACACCTGGATGTCGCCAGGGTGGATTTCTGCAGTTTTGCTAATTCCAGTCCCTTTCGCATACGAATTGTCAACAAATTCAATGATAACTATGACCACTATTATGTGAAGCAGGCGGATGCCTCCCGGGTATACGGACTTGAACTCGAACACCTGCTTTCTCCAAACCGGATCAGCTTTTTTACCCATCAGCAAACCCTCATCGAGGAGCACATCGCGGGTATTCCCGGAGATATTTTCATCAGCAATTATCTGCAGGAACCGGTTACCAACCGGATTCGATTCGCCAAAGAGTTTGTAAAATTTAATGAACGGTGTTTCGTGCGCTTGTTGGGAGACATGCGTTCATACAATTTCGTGGTGGATATTACCCCAGATATCGAAGACTTCCAGTATAGAATCCGTGCAATTGATTTTGACCAGCAATCCTATGAAGGCAAAAAAAATATTTATCTTCCGCAGTTTTTTAAAGAAAACGTGGCACTGGTGGATATTTGTATAAAATATTTAAACCGGGATTCCATTACCCAGTATCAAACCGAAGAGCGCACGATGATGGCCTTCCGGGTTGCTTCTTCCCGGTTTCGCTTGATGCATTTGCTCAATATCATGTCCACCGATCAGATTTCAACCACCGAAAAGCTTATTCAGCTGCGCGAAGAACTCGCCCTTGAATTCCAAGCACCCATATTTTTAAAATCCCGCTCCATGGGTCAGCTCGTGAAAAGGCAGCTAAAACAGACACTTCAGAAAAATCTTGCATTGATTCAAAAAAACCTGGGAAAATTCCAGGACTGAAAGTTTTCTAAGTTTCCAATACAGAGTACAATGAATTTTAGATGAAATTCAATGAATTAGCTGGCTTATGCAGGGTAGATTTCTTATCTTTGCGCCTTAAAACCAGAAAAACAAACTCATGGGAAAATACAAAGCGGGCGTTTTGTTCGGCGAAGAACTGGAGGCTCTTTACCAGGATGCAAAAAAAAATGAATTTGCCATTCCTGCAGTAAATGTCACAGGGACCGACACGATCAACGCTGCCATGGAAGCGGCTGCAAAAGTAAATTCGCCCATCATCATTCAGTTCTCCAATGGGGGTGCCCAGTTTGTTGCTGGAAAGGGAATGCCCAATGAGCACCTTCAAGCAAATATCTATGGAGGTGTTTCGGGTGCTTTACATATCCATACCCTTGCCAAATACTATGGTATTCCGGTAATTGTCCATACCGATCATGCTGCCAAAAAATGGTTGCCCTGGATCAGTGGTTTACTGGACGCCGGCGAAGCTTATTTCAAAGAAAAAAAACAACCTCTGTTCAGTTCGCATATGCTGGATCTGTCCGAAGAACCCCTGGAGGAAAATATTCATACTTCTGTAGAATTTTTCAAGCGGATGAAACCTTTGGGAATGGCCATTGAAATCGAACTGGGTGTAACCGGAGGGGAAGAAGACGGAGTGGACAACAGTGGCGTTGAAAACGACAAATTGTACACACAACCCGAACATGTGGCTTTCGCTTATACAGAATTAAGTAAGGTAAGCAACCTATTTGGGGTGGCCGCTGCTTTCGGAAACGTGCATGGCGTATACAGTCCGGGCAATGTCGAATTAAGGCCGGTGATCCTCAAAAACAGCCAGGACTATATTGAAAAACATTTAAAGACAAAACCGAAACCCGTTTATTTTGTATTTCATGGAGGCAGTGGTTCACCGCAGGTTCAAATCCGCGAAGCCATCAGTTATGGCGCCATCAAGATGAACCTCGATACAGATTTACAATGGGCTTTCTGGGAAGGTGTTCAAAAATATTACAAGAAAAATGAAGCCTATCTGCAGGCACAGCTGGGAAATCCCGAAGGAAAAGATAAGCCCAACAAAAAATATTACGATCCGCGCGTTTGGCTTAGAAAGGGCGAAGAATCCTTTATCAGCCGGCTTCAAACAGCCTTTGAAGACCTCAATTGCCTCAACAGAAACGCCTGATGCCCATTTAAAAAAAAGCCTTTTCTATCCCCCACCGTCTGTTGAAGCGGAGGACGGAGAGGTCGTGTCATTTTTTCCGGACTCGATTCAGTCATGTTTCCGGTTCGGGGGTAACCACTAATCATGAACAAATTACCACTCGTAATTGCTCAAGGCCCTGCACTTTAAGCTTTAAGATTTTTAATCTATTTTCAGCCTATGAAATCAACCCTAAGCTTGCTTGCATGCCTAGCCATGGCTTTATGTACTTATTCTCAGCAAACCCCCGCCGTTCCGCCTGCCAAAAAACCAGTTACCGTCACTGGCACCGTGGTGAATCCGCCTAAATCAAGTCCCAAACCCTACAAGGAAGTGATAACCGAAAAAGCAGTTACACAAAGGGGATTGTTTACCGTACACAAAGTAGAAGACAAATGGTATTTCGAAATACCGGATTCCATATTTAACAGGGAAATCCTGGCCATTACCCGGTTTGACAAATCCCCTGCAGGAAGCCGTTCCTACGGTGGGGAAAAAGTGAATGAACAAACAATCCGCTGGGAAAAAGGGCCATCCGACAATGTTTTTCTAAGGGTTCTGACCATCATCTCTACGGCGCCGGATTCCACCCAGCCCATTGCACAAGCGGTGAGAAATTCCAATGTCGACCCGATTGCGGCAGCTTTTGACATCAAGGCATTCGGTCCGGATTCCAGCAGCATTGTAATCGATGTAACCGATTTTTTCAAAGGAGACAATCAGCCGGTCAGCCTGAGTCCGGATTTAAAACGGCGCTATAACCTCGGCGGCATTTCTTCCGATAGGTCTTTTATTACCTATATCCACAGTTATCCCCTGAATACAGAAGTACGCACCCTGAAAACATTCAGTTCTTCAGGTACTCCCTCCGGGATGGGATTCGGGTCATCCTCTACCAGCCTGCCTGCTGCTGATGTGGCTGGCGCGGTGACTATGGAGCTAAATAACTCATTTATCTTACTACCGTCTATCCCTATGCGCAAAAGATTATTTGATCCGAGGGTCGGGTATTTTGCCAGTGAATATTCGGTTTATAACGACAAACAACAAAAGGTAGAGACCAACACTTTTATTCATCACTGGAAGCTTGAGCCTAAGGAGGCAGATATGGCAAAATATTTAAGAGGTGAACTGGTTGAACCTAAAAAACCAATTGTGTTTTATATTGACCCGGCAACACCCAAGCAATGGAGACCCTACCTCATTGCCGGTATCAATGACTGGCAGGTCGCCTTTGAAAAAGCCGGATTCAAAAATGCCATACAGGGCAAAGAATGGCCCGAAAACGATAGCACCATGAATCTCGAAGATGCCCGGTTTTCAGTGATCCGTTATTTCGCTTCCGATATCGAAAATGCTTATGGACCCAATGAAGCCGATCCCAGAACCGGCGAAATCCTGACCAGTAATATCGGTTGGTATCACAATGTCATGAAGCTTTTACATGATTGGTATATGATTCAGACCGGTGCCGTTGATCCGCGCAGCCGCAAAATGGTTTTTGATGACAGCCTGATGGGTACCCTGATCCGATTTGTTTCTTCCCATGAAATAGGACATACCCTCGGGCTGCGCCACAATATGGGCAGCAGCAGTCAAACACCGGTAGAAAAACTTCGCGACAAGGCCTGGGTAGAAGCCAACGGACATACCGCGTCAATTATGGACTATGCACGATTTAACTACGTGGCACAGCCGGAAGACAACATCGGACCCATGGGATTGTATCCACGCATTGGACCCTATGATAAATGGGCCATTCAATGGGGATATAAATTAATTCCAGATACAAAATCTGCTCAAGACGATAAAAAAATCCTCAACCGTTGGATCATTGACAGCTTGACGGCCGATCCCAGACTTTGGTTTGGCGGTGAAAGTCAAAATTTTGATCCCCGCTCCCAAACGGAGGATCTAAGTGATAACAGTATTAAAGCCAGTGAATACGGCATTCTGAACCTGAAGAGGATCATTGTACAATTGCCTGTTTGGACAAAAGAAGAAGCGGACACATACGACAATTTGGAAGATATGTATACGCAGCTGATTGGCCAGTTTAGTCGTTACATGAATCACGTAACCAAGAACGTCGGTGGCATATATGAGACAATCAAAAGTGTTGAACAACCAGGAGATGTATACGCTCCCACACCGAAAGCAATCCAGGAACAGGCCGTGGCTTTTCTTCAGAAGCAATTGTTTGAAACCCCTTACTGGCTGTTGGATAAAAATATCTTGAATAAAATCAGCAGTCCGGCTTCAGAAGAAATGATTGCCAATACGCAAAGCAGTGTATTGAACTCACTTTTATCCTCTTCCCGTTTGTTCAGAATGGAAGTCATTTCCAACCGTTTTGGAAAACAAGCGGTATATGGACCGGATGATTTGGTTACCGATCTGGAAAAAGGTTTATGGAAGGAACTAAACGGATCTGAGCCCATCGACCCTTTCAGAAGAAACCTTCAAAAACAATACGTGGATGACCTGATTTCTCTGATGAATCCCAGTCAACCCGTGATTCCACCCGGCCTCCCCCGCGGGCTTATTATTTTTTTCGGAGCAGATATTAAAAATACGGATATCCCCTCCATCGCCCGTGGACACCTGACTGCGCTGCGCAACCGAATCCTGGTGTCAGCCAATGGATCACAAGACAAACTAACTAAATACCATTTACAGGATATGGCCGAAAGGATTAAGCAGGCACTCAGTCCCAGATAGAGGATTATTTATCCTTGATGACCGGTCTTGGTCCGATGGGTGCATGGTAAATGACTGTTTCGTACATGCATCCGGCAATCAGACCGATCAGAAGCAGTCCGAAGAATATCAGCCATTTTTTATCAGAGCGGGTGAGATTGATCATATTGAACTACTAAACTACACAATATTCCTATTTGCCCATAAGTTCGGTGATCGGCACGCCGATATTGCCGTTGGGAGTCTGAACATGTAAAAGCGTCGCAAGGGTCGGTGTTATATCGGTCATATGGATCAGCCTTCCTGAAGCGCCCGGGTGAATATTCCATCCCATAAAAATAAGCGGGATATGGGTGTCATAAGGGTTCCAGCTCCCATGTGTCGTACCGGTTCGCATTGCGCTCTCAAGCCAGCCTGGTTGAAAAATCACCTGCACCTGACCGCTGCGTTTATAGTTGTATCCGTTTATGATCATGGTTCTGATGGGTTCGGGAACCGATGCATCCAGAATCTTATCCATATCCACTGCATAACTCACACCCGGTTGTTGTTTCAGGTAATCCACCGTTAGTTTTTTTATCCCTTCAAAATCCGCGTGGGCAGCGGCAATTTTAACCAAGTCGAAATTGATTTGATAATTTTCGCCCGAGCGAATACTTTGGGAAATTCCAAATTTTTGTTCAATAAGTTGGTTGAGGCTGGCCACCAAGTTCCCGCTCTGGAAATAATCCGTAGGAATCCTGTTTGCCATCGAATAACCTTCCGCATTGGCTGCCCCATGATCAGCGGTCAGGAAAACAAGGTATTGACCCCGCCCAATTTTTGAATCCAGCATAGCAAAAAATGAAGCCAGATCCAGATCCAGCCTCAGGTACACATCTTCCACCTCGATGGAATTGGGTCCGAATACATGACCCACATAGTCGGTCGATGCGCAATTGATCGTCAGGAAGTCTGTAGCAGGTCCCCTCCCCAACTGGTATGCTTCCAAAATATTTTTTGCGAAGTCCAAGGTCAGCGTATTACCAAACGGCGAATCCCTGAAAGCACCGTGGTCCTTTGCGTAGTCCGCCTTCAACATATGCGGAAATACCTGGGTGTTTTCTCCGGCTATTCTTCCTTCGTATTTCTTGCTATCGGAATCGCTCTCTGCATAAGTCTGAATCGGATATAGCGTGTTCCAATCATTGGCGATCAGGCGTTCAATATTTTTATCCTTGTTAAATTTTTCCACCGCTTCCGGAAGTTTATCCATGTAGTAAGTGCTGGTAATAAAATTTCCGCTTTCATCGTCCAGCCAGAAGGCAGCATTGGCAGTGTGGCCGGCAGGAAGGATGGATGCCCGGTCTTTCAGCGATACACCCACCACCCGGGATTGATAATTGGTGGCCATACGTAGTTCATCGGTGATGGTGGTTACCAGTAGTTTGCGGGGGGACATTTTTCCATCCGCAGCGACCCGGGTGCCAACGGACTGAACGGTGCTGTCGTCGGTACAATAAACCCGAACTCCTGTCAGTTGCTCCGTCCAATTGTTTCCGGTAATGCCGTCTATGGAAGGAACCGAACCCGTAAAAATACAGGCATGGCCTACAGCGGTATAGGAAGGCAGATAATTGATGTATGTGTTTTCACAAGTAAATCCTTCGTTCAAAAGTCTTTTGAACCCACCTTCGCTGTATTTGCTATAGTATCGATACAAATAGTCCCAACGCATCTGATCAACCACAATACCCACTACCAGTTTCGGCCGGGCCAACGGTGTGGCAGGGGGTTGCGCCAAAATAAGATTCCCCTGTAAGCACATATAAAAAACAACTGTAAGTAATATTCTCATCCGCTGGGTTTGAACAAAGGTATCTGGATTTGCTTCTTGTCCGGTTAGGTAAATGCGTTATTTTTGCGTCAATTTCAAACTAATTTTTTAGTACTATGGCAGATATTTTTGAAAAGCTTACCCGTCACCAGGGACCCATTGGCCAACACCGGGAAAGAGCCCATGGTTATTTTGCATTTCCAAAACTGGAGGGTGAAATTGGCAACCGGATGAAATTTCGTGGCAAAGAAATGATCGTATGGAGTTTGAACAATTACCTGGGACTGGCCAATCATCCCGAAGTCCGAAAGGCAGATGCCGAAGGCGCTGCCGCTTATGGATTGGCGGCTCCGATGGGTGCCCGGATGATGAGCGGTAACAGCAACCATCACGAACAACTGGAAAAAGAACTATCAGATTTTGTCGGAAAAGAAGATACCGCCCTGCTCAATTACGGCTATCAGGGTATGGTGAGCATCATCGACGTGTTGTGTGGCAGGCATGATGTAATTGTATATGACGCCGAATGCCATGCCTGTATCATTGACGGACTGCGTTTACACGCAGGCCATCGGTACGTATTTAAGCACAATGACCTGGTGGATTTTGAAAAACAGGTTCAGCGTGCCAATGCCCTTATCGAAAAACAAGGAGGCGGAGGTGTATTGGTTATCACGGAAGGTGTATTCGGGATGGCCGGCGACCAGGGCAAAATCAAAGAAATCGCTGCCCTGAAATCCATCTATAAATTCCGTTTGCTGGTAGACGATGCGCACGGATTCGGTACACTGGGCAACACAGGTGCTGGAGCCGGTGAGGAACAAGGCGTACAGGACGATATTGACTTATATTTTTCGACTTTTGCCAAGTCGATGGCTTCTATCGGCGCTTTTGTCTCCGGAGAAAAACTGATTGTGGATTATATCCGGTATAATATAAGAAGTCAGATTTTTGCCAAGAGTCTTCCCATGCCGCTGGTGGTGGGCAATCTAAAAAGACTTCAGTTGCTTCGTTCAAATCCTTCTCTAAAAGACAAGCTCTGGAGCAATGCAAGGAAACTGCAGGCAGGACTGCGAAAGAAAGGGTTTGATATCGGCAAAACGGATTCCGTTGTTACACCGATCTATATGAAAGGCGACATTCCAGAAGCTACGGCCATGGTCATGGATATCCGGGAGAATTATGGAATTTTCTGCTCTATCGTCGTTTATCCCGTCATTCCCAAGGGACACATCATCTACCGACTGATCCCTACGGCAATACATACCGATGAAGACATAGAGGCTACCCTGGCCGCTTTTGAAGCGACGAAAAAGAAGCTGGACACCGGCGATTATAAAGTAGCGGCGATTCCCGATATGGCTGAGGCTTAACGAGTTATAAACCGCTTATAGTCAATTGCTTACATTTATATTTACAGCAGGTTTTAATAAAAACCTGCTTTTTTCGTTTTTAACAGAACCTGCTTCGAATATCAAAACCCGGGTTGTATTTTGTCAACAACCGGATAGATCTGGTATCGAGGCTGACCCCTTAGATCCAAACCAAGATGTTCTTGAGAAAAACCATATTCCTGGTGCTTATTTTGGCAGCGGTGCGCTGCTACGGATCAGACAGCATTCCCCGCAAGGATTCAGGAACGGTAACCATTACGCTCCAAAATACCGCCGACAAACTATCGAAAATTGATTCTGTTTTCGTCATTTTTGATAAGTACGATCTCAGTGGAGCCGGAGTGATCAAACAGGTCTATTACCCGGATGTGGAAAATAAGATTCAGGTTAGCCTACCCAAGGGGAAATATTATCTCAACATTTATTGCCTGGGAATTTACAATAAGGAGGGCTTTGGTCGTGTCGTCTCGGCCAAGTCCAACAAAAACCGTAAGATTTTTCTGCGCCTCCAACAATCCGCCTTGTTCCAGCTAGGTCTGGCCCGTTTGCCCGTGGATCATTTCGATCCGTCTCATCTGGCGATCCTCAATTATGCCGGCAAATAGAACAATCGGCTTTTACCATACCGGGCAAAAAAAAGCCTCCTTGTTGAAGGGAGGCCGCACTAATCAAATACCATTAACCATTAAACCTTATCCTATGAAAAGTCAAATATAAAAGTTTAGGGGATCGAACAATGTTACCCTCTCGGTAAATTTTTATATCATGGCTTAAGTTGACGCATATCAATTTAATTTCGTCTACATTGTAATTTCAAGAAAAAATGGCCATGCGCAAAGTAGTGGTAGCAGTAACAGGAGCCAGCGGCTCCATTTATGCAAGTTTACTGGTCGAAAAGTTGTTATCCATACCGTCACAGTGGGATACCCTTTCCCTGGTTATGACAAAAAACGCCCGACTGGTTTGGGAAACCGAGCTGGGTAACCAATCTTATAAGCATTTACTCTTAGATCGTTTCGAAAACGACGATTTCTCAGCTCCATTTGCGTCCGGTTCTGCACGGTTCGACACCATGATCATCATACCCTGTTCCATGGGTACTTTGGGAAGGATTGCGACCGGGGTGTCTTCCGACCTCATTTCACGTTCGGCGGATGTCATTCTAAAAGAAAGAAGAAAATTGATCTGCGTAGTTCGCGATACCCCTTACAATCTGATCCATATACGCAATATGGAAACCATCACACTGGCGGGTGGAATTATATGCCCCGCTTCTCCTTCGTTTTACAGCAATCCTCCTTCCATAGAAGCGGTTGCGGCTACTGTAGTAGACCGTGTCATAGACCTGGCCGGATTTGAATGGAAAAGTTTTCGATGGGGAACCCAGAAAGACTAAGGGACTGGTGTCGGAACTGGTAAATGTGCAATCGGGCAAAGCGCATGCACCTCAACGTTAGCCTGTAGTTTACTGGGTTAAATTGACTTCTTCCACGCCCGGATGCTTGGATTTATCGAAGGTAAAACTAGCATCGGTTAAATTGGCATTACCGTTCAGACTGTTGATAGTATATATATAACGGTTGTTGCTTTTGTCCAGCATTTTACCGGAACTGGGCAACTTGGTTTTCTTGTCGATGTACAGATATATTTTGTGGAAATTTTGGCCTTTATCAATCGGAGTCATCTCGATTTCCACTACTGTTTTGGTTCCTGATTTCTGTTCTCCATTCACTTTATATAAAAAATCTTTGTCATACATATTGGTGAACAATCTCTGCGGGGAGAGTGTGCTGGCATTCGGATCCACTTTGGTAATCGTTACCTCATTGGCTGCCTTATCGTAGGTCCAGATGGTTTTACCGTCGCAGTAGATTTCCTGGCCATTTATTTTCATGATGTACCGGAGGCCCTTCATGAAAAAGTCTGCCTTTTTTGTGTCCTGCGTAGCGCCTTGGGCATCTTGAATCTGGATTGTCAGTCCGGCCTCCAAAGATTTATATGATTTTATTTTGGCAGAAGCCTGGTCCAATATGGTTTTTGCCGCCGGATCACTTCCCTGGCCATAAGAAATATACATACCAAGAATTCCTAATAAAAGACTGAGTACCACTTTCATATGGGGAGTTTGAAATTAACGGCGGCAAGATATGCCTTTAGCTTTGCAATCGTTATGCCGCAGTTGTTAAAATGAAGTTGTGGTTAGCCATTAAACTGTGTGAGATAAACAGAAAGTTCTGAATCGGTTTTGATGATGACTTCCCGGGCTTTGCTCCCCTGATTGGGTCCAACCACCCCGGCAGCCTCCAGTTGGTCCATGAGGCGACCGGCCCGGTTATAGCCGAGCTTCATCCGCCGCTGAATCAAGGAAGTAGATCCTACCTGGTTTTGAACGATGAGCCGGGCAGCTTCCTCAAAGAGAGGATCCCGGTTATTGATATCAAAATCTTTGTCTCCCATATCCTTTTCATCCACATATTCCGGTAGCAAAAATGCCTGGGGATAACCCGTCTGCTTCCCGATGAACTCAGCGATTTCTTCCACCTCGGGTGTATCAACGAAAGCACACTGCAACCGCGTAATATCACCGTTATAGGAAACCAGCATATCCCCTTTCCCAATCAGTTGCTCAGCACCTCCGGTATCCAGAATGGTCCGGGAATCAATCTTGGAGGATACTTTAAAGGCGATGCGTGCCGGAAAATTCGCTTTGATGGTTCCCGTAATGATGTTGACTGAAGGCCGCTGGGTGGCAATAATGAGGTGTATGCCCACGGCCCTTGCCAGCTGGGCCAGGCGTGCAATCGGCATCTCAATTTCCTTTCCTGCTGTCATAATCAGGTCCGCAAACTCGTCGATCACCAATACAATAAATGGCAGATACTGGTGACCTTTCTGGGGATTTAGTTTTCGCTTGATAAATTTGTCGTTGTATTCCTTAATGTTCCGGGTCCCGGCTTCTTTGAGCAGGTCATAGCGGTTATCCATTTCTATACAGAGTGCATTGAGGGTATAGACGACTTTTTTTGTGTCCGTAATAATCGGCTCTTCCTCTCCGGGCAATTTGGCCAGAAAATGTTTTTCAATGATCCGGTAAAGACTGAGTTCTACTTTCTTTGGATCCACCAGTACCAGCTTCAACTGCGATGGATGTTTTTTATATAGTAAGGAAACCAGGATCGCATTTAATCCAACGGATTTGCCCTGCCCGGTGGCGCCAGCCATCAAAAGGTGCGGCATAGTTGCTAAATCAACAATAAAATTTTCATTGTTGATCGTTTTTCCTATGGCGATCGGCAAATTGTATCCGCTGTGCTGGAATTTGTCAGAAGCCAGCAATGTGCGCATACTCACGACTGTTTTCTTAACATTTGGCACTTCTATACCGATGGTGCCCTTGCCTGGAATCGGCGCTATGATGCGGATACCCAGGGCGGAAAGATTGAGGGCAATATCATCTTCCAGATTTTTTATGCGCGAAATACGCACGCCGGGCGCGGGCACAATTTCATAAAGGGTAACGGTTGGACCTACGGTGGCGCTGATTTTTTGGATTTCTATATCATAATTCTTCAGGGTACCGATGATCTGATTTTTGTTATTTTCCAGTTCAGCAGGATCCTGAATGATCCGGTCATTCCCATGGGCCTGCAATAATTCCAAGGGAGGAAACTTGTAAGATTTCAGATCCAGGGTAGGCTCATAATCCGGCATACCATCGGGTGAAATAAGATCATCGGAATTTTTTTGTTTTTCGGAGAACGTCTCTGGAATCTTCCGAATCTCCAGTTCCAGAGAATCTGTATCCTGCAGTATTTTTTTGGGAATTTTTGGAGGGACCGGAACCAGGGGAAAGTCTTTCTTAACAGGTTCTTCCTGCAAAAAAGGTGCTTTATCGTCTTTTGTGGTCCCTTCGGGGGCGACATAAAGTGGAAATTCCTCCTCGTTTTTTAATTTATTTTTTTTGTTTTTTACAGGGGGTTCGTCAATAAAAAGCAAAGCGCCTTCCAAGTTTTCAGGATCCTTATCCGGTACCATTCCAACCGCTTTATTTTTTGTTTTCCGATCGGGTATTCTGAATTCAGGGTTAAAACGCCAGATAAAATAAGCCAGGGCTCCGGCAAATAAAACGCAAGCGGTTCCAATTTTTCCCAAAAAACGCATCATCCATTCACTGGTCATATCTCCGAAAGCGCCCCCCCAGGGAAAAGAAAGCCCCCGACAGACAAAAGCCAGGGTCGTGGAAACATATACCAGTCCGATCAGTACGTAGCGCAGGTTTCGTTTGATCGAAAAATATTTCGTCGCAAAAAGCCAGTTGGCTCCAGTGATGAAAAAAAACGAACAAATAAAAAAACTGGCAATACCAAAACCCTTAAAAAAGAAAAGATGGGAAATATAGGCGCCCAGGTTTCCTAAAAGATTGGCCACTTTTACCTCCTGAGAGGGAGCCAAAATGGAAATCCCACGAAATACCTTATCCTGATCCTCCCGCCAGG
This sequence comes from Bacteroidota bacterium, assembly GCA_013289175.1. Lineage (GTDB taxonomy): Bacteria > Bacteroidota > Bacteroidia > Chitinophagales > Chitinophagaceae > Puia. The sequence continues at coordinate 25,877 of JABDAN010000042.1, forward strand.
TGAACAAATAGGAGGAAAAAGCAATAAATAAAAAAATAGAAACCAACAGAAAGACTGCACCCGTTATTTTATGAGTCCGTTCATCGCGGAGCACCTGCGAAACAGTGAGTTTCGCATCCTTTTCTGTTCTTAGAGAGGAAGGACCGGAAGATTGGTTTTTCTTTGATTTTGAACGCTGAGCCATGACAACAAAGATATGTTAAGAATTTCCCCTCTTCCAAATACCAACGAAGAGCGATACCCATCCCCCGATCAAAGCAAGGCCTCCTAGAGGCGTACAGATTCCAAGTAAAACGGGTACCGGGTCACGCAGGGTGAGAAAGACAGAAATAATATACAACGATCCGCTGAATAACAAAATACCTGCGAAAAAAAGTCTTCCAGCCCTGCGAATCCAGACCAGATCAAATTTTTCCGTCAGTATGCCTGCCGCCATCAAAGCAAAAACATGATAGAACTGATATTTAACCGCTGTATCAAAAATCCCCCAGGCATCTTCCGGCATTCGGGGTTTGAGGGTATGGGCCAGTAGGGCACCGGCAATCACCGCAAGTCCACCCAACAATGCCGCCAGCGTAAGAAAAGTTTTGTTCACTAAGAAAATTTAAGGATTTGAAGTTCTGGCATTATTGAATCAGGGTCACCAATTTTTCAAGTTCTACGGTTTCTTCATGCACCATCAGGTCGGCTTGTTCGTAGTACATTTTACGTTCACTGAGTTTTCGAATAATGTATGCACGAAGTCCTGCTTCCGTGATACCCCGGAGTAGAGGTCGAGATATTTTTTCTCTGAGCAGCCGCTGATTGAGTATCTCCAGAGAAGTATTGAGCCACAATACCTTCCCATTTCGTTTCATAAATTCAATATTATTAAAAAAACAGGGTGTGCCACCCCCTGCTGATAAAACAAAATTTTCTTCCCGGGTTACTAGGTCTTCCAGTGTTTGTTTTTCCATATACCTGAAATATTCTTCCCCTTTGATCGAAAATATTTCAGAAATACTCATGCCTTCATTGTTAACAATTACGGCATCCAGATCGTAAAAGGGCACTTGTAGTTTTTCCGACATCCGTGTTCCCCAATGTGTCTTGCCAGAACCCATAAATCCAATCAGAAAGATGCGCATGCTTTTTTAATATTTTTTGAACCAATTCTTAATGCTCCGAAGGATGGCCTGCAACAGGTCCCGTCCCTGCTTTACATAAATGCGTTGAATCCCGTGACATCCATTCCGGTAATGAGCAAATGAACATCATGGGTTCCTTCATAAGTCAGAACGCTTTCCATATTCATGAGATGACGCATAATGGGATATTCACCTGTAATGCCCATGCCGCCCAGAATTTGCCTGGCTTCTTTGGCGATTTGGGTCGCGATTTCGCACCCGTTCCTTTTTGCCATAGAAACCTGTGCCGGAGTGGCTCTCTTTTCGTTCATCAATACACCGAGGCGCCAATTCATTAATTGTGCTTTGGTAATTTCCGTGATCATTTCAGCCAGTTTTTTCTGCTGCAGCTGGAATCCGCCGATGGGTCTTCCAAATTGAACCCTTTCCTGACTATAACGCAAGGCCGTGTCATAACAATCCATGGCCGCTCCCACCGAACCCCAGGCGATCCCATATCGCGCTTTGGTAAGACAACTCAGCGGACCTTTCAGTCCCCTTATTTCGGGGAAAAGGTTGGCTTTGGGAATTTTTACCTGATCAAAAACCAATTCACCGGTCGCCGAAGCGCGCAGACTCCACTTTCCGTGGGTTGTCGGCGTTGAAAACCCTTCCATCCCCCTTTCTACTACCAGTCCCCGTATTTCTCCCTGCTCATCCTTGGCCCAAACGACGGCTATTTGAGCAAAGGGAGCGTTGCTAATCCACATTTTGCTGCCATTCAATATGACGTGGTCCCCTACTTCGCGGATGTTGCTCAACATCCCGCCGGGGTTGGATCCGTGATCGGGTTCGGTTAAACCAAAACAGCCTAGCCATTCACCGGAGGCCAGCTTGGGCAGTATTCTTTTCTTCATTTCCTCAGTTCCGTAAGCATGGATCGGAAACATCACCAAAGAACCCTGTACGGAGGCCGTTGACCGGACCCCGCTATCCCCCCGCTCAAGCTCCTGCATCATGAGACCATAACTAATATAGTCCAATCCGCCGCCGCCATAAACTTCTGGTATGGTCGGACCAAAACACCCCAGATCACCCAACTGCTTGACAATCTGCTGCGGAAACTCGGCTCTTTGCGCGTAATCTTCGATGATCGGACTGATTTCCTTTTTGACGTAAGACCGCACCGATTCCCGGATCAGCTTATGTTCTTCCGTGAGCAGGTCATCCAGCTGATAATAATCCGGGCTCTTGAAAACGTCGATTTTGGAAGCCATATGGGTGAAGTTGGATGCGAAATTACCTATTTAAGCCTAAAGCTTAAAGGCCAAAAGGCTAAAGCTGAACGATATACAATAATCGGTTCACCCTAAGCCCTTTATCGGTGTTGGCCCCTGCAAAAAACAACATAATCACCTGCGGATGCAACATCCTGCTTTTCTTTGTGTACTTAATATAAGAATAAAAACAGGCTATTGGAGTTAACTGCACCGATACAACAGGACGAGCTCGTTGAACGCTGTAAGCAGGGTGATCCACGCAGCTATGGAGAACTGTATCAGAAATATTCGAAAGCCATGTATAATACCAGTCTACGGATTGTAAATCATACGGCAGACGCAGAAGATGTACTGCAGGATTCTTTTGTAGATGCTTTTGCGGCGATTGATAGTTTTGGATATAAGTCAACTTTTGGTGCTTGGTTGAAAAGGATTGTAATCAATAAATCCATCAATGCACTCCGAAAGCGGAAAATGGACATTATTGATATCGAAAAA
>JABDAN010000042.1:28770-29244 GCA_013289175.1 Bacteroidota bacterium
GCATATGCCGGAGGAAGAAGAATTTGATGAGCATGCCCTGCAATTGAAAGTAGATGAGGTAAAAAAAGCCGTGAAGAGCCTGCCCAATGGATACCGAACGGTGCTCACCCTCCATTTATTTGAGGGATACGATCAGGAAGAAATTGCGGAGATTTTGCAGATTTCTCATGCTACGGTAAGGACCCAGTATATGCGCGCGAAACAAAAATTATTGTTACTAATAAAACAAGGAGGCTTATCATGAGCGATCCATTAGAAAAATTTATTGAGGAAAACCGGCAGAAATTCGATGCCGATACCCCGGATCCACGGGTCTGGGAGAAAATCCGGGAAAAAATGAATCCCCAAGCCGGGAAACAGGCCCCCGTTCGTTCGCTCCCGTTAAAACGCTGGATGGTTGCTGCAGCAGCTGCGGTGGTTGTTGGAGCTGCGGGAATCCTCTACTTTTCACAAAAAACTTCCAGTCGGATAACA
>JABDAN010000043.1:0-24554 GCA_013289175.1 Bacteroidota bacterium
CGGATCGATGCCCTGGTGGTTGGCTGTCCAAAGCATCAGATTATTCATCTGCGTATACACCTGTACGTTATCCATCGACATGCGGCTGATCCAGGAAACGGGCAGGGTATATGTCAATGTGATATCCCGCATTTTGATATAGCTTGCACTTTCCACATTGATGTCAGCATCTCCGTAAAACTCGATGGAACGGGTAGCAGCATCCACATTCGGATCGGAAATATATTTGGGCACATTTGTTTTATTCTCGTCACCCGGATTTTTCCAACGGTCTTCAAAGTAGGTTGATATATTCGTGGTGAGCCTTCCGGAGAAATACGTGTTTGTATAGGAACGCATCTGATATCCGAGGTTGTAGATAATCAGGCAGGAAAGTTCGAAAGCCCTGTACCGGAATGTATTGGTCATGCCTCCGTAGTACTGCGGTTGCGTCGTACCCGCATAATGAACATCGTCCAGTGATAAATCGGAAGCCATGCCGATTTTCTGGCCTTTCTGCGTATAAACCTGCGGGTTACCCTGGTTGTCGAGTCCGGCCCATTTCAGATCAAACAGGCTGTAGGCGGAATATCCTTCCACAAAACCGTTACTGGAGAGTTTCCCTTCTGCCGTCAGCGGAACCGTCTGGCCAAGTTTTACGATCTCATTATGGTTATAGGCAAAATTCAAACGGGTCATCCAGGAGAAATTTTTTCCCACGATATTTTGTGAGACGACAGCCAGTTCGACTCCTTTATTTTCGATATTACCCAGATTCACATATCCGTTTGACCAGCCATTGGTTGGATCGAAAGGTGCATATCCGAGCAGGTTATCCGTTTTCTTGCTGTATACATCCACTGAAAAAGTCACGCGGTTTTCCAATAATCCAACATCCACCCCGGCGTTGAGCGTCGCTGTGCTTTCCCAGGTAAGTTGCTTATTGGAGGGGAGCAGAATACTATATCCAAGTGCCAAACCCTGATAAAAAGGACTCTGCTGGGGCTGGATGATATCATAAGGGCCTCCTGATCCCGGATTCGGAGAATTACCGGCGATCCCATAGGTCAGTCTGAGCTTCAGAGCGTTTACGAGTTTCTTTTCGAAAAATGGTTCATTGCTGATGAGCCAGCTGGAACCCACCGACCAGATCGGTTTATATTGCTGGCTGATATTGGCGCCGAACAGGTTCGACTGGTCCATGCGAATGCTTCCGTTGAGATTATATTTCTTTTTAAAAGCGTAAGCAAAATTGCCGTAGAGGGAAAAAAATCTTGTTTCGATCTGGCTGGCAGAAAAAGTGGGTGAACTCAGCACACTGGAAGAAAAATAATTTGGAATGATGGGATCGTAAATACCCTGCTGCATGGCCAGTTCATTATAGGGCAGATAGGTTAGCGTCTGGTCATCGTATCCGCGAATTGTTTTGGAATTCGATTTGATGGTGTTGTCGCGTACATCTGTTCCCAGCAGCATTGTGAGTTCATTGTCTTTCCAGGCTTCATTGTAGTTTAGCTGATTGCGCACATACCAGGCCGTATTCGTTCCTCCGGAAGTCAGATAGTCGCCTCCCTGGTTGGGCAGGTTGTAAACCGGACCGGGTTCTGTAAAATTGACCACTTCACGGCGGGTCAGATAAGAGTTCTGGTCATAGTACGTGTATCCGTCGTTGGCGGCAGACTGGTACTGGTAGCGTCCCTCAAATGTCAGGCTCCTCCATAATTTAATTGTCAGTCCTGCATTCAGCCTTGCACTCAGGGTGCTATTGCTATTGGGCGCAAAAGCCGATTCCTTCAGCGGAACATAATCCAGATTGATCCCGCTTTGCTGTTCTGCAGTCTGCTGGTAACCACTGTAGAGCTGAAGATAACTCTGCGACAACGGGTTTCCCTTTGCATCAGAAAACATGGCATAGGGTAAATAAGTATTCAGGGTCGGCAAATCAGGAACGATGAACAGCGTCGTGCTCTGCTGCGAAAGATTGGTCGTGATGTCCAGCTTAATGCCGGGTGTGAAAGAAAAAATCTGTTTGAAATCAACCATATAGTTGTTGATATCGGACCGGTCGATATTTTTTGTATTGGTATAATTCAGCGATCCGTAAAAACTATAAAACGGACTCCCACCACTGAATGAAACACTGTGGTTACTCAGCATCGCCGGCTGCATGAGGTTATGCTCAATCTGTGAACGATTGTTCAGGGATGCCAGTGAATCCAATCGTGCGTTTGCAACTCCCTGAGAAATGATTCCGTTACTCAGGTCATAGAGCACCTGTTCATGTGGAAAGACAACGGGCAGTTCGTAATTCGGACTGATGGTCGTTACATAACTATATGGAAAAGTGGAGGGGTCGAAAACTTCCTGCGCGGCGGTGATGAATTGTTTCGGGCTCATCATCTTCTGATAACTGTAATCCGGCAGTCCTTTAAAGGAAATGAATCCATTGTACTGCACTTTGATGTGGCCCTGTGCTTTGCCTTTTTTGGTCGTAATGACGATGACGCCGTTGGCCGCCTGCGAACCCCAGATGGATGTGGCCATCGCATCCCGTAGTACCTGGATGCTTTCGACATCATTTGGATTTACCAGCGTGGATACATCTCCGTATGCGATCGGCACTCCGTCCAGTACATATAATGGCGCGCGGTTGGCATTTACGGAATTCACACCGCGGATAAGAAATTTGTCTGCACCCTGGCCGTTATTGACTGCGAGTCCCGGAACCAGTCCTTCCAACCGGTCGATGACGTTGATGCTGACTGATTTTTGCTGGATCTCCTCTCCTTCCACGCGGCTGAAAGCGCCGGTACTTCTTTCTTTGGCAATCGTCTGAAAACCGGTTGTCACAGAAACCTCATTCATGTTGTCTGTTGAATGAGAAAGGCTGATGGAAATATTTCGCGTCTGCTGGGTGGCTTTAAATGTATACGTCTTATATCCCACATAGGACACTATAATCACCGTTCCGGGTTTGGTGGTCATACTAAACTTACCATCGGCGTCAGACATGACTGACGTCATACCGCTTTCTGTTTTCATGGCTAAGGTGGCACCCGCCAGCGGGTTTCCATCGACATCCACAATGCGTCCGGATATCGTTATATTATCCGGAGGTATTTCCGTATCGATATCCCGAAGCGTGACGATGATGGCATGGTTCTGAATGGAATATTTCAGTGGGGTTTTTGCGAATGCCAGCCGCAGGAAATCTTCGAGGGGAACATTTTTTACGTTGAGAGTTACGGGGGCCGATTTTTTTAAAATGTCCACATCATAAAAGAAAACGAATCCGGTCTGCGTTTTTACCGCATCAAATACTTTTTCCAGCGGAACATCGCTGCCCGAAAAACTTACGGTTTGGGAAATGCCTTTTGCACTTACGTGCAGCATGGCGACAGTGAGCAATATGACGGTTAGTTTCAAGACTAAAAGTGGTTTGGGGGATTTAAGCATAACTTTGTCAAGTTTTGGGTTGATGAACGAAAGCAGTCTGTCAGGATTCTTTTCAGTTGGGTCAGCCCGAAACGTCCGCCGCTATGGGCCCTAATCCATGGCGGTTTTTCATTTCTGAACTGGTATCCCTAGTTATAAATAATCAGCATTTTTCCATCTATTTTATAGTTAATCTTTATTTCCCTGAGCACATTGAGCACTTCCTTCAGCGTCATGCTCCTCGGCAGTTCGCCCCGGAAACGACGCGCCGGCACCTGACCATTGTAGCGGACATCTATATCATACCATCTTTCGAGTTGCCGCATAACGGTTGGCAAATCGGCGTCCCTGAAATTGAAATACCCTGTTTTCCATGCAATGACCTGGTTCAGTTCTTCGGGTTGCAGCATGTTTATTTTACTGTCACTTCCCGACTGGGCCTGTTCACCCGGCTTTAAAAGGCTGTTATAGTGATCGGACTTCAGAGAGATACTGCCTTCGAAGAGGGTGGTTTTAATATGGGTTTCGTTTTCGTAGGCATTGATGTTGAAATGCGTGCCGATATCGGTGACTTCTATATTGTTTGCAGAAACAATGAATGGCTGTTTTGCGTTATGAATGACTTCAAAGTAGGCTTCACCTGTAATGACGACCCTTCTTTCCTTTCCGGTAAATGCCGTTGGATATTTAATAGAAGAAGCAGCGTTCAGCCAGACTCTTGTTCCATCGGAAAGTGTCAGTTGAAATGTTCCTCCGCGCGGCGTTGACAGGGTATTGAATGCCGCAACTGCTTCCGGGTTGCTGGCTGCCTGATAGAGTAAATGACCGCTGTCTGTTTTCAGAATATTCGTTTCAGATTCGCGGGCGACCGTTCCGTTGGATGTGCTGTCCAGACGGATGGCAGACCCATTGGAGAGCGTAAGTATTGCTTTATTGCCGCCCGGCAGAATATCGGCACCTGACTCAGCAACCGGTGTCACCACGGGTCTCGCTGGCGTTCGTAAAAAAAAGATATACGATGTCGATATCAGGATCAGCGCGGCTGCCGCCGCTGCCCACCCGCGAATCTGCAGGATTTTTGTTTTCCTGGTCTGCTGAATGGCGTTTCGAATATTTTCCTGGATAAGGGATAGCACCCGGTCATGTCCTTCCCCTTCAAACCGGTGGCTGGTTAATTCATCATACAGGATTCGTTCAAGCAACCCCGAATAGTCGGGTTGTTGCAACAGTTTATTTAAATGATCCCGTTCCTGGTCTTTCAGCGTGCCCGTAAGATATTTATCCAGAAGATTCTGAAGCAGTTGCTCATCCATGTTTGGCTGGTTTAACCCGTCCCTTCCATTAAAGACGCAATAAATTCCGGAGCGGGCAGGTGGTAATTAAAAATTCTTGAGTTTTTGGAAGAAAAGAATCAACGCAAGGGTAACGATGGGCTCGCCGTGCGAACGAAAATAATCGCGCAGAAAATTCAGTGCTTGTACGATATGGCTTTTAACCGTGGATGTTGAAATACCGAGTTCTTCAGCGATCTCAGCATAGCTTAGCCCTTCCTTGCGACTGAGTTTAAACACCATCTGCCGCTGGGGAGGCATAGCTAGAATCCCCTTCTCGAGGATCGACTCTGCCTGTTTTAATGAGAATTGCTGTTCCGGCGAGGGACTGTTTTCTTCTATCAGCTCCTGCATGCCATCTGAAACAGGTACTGTCAGCTTTTTTCTAAGTATCGAAATGATCCGGTTTCGGGTCATGATAAATAAATAATTGTCGAACCGGTCGATCTCAGCCAGTTGTTTTCTCTTCATCCAGATCTTCAGAAAAACGTCCTGTACGATATCCTGTGCCACTTCGGAAGATTTCGTATAAGCCAGCGCCTGGGAATACAGGTTCTTGGCATGTTTATTCAATAACAGCGCAAATGCTGCCTCGTCACCTTTAGTTACCCGGACGAGCAGGGCGCGCTCCTCATGCAATTCTTCCGTTGAAATCAATGATTCTTATTTGGGCTAAAAATAAACGAATTCGCACAAAACAGTCGTTATAGTTTTCAAAAAAATTACTTGGAGGACTAGCCCTTTTCCCCCGGACGGGTGTCTTTACATCAAGATGAAAAAAATTTTTTCTGTAGTCCTTCTATACAATATGTTGCTGACCAGCAATGCACAACCTCCTCACCTGAAAGGGTATAGCGAAAAAGTCAGCCGTGCAGAATACAGGATTCTCGTCGAGTTTGATCTTGACAAAGGATGGTACGCGTATGCCGAAAACGATCCGGAAAATGGAATCCCCGAAGTGAAGCTGGGCTGGAGCGATTCTTCCGTCCAGCCTTCCGGGAATTTGTTATCAAAAGGCAAACTCGATTTGATCAGGGACCCCATATTTAATGGAAAGAAAACAAGGGTTTATAATGATCATTTTTCTTTGAGCCAGCAAATCAAAATACCGGGCATCATTCCGGATTCCCTGGTAATATCGATCCGTGGTTTCACGGCGAACGGAAAGGAATTCCTTCCCATGGATACCGTTCTGAGTATCGCACTGGAAGGCGGTACAGAAAAAAAAACGGGAGATAAAATTCGGTTAACGGGCGTAGATCTGCCGCATCCAAAGGCCAATTGTCTGACAAAGGAAAAAGCAAATGCTGGAATATTTTCCTTGTTTTTACTCGGTATGGCCGGCGGACTGATCGCCCTGCTTACTCCTTGCGTGTTCCCGATGGTGCCGGCAACGGTCTCATTTTTTACCAACCGGTCAAAAACAAAAAAAGAAGGACTGCGCAATGGTTTCTTTTATGGTTTTAGCATTTTCGGGATCTATCTGCTCGCCAGCGTGCCATTCCATTTGATCGGAAATTTAAATCCGGAAATTCTCAACAGCATCTCCACCAATGCCTGGGTTAACCTGGTATTTTTTGCGGTATTTCTTTTATTCGCACTATCGTTTTTTGGTCTTTTTGAGATCAGGTTGCCTTCGAATTTTTCGAACACCGCAGGTGCGCGGGGCAACGCGGGAAGTCTCGTGGGCATTTTCTTTATGGCCCTTACACTGGCCACCGTATCGTTTTCATGCACAGGTCCCATTCTCGGCACATTGCTGGTTGGATCGCTGTCAGCCAGCGGCGGCGCCTGGCAACTGACCGCCGGAATGGCCGGCTTCGGACTGGCGCTCGCCTTGCCCTTTGCCTTGTTTGCCATGTTTCCGGGATGGATGAAAAGAATACCCAAAAGCGGAGGCTGGCTAGATACGGTCAAGAAAGTATTAGCGTTCGTGGAACTCGCTCTCGCATTTAAATTCCTCAGCAATGCTGATCTGGTACAGCATTGGGGAATTTTAAAAAGAGAAATTTTTATTGGAATATGGATTGTCATTTCTGCGAGCCTTACTTTTTATTTGTTTTCCTGCGGTCGCCTCGTCTTCGGAGTGATCGCAATGATTTTCACCATTTCGCTTCTCCCGGGGCTCGGCAAGGGTGCCCGTGCAAACCTCCGGTGGCTAAGTGGTTTCCCGCCTCCTTTAACGTATAGCGTGTATAATAAAGATGCAAATCATCAGGACGGGCTTCATGCAGACGCCATAAATGATTATGCGAAGGCATTGGAACTGTCCCGGAAAACGGGCAAACCGATACTTATTGATTTTACAGGATGGGCCTGCGTAAACTGTCGCAAAATGGAAGAACAGGTTTGGACAAAACCGGAAATCGGCGACCTGATTAAAAATAATTTCATCCTCGTTTCTCTTTACGTTGACGACCGTAAAAAACTGCCCTCCTCCGAACAGATGAACTATATTTCAAAGGAAGGACATCCAAAATTTATTGAATCTGTTGGTGATTTCTGGGCGACTTTCGAATCGGAAAATTTCCGCCAGGTCACACAACCCCTGTACGTTATTCTTAGTCCAAGGGGAGAATTGATGAATGAGCCTGTAGGTTATACCCCCGATATAAACATATACAGACAATGGCTCGACTGTGGTCTGAGCGCCAGTAAAACGATTTCCTCCTCCTCAACACTCCGGTAAGCTGATGGGGATATGAACGGCCAGTCCTCCGTCTGAAGTCTCTTTATATTTACTGTTCATATCCCGGGCGGTATCCCACATCGCACCAATCACGGCATCCAGAGAAACTTTTGCCTGGCCTGGTTTACTTTGAAGCGCCAGTTGGGAAGCGGTGATGGCTTTAATGGCACCCATCGTGTTGCGTTCGATGCACGGTATCTGGACCAGGCCGCCAATCGGATCGCAGGTCAGGCCGAGATGATGCTCCATCGCGATTTCGGCGGCCATCAGTGTCTGCCGGAAGTTGCCTCCCATCGCTTGCGTAAGGGCGGCTGCGGCCATGGCAGAAGAGACGCCGATCTCCGCCTGGCAACCGCCCATCGCGGCTGAAAGCGTAGCTCCTTTTTTAAACATACTGCCGATTGCGGAAGCAGTCAGTAGAAAGGAAATGATTTTTTCTTCGCTGAACGCTTCGGTGAAACAAATAAAATACTGAAGCACGGCAGGGATCACTCCGGCCGCACCATTGGTTGGAGCAGTAACTATTTTTCCGAAGGATGCATTTTCTTCATTTACTGCCAGCGCAAAGCAACTTACCCAGTCAAGAATATATTGAAAATCCCTTCCGCCGCTTTTGATCGCCTGCACCCAGTCATCATAGTCATCGTACGATTTGCCGTTAAGCAGTTTCAGATTCAGGCTGGCGGCACGACGCGAAACGTTTAAGCCACCCGATAAAATCCCTTCCGTTTGACAACCTCTGTAAATAGATCCCCTCATCACCTTCCATATACTCAACAATTCGCTTTTTACCTGAATATCATCACGCCAGGTCAGTTCATTTGCATAAACAAGCTCAGGTATATCAAGGCCGGTCTTCATGCACCAGTCTTCCAGATCCTCCGCTTTATTGATCGGGAAAGGCAACTCGGCCGTTTTTTTGCCCCCATATTTTTTTAATTCCTGTTCAATAAAGCCACCGCCCACAGAATAATACGTTTCTGAAACCGTTTTGCCCGAATGAAAATCAGCCAGGAAATTCATGGCATTGGGATGGTAAGGCAGCGATTCACTGGTAAGAAATATAATATCCTCGACAGGATCAAAGGCCAGGCAGAGCGCTGGCATCAGCGATTTCTTTCTTAAAATGTTTTCAATGATGGCCGGAACGAGCGAAGTATCGATCCGGATCGGATCATAACCTGCAAGGCCGAGCTGAAGGGCAATATCGGTTCCGTGTCCTTTACCCGTTTTCGCCAGGGAACCAAACAATAATATCCGGATATGTTTCAGATCCGTCAACATGTCTTTTTCTTTGAGTGAACGGATAAACATTTGTGCCGCACGCCAGGGGCCCAGCGTATGCGAACTGGAAGGCCCCACACCGATCTTGAAAATGTCGAAGACGGATATCGATTCATTATTCATATTCCGGGTAAAATTTTGTTAGCGCTACAATAAAAGCCGCGTTCATTTCCCTTGTACCTATGGTTACCCGCACGCATCCCGGAGCGCCCATGACGCCGGCCGTTCTCACCATGATACCTTCTTTTAACATTCGCATGGCAAACAGGTCCGCATCCATGGTCGGGCGCAGGAGAATAAAATTGGCATCGGTTTTCCAGTAGTGAATTTTGAGCTTATCGAGTTGGCGGTAGAGCCACCGTTTCTCAGAAACATTAATTTGAAGGGTTTCAGCAAGGTGGGTCCAGTCATCAAGCGCCGCTATGGCCGCTTCCATCGACAGGCTGTTAACCATAAAGGGTCTGCGCAGACGGCGCAGGTAGTCCATAATGGGTTGCGTTGAAAAAATATAACCTATGCGCAAACCCGCGAGGCCGTATGCTTTGGAGAAACTGTGGAGGCCGATTATATTTTTTCCCTTCTCGATATAATCCTGCGCCCTCGGATAGTCGCTCTGTTCCACATACTGATGGTACACTTCATCATAGATCAGCATAACATGCGCTGGTAAACAGTGTATGAGCTCATCTATTTCTGCCCGTGAAATAAAACTTCCCGTCGGATTGTTAGGATTGGAAATAAAAATCAGTTTGGTCTTTTTATCAATGGCTGCGATGATTCCCTGCACATCTAACTGAAAACTGTTTTTCTCCAAGGGGACATCAATGATGGCAGCTCCGCAGAGCTCTGAAAAATTCTTATACGCCATAAAAGTCGGCGAGGATAATATACAGCAGTCGCCCGGGTTCAGAAAAGCTCGACAAACAATATCCAGCAGTTCCATACCGCTGTTGGCGGCCAGGAATTGCTCCGGCAAAAGTTTCCCTTCAAAAAAATGGGATAATTTCTCCGTGAAGACCAGGTCGTCCTGGAAACCATATTCGCTGGCCTGGTGGAGGTTTTTATAGATCGCTTCGACCGCTTTGGGCGATGCCCCCAGTGGATTTTCGTTCGATGACATTTTATGCAGTACCGTGCGCCCTGAAGCGCCTGCATCGTTTCTGGTGGAACCTCCTTTATAAGGAGTACTCTTTAAAATATAATCTTTAAATAAAGACATCATCAGGGTTTCGGAAGTTTAAACAGGATGAATTCATCCATCCTGCAATACCAGTCTCCTCCCAGCCGCCCGACCTGACTGAATTTTAAAGGGCAAATCTTTTGACCGGCATCCAGAATCGTCTCATCAATATGCATAACAAGTACTTCACAAATAATCAGGTTGCCTGCACCACCCCGGGCACCCATGGGTTTAATTTCTTTCACTTTACATTCCATGTTGACCCTGCTTTCTTTTACGAACGGCGGCCGGATGGCAACCGACGGACTTTCCGTAAATCCTGCGGGTTCGAATTCGTTCACTCCATCCGGAAATTCGGCGCTGGAAATATTGACCTGTTCCAGTATGGCGACATCTACGATACTAATCGCTACTTCCGGCACTTCTTCAATATTTATCAGCGTATGTTTGCGTGAGCCGTCACGTATGCGCCTGGCCGGGGAAAAAATCAGGATCGGAGGCTCGCTTGAAAACACATTAAAAAAACTAAAAGGACTCAGATTGACCTGACCGTCGCGGCTGATCGTGGAGGCGAGTGCAATCGGCCTTGGAGCAACGGCAGAGACAAGCAAGTTCTGTTTTTCTGCGGCAGACAGTTCAGACATACAAATCATCATATCGAAGAAATTATTTTCTTGTGATCGAGGATGGAAAAACCGGATTCCTCCTGTACGATTTTGTTGGATAATTCACCGAGCCCGTCTACTGTCAATTTGATCTGGTCACCCGGCCTGAGCCATTGTTCTTTGTAATCTCCGGATTGCAATTTCCCGGAGCCGTTCAATTCGAGCAGACAACCCGTTCCAACGGTTCCACTGCCAATGATGTCTCCAGGAAAAAGATCGACACCATAGGAAGCCCGTTCAATGATCTCCGCAAATGTCCAGTCCATATCCGAAAGTCTGCCCTCGCTGAGTTTTTTTCCGTTCACTGAAGCTGACATCCGGAGTCCCCAGGATTTGCCTTCATGATTTTTTTTACAGGGAATTTCAAAGTCTTTCAGTTCTTCGGGCGTGACAAGCCAGGGACCCGTCGCGGTCGCAAAATCTTTTCCCTTGGCAGGTCCGAGACTCAGTTGCATTTCCTCCATCTGCAATTGCCTTGCGCTGAAGTCGTTCATGATCATCAAACCACCGATATAGCCATCGGCATCTGCCGCGATGATATTTCTTCCCTTTTTACAAATGACGACTGCTACTTCCAGTTCGAAATCCAACTGCCTCAGGTGGTCCGGCATGCAGAAAATATTACCCGGCCCTCTGACCGTTCTATGATTGCCAAAATAAAAAATGGGAAACTCGTCGAAGGCCGGCGTCATCGCCAGTCCGCGGTTGCGTCTGGACGTTAGTACATGCTGGCGAAAAGCATAACCATCGCGCAGGGCCCCCGGGAAAGGGACGGGCGCCAGCCTTTCTATCTGGTCCATGGGAATGCCAAGCTGCTGACGATCCAGGTCCGTTTTAAGGTTTTCTTCAGCCGGAAGGGCAATCGACATATATTTATCCCATTTTTCAAGCAGAGGTCGCATGGTCCCGGGCAAAAATTTGTGCAGGGCGGTCAGCTTAAATACTCTGTTGTTAAACTGAATCCCGACAAATTCCTTTCGATCCAACAGAAATGATATCAGTTTCATAGATTCCCCCGTTTTTCCTGTTCCCTTTCGATCGCTTCGAACAAGGCTTTAAAATTTCCCTTCCCAAAACTTTGCGCCCCTTTGCGTTGAATGATCTCAAAAAATAATGTCGGCCGGTCCTGAACAGGTTTTGAAAAAAGTTGCAATAAATAACCCTCATCATCTCTGTCTACCAGTATTCCGAGTTCTTTCAATGGTTCAATGTCCTCATCGATTTTACCAACCCGTTCTTCCAATGTTTCGTAATAGGAAGAAGGCACTTTCAGGAATTCGACCCCCCGGGTCATGAGATCTTGAACAGTCGACACAATGTCTTTGGTCGCCATCGCCACATGCTGTACTCCTTCGCCTCCCCAGAACTCCAGGTATTCTTCCACCTGTGATTTTTTCTTTCCCTCCGCCGGTTCGTTGATCGGGAATTTCACGTATCCGTTACCGCTTGACATGACTTTACTCATAAGTGCTGAATATTCCGTTGATATATCGCTGTCATCGAAACTCAGGATATTTTTAAATCCCATCACGTCTTCATAAAATTTTACCCATTTGTTCATCTGATTCCAGCCCACATTGGCCACGCAATGGTCGACATACAGCAGTCCGGTGGCCGGTGGATTATATTCACTCGTCCAGGACTGGTAGCCCGGCATGAATACGCCTTTATAATGCTGCCGCTCGATAAAATAATGGACGGTGTCTCCATATAATTTAATACCACTCATCCCCAGTTTTCCATGGGTGTCTGTCAGATATGCCGGTGGTAAAAAACTTTCTGCTTCCCGGATCGTGGTTTCCTTCCATGCTTCATAGGCGTTTTCCACCAATAGTGCGATTGCCTTCACGCCGTCTCCGTGTTTGGATACATGGCGGGTTATTTCATGTTCGGGTTTGAGCGCAGAGGTAAAAACAAAAGTCATTTTTTGCTGACGTAGGACATAGCTTGTCCGGTCCTTTACACCGGTTTCCGGACCCGCATAAGCAATTCCCTGAAAACCAAATGCAGTCTTGTAATAGTGTGCCGCCTGTTTGGCATTCCCTACATAAAATTCGATATGGTCTGTGCCATGAAGTGGCAGGAAATCCTTCATGATTCCGGTTTTAGATTAAGAAATAAAAAAAACAGCTAAACGGGAAATACGACGGAGTCGGCCGCCAGTGATTCCAGCAAAAAGACGTAGTTGGTACGTTCGTCAATGAAAATTTTGAAAGGATGGTCGGGGCGCATGGATAAATATGTTCCGGGTTTGAACGTTTCTCATGCTGCAGTAAATCCCCTGTTGTGATGAACAAATGTATTCGAAAATTCCATCATTCAAAATTTTTTCTACCTTTATTTTATCAAAACAAGGCGATGCCCTTTTACCGAAATTTCACTTACTGGATCGATAAACGCCGCTGGAAATACTGCTTCCTGCTGAGCTCCCTCGCGATGGATCATGTTTCCTGAACACGAAACTTCAGACCATTATTTTACCCAGTTTTTTAATTTTAAATTATCTACGATGCCGCATTATATTCGCTCGGGTTCGATCCCGGCTAAACGTCATACGCAATTTCGCTCCTCAAACGGAAATTTGTATTCCGAGCAGCTTTTTTCCACGGAAGGTTTTTCCAGCGATTACTCCCTGCTCTACCATATCCATCCGCCGACAGAAATTCTGCTGACTGATTTTCCCGTCTCCCTCTTGCCGCGTATTGCGGAAGAAAAAATGTTCACGCACCGAAGTTTTGAAGGCTTTCATATATTACCCGAAAAGGACTATCTCAACAGTCGAAAACCCATACTTGTAAACAGGGACTGTCAGATTTCCCTGGCATCGCCCACCCGGTCACTCAGTGAATATTTTTATAAAAATGCAGATGCGGATGAACTTGTCTTTGTGCATGAAGGTTCAGGAAAACTGATTACCCAATACGGCATCCTGCCATTCGGTTATGGAGATTATTTAATAATACCCCGCGGAACGACCTATCAAATGGATTTTGAGAATGAAAAAAACCGTTTATTCATTGTAGAATCTTTTAGTCCTATACGTTATCCGAAAAAATACCTGAGTAAAAACGGTCAGCTGCTCGAACATGCCCCTTATTGCGAGCGTGATATCCGCACGCCCGTCATCCAGGATCCGGTAGATGAATCCGGAGATTTTCTCATTCGGATAAAAAAGCAGGGTATGTTATATGGTATGCACTACGCGCACCATCCTTTTGACGTCGTAGGCTGGGATGGATGTTGCTATCCCCTGTCATTCTCCATACACCATTTTGAACCCATCACCGGACGTGTGCACCAGCCACCACCCGTGCACCTGACTTTTGAAGCAAATAATTTTGTGGTCTGCAGTTTTGTCCCCCGTCTCTTCGACTATCATCCGCTTGCCATTCCCGCTCCTTATAACCATAGCAATATTGACAGCGATGAAGTATTATACTATGTCGATGGAGATTTTATGAGCCGAAAACATGTAACGCGGGGCATGATGACACTGCATCCCCCAGGTATACCACACGGACCGCATCCCGGAGCCGTTGAAAAAAGCATTGGCGCCCGGGAAACCAACGAGCTGGCTGTCATGGTCGATACGTTTCATCCGCTCCAAATAACGACAGAAGCATTGGCAATAGAAAATCCAGGATATAGCCGCAGTTGGATAGAATAACAAATGTTTTACTCAATTCAATTTGATAAATTTGGAAGAATGAGAATTAGTTAAATACATTGAACTGTCATTTATAATATTTAATCTGGTCATTACATCTTGTAATACCATGCCCGGTCAATCCAAAATAGATGGGCGGAGATATCACATTGTCTATCTTAAAATCTCAAATACAGGAAGACGGCAAGAAAATATTGATAATTATTTGTTCTTATAAAGGGAAAGATGTTAATTAAGAACTTCGACTTTCTTCACAGAATAAAAATAATGGCTTCTATGAGAACGGTATCACTATAAAATCTCCAGGAAAGATTAGTGATAATTTATCAGGTGCTCTTGGTGATATCTACAATATAAAAATAAGTTCGACCTCAAGGTTCAAAGGAAATATCAAGACCACCTATGTGAATCCGGACCAAATGGCAGGGATAGAAAATCCGGATATTAAAACAAAACTTTTTCCGGGAAATCCGGACAAAGAAAATGAATATGGAGAAACTTATTTAAATAGACGATTTTGGGCTCGTCCGGGACTGATTATTCTTCATAAAGCCTCCTGAGCGGTGTATAATCCAGCAATTCAATTCCAGGGGTCCGGTATTCTGCTTTCACCGGTTCATCCCGCATCAGGTCCGTACTCAGGTATTTTTTATTGCTGTCCGATAAAACTGTTACTACCACTGCGTCAGGTCCGAGTTTTTCCTGGGCCTTGATGGCACCTATGATATTGGCGCCAGAAGAAATGCCTACGGCCAGTCCCAGTTCGGATGCCATTTTCTGAGCCATGAGAATGGAGTCTCCGTCGGATACCTGAATGATGTCACTAAGTTCTTCCAGTTTTACAATCGCCGGAATAAATTCATCCGAGATCCCCTGTATCCGGTGTGATCCTATTTTATGACCCGTGGAAAGCGTCGGAGACTCAGTGGGTTCAAGTGGGTGAACTCTTATGTTTGGGTTTTGCTTTTTGAAATAATTGTTCATGCCCATTACGGTGCCTCCTGTGCCCACGCCCGCAACAAAAGCGGACGGTACGAGGCCGATATGCTGCAACTGCTTCCAAATTTCCGGTCCCGTCATTTTCGAGTGTGCATCGACGTTGTAATTGTTTTCGAACTGCCTTGGAAGAAATATTTTCGGATCACTGGCTGCCATGTCCAGCGACATTTCGATGCCTCCGAGAAAGCCGCCCTGCTTTTTGGAAATCAATATGATTTCGGCGCCTAGGCTTTTAATAATATCGATTCTTTCCCTGCTCAGCCAGTCGGGCATAATGATCGTCACCGGATGGCCAATGGCGCGGCCAATGGCGGCAAAGGAAATCCCGGTATTGCCACTGCTGACTTCCAAAATCCGTTTACCCGGTTTGATTTTATTTTCGGCGTAGGCCCTCTGCAAAATATAAAGTGCCATACGGTCCTTGATACTTCCTGTGAGGTTATAGTGTTCACATTTAGCATAAATCGTCCGGCTCTGACCCTCATAGCGGTAATGGATACCAAGCATCGGCGTATTTCCCACGAGCGACCAGAGACGCGCCGGCTTCAGGGTAATATTCGTCTGATCTTTTAACATCGGTTCAGTTTTCACAGAGCAAATTTTTTATTCATAAAATAAAATAGAAGGGTCTGTAGAGACAAACCCTTGAAATGGACAATAAACTGTCGCATGAGAATACATTTTCAGGGCTAGTTTAAAGCAAGTGTAAACTTTTGGGTAGTGGGGGGCAGGCATTGCTGGTCATTACATACCATGAACTGGACTGCTCCCGTAAAATTCGTTTTTGCCGTCCCTTTTACTTTGATCCTTTGAACGAAGTCCACCTGGCCGTCAAAATATTTTACGTCGACTCCAAAAACGGCTTCATGCCTGACGTGCATATCGCCCATTTCCTTCACCGGGCCATCGAGTATGCACAAAGGATTTTTCGCAAACGTAAACTGTGTCGGCACAGGTCCTCCAGGCGGCGTGAACTGGGAATACGTATGCCAGGGTGCATTCACCTTTACGGTGCAGTGAATTTCATAGGTCCCGTCAGAGACTTTTCGGGCATTGAAGGTCCAGTCATAGGGCGTTTGACTTCGGAGGGTGCCCAGCCCGGTAAAAAAAACCAGCAAAATCAAAAATGTTCGTTGCATACAGATTATTAAATGAAAGAAAAAATGCAGGGTGAGTAAAAACAGACCCTGGTTACCAAAAACGATTGCTTATGATAAAAAAGGCGTGGGTCAGATGGGCTGTGAAGTAACCCCGTTCAAAAGGCTTCGGTAGCCAATGACTGTATAAGGAAGGCATAATCCTCCCGTTGATCGTAAAAAACCTTATTGGGGTAGTCTGGTTTCATTTCAAATTTAAAGACGGTTCTACAAGCATAAAGTACTAGTCTGAAAGAAGATTTATTTTCCATTTAATGAAGAAATATTCCTCCTTTGCCCTTATCTGGTCCGGCATTCCCGAAATCACAAACATAATGAAACCAGTGATCATCAACAACGCCAAGTGTGTTCGATGGAGTTTCAGCAACAACAGGACCTTTTCTGGTGTCAATCCAACTCATGTAATAAACAACAGTGGTATTTGCGGTTAACCAAAGCGCTTTGGAGTCCATCAAATCCTCAAAGATGACGACGTTCCCATCAACGCCACCCAGTTCTTTAAGTGCCGGTCGAAACGTCGTCAAAGCGGCACCGGGCATAGCATTGAGGAATGCATCGACGCCTCGTTGGAAATCAAGATTGTCATAAACTTTTTGTGTTGTAGAATCATCGGGAAACCCATCAAAAAGTTTGAGCGTACCCAGACGTGAATCCACAGTATTAGGAGTTGTTATCTCCGAGGGGATATCGGTCGTCATCTTCATCTTAGGTACAACCTGAGCTCAAATGGCATTTGTGATGAAGATATCAATGACCAGAATCGATATAAATCTCTTAATTTTTCTTTGCGTTATAGTTGACATTGATTAATTATTAATTCTTTATCTATTATCGTGATCAAGCTGCTTTTACCCATATCACGTCATTGTACCAGCTCGATCTCCCCGGGACGCCATGTTTTGTTGATCCACGGTTCCAAAGGCCCGTATGTTCTAAAAATAGTGAACCAGCTTTTCCCAGGTATCGTTTCAAGCCAATTGTTCTCTTTACCCTTTGGTGGTTTCGGGCCAAAATAAATATCATAAGAGTTATCACTATTCTTCTGAATGGATTTATCCTGACTTCCAATTGTGGGAAAAGGCTGACTAGTCTGAAGTAACGACCGGGTTTGTGCGTCATACAGAGTAACAGCCCAGAAATCTTTTACCGGAACATTTGGTGGGAGATGAAGCCTATATGTCTTCCCTCCATCGAATGCTTTTTTAGTCGCATCGCGGAATGCAACGGCATAGTCAGATCCCGCCCCTGGCCGGGTGAGCGCCATCGCGGGGGTTACACCGGTATAAGCAAAATAAAATCTGGTTCGTGCTTCCAGACTGCTTGCTCCATCTTTTTCGAAATAGACATCCTTATTTGCAAATGCCAGATCCCAACTACTGTTCGAATCGGGATAAATCAATGCTTCCTTCCCTCTCGGATTAAAGACGATAGCCCGGGCGGTGGCATTACCGATTGTGGCCGCTTCCGTCAAAATTTTCTTCATCCGATCGTCGGGATTAAACGGCTTTCCTTTTATAATCCCAATGGACGCTATCAAACCTCTAGCCTCTGGTCCAATGGCATCGATGGGTTCTTCCTGGACAACCTCATTCAGATCGTTGTAAAAACTCCGATCACTTGCCCCAACCGTATTATAATTTTTCTTTGAGAGATTAACAAACTCAGTCGGAGGTGGGTTGTTGACGAGTGTGAGAGCATAGACCCTGAGTTTGGATTTAATATTGTCTACCGCTGCTGGCAGACCGTTTGCAATCGAACCGCGTAAGAACAAGAGGTTGCTATAAGTTTTTGTCTTTAAAATGAAATAACCCTCTGGCACCTCACCTTTATAATCCGGTGGCAGCATCAAATACTTTCCCCCCTTTCCCTGATCGGGACCTGCCAATCCCATATCGCTCACATAACGGAACCAGGCATCATCAACAAAACCCAGCATTCCAGGTGGAAGTTCGATTACCAGCGGCCCGTCATTTTTTGTATTCAGATAACCGAGGGCATATAAAGTAGAAGTATTCCCAGTTAAATAAAGAGGATCTGAATCCAATAACTGTTCACTGATCGTAATCGTATTTGATTTTTTGGCGCCAATGCCTGCATTGCCTGCGCGCATACCATAAAGTGATGCCGGACCCTGGTTGTCAAGAAATACCTCTACAGCTCTCATTCGATCCAAATTATCGTAAACCTTGTCGACTGTGTTATCCGTTGGAACACCATCGAAAAAGTCGAGCGTTCCTACCGTTGTATTTACTCTGTCAGGAATTGAGATCGATTTCAGGGTTTCGGGTGAAACTTTTTGTTGCGCTTGTGCTCCGGTGACGGCTATTACAAGACCGATTAGACTTTCCAGAATAATTTTACAAGTCATAAGTTAGATGGATGGAATGTATACATATAGATGAATATAAGCTTAGATAGTTTTATCAAAACTGCTGTGTTCCAGCTTTTTACGAAGTTAACATTTTTGATTCTTCACTTAGAATGTCACTACTTGCAACGAATAAAGAATTAAATAAAATTAAAGTCTAAACTATGAACTATAGCGGTAATCTCACGAATCTTTGATGCGGAAATTCTTAGAAAGTTGTTGCTTTGGAAAGTAAGAGCATAACTCTAAAAAAGATTTGCATTTAATATTGCCAAAGTGAGAATAATTCTGATCCTGTCTTCGAAAGTGATAATTATTGATTAGAAACTAGTTAGAGTCAAATCGATACATCCCGCGACTAAAATTCCTTTTTAGATTTCGAAACGAAGGTCTTGGTACAGCCCCTCGTTGGAGTATGTGGATGTCCAAAGGAAAATCCAGACGAAATTTGGCAGGCATAGTTATTTCACCCCCTCAAAATCTCCGGGCTTCCAGCTTCCGTCAAATGCCGGACCTTCCGGACCGTAAATACGGAAATAGGTAAACCATCCTTTATCCGGAATTGTTTTTATCCAGACATCCTCTTTTCCCGCTGGCGCTTTCGGACCGAAATATAAATCGATGGAAGAACCGGTTTTGTCTTTCAATTCATAGAGTGATCGCAAGGCAGCTTTATTTTGATCCGTGGCATTTCACTGCGTGAAAGATTATCATAAATCGTTATCGACCAGAATAATTTATCCGGAACCGGCAAGGGTACTGTCAGTTTATATGTTTTACTGCCATCCAGATAGTTCCCATTTTTATCTTTTGTGCCCAGCCAGTAAAGAGATCCTGCACCCGGAGCGCGGTTAAACATGGCAGGAGATTCGATCTGCGCCTGGTAAAACCATTTTTCACGCGCGTAGAGATCGGTGTAACCCTTTGTGTCGAAAGTCCCGTTATCATATCTTAACACAGCCCACTCCCATTGCCGGTCTTTCCACACCTGTTTCTCTGGTCTGCGATCAGCAAACGATTCGACGCGCAGAATGGCATCGCCTGTTCTCGCTGCCTGTTCCAGAATATTTTTCATTCGGGCATCCGGACGAAAAGGTTTGCCTTTTTCAATACCAAGTTCAGCCAGTTCTCCATACATCACTCGATAAGATTCGTAAGGAGGTTCTGTATTTATCAATTCATATAGTTCCTCCCAGTATTTCAGATTGTCTTCCCAGCTCACAGGAGTAAAATCCAAACCCGGTGTATTCAGGTTAACCCAGGAGGGGCTCGTCCATTTTGTCGTTTGGTGTAACGGATAAATTTTTACCGATTTCATCATGGCCTCGCCCGCTTCTGGTCCACCCTGCAAAGGAATGGCCCTCAATAACAAGAGTACCCGGTTTGTCGTGGATTTACCCGCGTGGTAGCCGGCAGGAACTGCTCCTGAATATCCGGGCGGAAGAATCAGATGCTTGCCACCTTTCCCTTTATCGGGACCAGGAAGTCCCATATCCATGATATAAAGTTGGTTCATATCATTTGCCGCCGCCATGATGGGTCCGGGAGGCAATTCCACTACCATCGGTCCCTCACTGAGGTCAAATCCAAGACCCGCATAACGCGTGTCCGAATTGGGAGTAAAAACCAACTGCTGGGGAGTTCCATCCAGTATGCCAAACACCTTGTTGGGAATCAGACCGCCTTTCAGATTTCCTTTCCAGGTTGCCATGATCGACACCGTAGGATAAAAAAAACGATAACACTGAATGGCGCGGTTCAGGTCTGCTTCGTCATATGCTTTCTGAACAGTTTCCGGCGTCGGATATCCATTTACGAATTTGTAATTAGATGTTGAACTGTCTTTTATTGCATCAATTTTTGTAGACGACGTATCGCTTGTAACCTGCGTACATGAAGCTACATAAACAAATAAGCTGATAGTAGTTAGTTGGGTTTTCATGTTTCACTTAGGATAGTTCAAAAATAAAATGACTTTCAGAGATCAAAATAAATTGCACTAAATACCTGTAGAGCCGGATTACCGTAATCCTGATGCAATAGTGAACTGCGGTTCAGGAAATATTAACCACTGCCATAAAAAGTAGGAACGTAATAATTTTGAAGATAGAGAGCCTTGATATTTGTCAGGGGGTTGTTGGACTTCGCTATTTCTTCTTCCGGCAATCCCGCTTTTTCCTGCGCGTATGCACAAAAGGGCATTGCCGATATAAAAAGCATTGAAATACGAAGTATTAATAGTGCTCCCATATTTTATGTTTTAAAATATTGCAAGATTCTACTTCTTCCAAAGATATTTCCAGGCTTCCCCGATTATTGACCGCATCAAAATCATATATTGAAGGTAGTTATAAATGACAATTTGGTTGTTGTCTTATCTACATCGTGAATTCTGAAAATCACTTACGATTGTTAGAAAATAACTTTTATTATCTTTATAATAAAAGCGAATATAAACGGTTGAAAAAGGAACATAAGTGGCACGATTTCAGGCACTTAGATCCTTTTATGACACATAATTGACACACCAGATTTACAATATTTTGACTCCCGGAATTGAAGGAATTTAGTCCCGGGCACAAAAAACCTTCACGCAAAGCGTGAAGGTTTTTGCATTTATGAGCGTTCCAAGCTTGCTTGGAAAAGCGAATGAATGCAAAAACCTGAGTCTCGGCAAAGCCGAGACGAGGAGGTTTTTTGTTCAGCTCCTCGTGGGAGTTGGTATGGATCACCGTAGGTAATCCATACCAACTCCCGGATCTAAACTATATTTTGTAAATTTGGAGTATGGATGCGCCAATTAATTTCAATATTGAAAAAATTAGCAATGCAGTCAAAGCGTTGGTACGTTCCAGAGCAATTAAGTACGGAAGTATAATTGCTTATGAGGAAAATGGAAACATTGTTAAAGAAGATCCCCGCACAGGAAATAAGGTCATAGTTCAGATTCCCGAAAAGAAGTAAGTCATGCCCATTCTTTATGTATTGGGAGGTGCCAACGGTGTTGGCAAAACTACCTGGTATCAGGCCGCAGTAAACACCGGAGAAATTGACCCGCAATTACCGTTTATAAATATTGATAATATTGTTTTACAGGAATTGGGCGGTTATACAATTGAAAATGTCGCACGAGCTGAAGACGTTGCCAGAGAAAGAATGAAGGAACTTATATTCTCCCGGAAAGACTTCATAATAGAAAGTAACTTATCAAGATCCTCTGATTATGACTGGATCGAGCTAATGCGAAAAAATGGTTATCAAACTTCGTTATTTTTTCTTGGTACCAATAATGTCGAAATCAATAAAATACGAGTCAGGTCGAGAGTGGCTGAAGGTGGACATGACATTGCCGATCCAATCATTGAACAGAGATATCAAACTGGCTTTTCTTATCTAAAATCACAATTATTAAATTTTTCAACCGCAACCTTGATAGATGTATCGACTGATCAGCCAAAAAAAGAGGTTTATCTGGTTAGCGGCCAAGTTATATCTAAAGAGCAAAAGCTACCGGACTGGGTTACACAAAGCATAAGCATAGCTGAGAGGCTTCAAAAGAAAATTCAAAATGACTTGAAGCACCAACAGAAAGAAAATCAATCTTCCCAACAGCAAGTTGAAATCAAACATAAAAATAAACGACACAGACCTAAGATGTAAACCCTTTCCACCACAAAAAGGGTGATGTGAAAAATATATTTTAAGAAACACGACTCCCTGCAAAAACATTTCGATTAACAATAATGGCTCAAATTAATCTCTTGATTTCGTCTAAGGTCAAATTCAAGATTAGGGGAACTTCGCCTTTTTCCAATTGCGAAAAATTAATCTCGTGTCTGTTGAATACATCTACTGCGATACAATATCGGGGATTTATATTAAAGTCTTTTGAGTAATGGGTTTTCAAATACCGATATAGGATTTCGGTAAACATGTCCAACTCATCCTTTCTGAAACCATTCAATTGAGCGATAAACCAAATAACGCCTACTTTTTTATTATCATTTTTTTGAAACTCAAAAACGTGTTAAGTGGCAATTTGCATTTGAAATCCTCTTATTGTCAAAATTAAATCTTCGCTGAGTTTCTTTAGCTATTGAATTTTTTTCGAGCGCTGCCGTCGTATAGTTCAGACCGCATCAAATTTTTGTAAAGCTGGAAAATGGGGATTTCTTTCTGCGATATAAAAAGTATTTTACCCCGATACTGAGTTCAAAGGAATTGGCGACGGATTAGTAACTGCTATTTGCTGTGGACATAAAGGAACCCGTAAACTATCTTTAAACAAACGTCCAGTTTATAAGGGGCGGATACTTTTTTGGCTGTCCGGTTTATTGGGAGAACGTCATTCTGAAAAATTTGAACGAAATATCCAATAGATAAAAAATATCGCAACGCATTCTCTTTTTACAAATGTTCTTTCATGAACGCATGGGTATCATTTGTCATTTGTTTCCACTCTTCCGCGTCGGGCGGCAAACCCGCCATCGTATGCAGCTGACCGGAGAAACACCTGTAAAATACTGGCACGCCTGCTTCTATTAATTTATTGGCGTAGGTTTCTCCTTCATCATGCAGAATGTCAAACTCCGCAGTGAAAATGATCGTTGGAGGAAGTCCTTTTAAAGTTTTTGCGCGAATGGGAAACAAGCGATAGTCTGTTGTATCCGGAGAATTTGTACCGGTGTAATTTTCAAGAGTCCAGATTGCATTCGCCTCTGTAAGCAAATGTCCCTTGCCGTTTTTATGATAGGAAGCATACGGCGAATGCAGGGGATTGTCTACGAAGGGACAAAAAAGAGAGACTATTTTTATTCTCCTTTCTATTCCTTCATCTTTTGCCATCAGTGCAATCACCGCGGCGAGATTGGCTCCTGCACTGCCACCGAACAGCATGATTTTTGATGTGTCGCCGTCAAATGAAGAGGCATTTTCTAACAGCCATTTGAAGGCAGCATAGGACGCTGTTACCGGATCGGGAAACCGATGTTCCGGTGCAACGGGATAATCTATGTCAAAAACAATGGCTTTGTAATTATTCGCCAGATCCCGCCCGATATGATACATCCATGGCTGCATGGGCGCAACAAAAGCACCTCCATGAAAGTTGATGATGACCGGCAATAATTTATCATCCTTGTCATCCGGTTTGTAAATAAACACCGTAATATTTTCCGCTGTGATTTTTATCCGCTGCAGTTTACTTTCAGAGACCGGATTCATGTCGGGCGGACTCATTTTTCTCATCTCGTCAATGGGCATGGCTCTTAATTGTTCCAGACTTAGATCCGGCACCTGTAAAAGAAAAGCCACCCGCGGATCTACCTGTCCAGAATTACATGAATTTTGTGCGTGCATAGGCTGGAATGCTGAGATGTAAAAAAAGCAAATGGTAAGCGCATGAATTATTTTTCTTTTCATAGAAACGAACATTTTGTTGTGTAAACATAGTTTCGCTTCCCTTTGTTTCAGTGGTAAAAACCGGACATTTTATGCTTGCGGTCTTCTTTGTTGCAAAATATATTCAGGCGCCCTGTTATCTATTTCAAAAAACTGAGTTGGCGTGCTGCCGGTAAATTCTTTATAATCTTTTACCAGGTGCTGATAGTCGTAATAACCACAGTGCAGGGCAATGGACAGCCAGTCTTTTTCCGTGTGGCTGTTTTTCATCCCAAAGGCTCTCTCAAAACGAATGATCTGTAAAAACTGTTTGGGAGAAATGCCAACCCGCTCTTTAAACTTCCTGTCGAACTGGCGATGGGAAAGATAGGCTGTTTTAATAAAATAATCGATTCGGTAT
>JABDAN010000043.1:24564-29072 GCA_013289175.1 Bacteroidota bacterium
CGACATTGTCTGCTGGCTTTTTGCTCCTTTTGATCAGTTTTTTTAAATACTCCTCCAGGACAATGATCATTTCCCCGTGACCTCCGGCGAAATATAATTGCTCATTGATGAATTCTGTTTCAGTTCCCAATACTTCGGCTGCGTCCAGATACATGTTAGATAACTCATTCATGGGAATACCTGTTAACCGGTGAAAAGCACCTGGATGAAAAATAACCTGAACGCTTAGAAATTCCCTGCCCACCTGTCGGTGGTTTACCATTGTATGCTGACCTGTAAGGGTTGTTTTTTTATTGGCAACGATCAGTTTCGAATTCGGATAAGTAACGGTTTCCGTGTCTTTTGGATAAAACTGTATGCATTGTTCCGGGCGGGGGGGATATACTTTGGGTGGAATGATGATTTCATCCGGAAAATGAAAATCAATGATCCTGAATAACCGGATGTGTCCGGACAGAAAATCAGCTGGTTTTATTTCTTTTACCAAAAGTATCTTTTTAAATCTTCGGGACTATATTCAAATTTATGCTAAATGATCGCAATCTGCCCGTTGGACTTTCGTATCTGCCCGACAAAAAAATCCCGGTCTGTAAATTCAGACCGGAAACAGTATTTTAGTAAATAAAGGATTCAAAACGGGCCTTTTGTTATTAGGAAGACATCACCAGTTTACCTATCATATCCCGACAGATATAACTGTTGCCATGGAATACCTCGATAATGGTTGAAAATTTCTGCCGGATTGGCGAGCTTGGTTAAATAACCCATTGCTCCATTATGTATCATTGCATGAGCGGGTTGTGTTTCCCTGTGAAAGGATAAACCAATAATTTTTACTTCGGGACAATGGGTACGAATCAACCTCGTCGCTTCAATTCCACTGATCCCTTAAGATAATACGTATGATGTATGTAATTTTCGGAAATCAGTCCAGATAATAAAAGATGAATGATTATTTCTGTTCAAGAAAATAAACTTTTATATCCCGGACATAACCCGGATCGTATGACGGGTGCCATCTTATCCCCTGTTTTGGTATACCCACTTTAAGAAAGATGGTTCTAAAAAATCCTTTCCTTATCTTGTTTTACAAACCCCTTATTTTTGTCCACGTTTATTGCGAGTATCAACAAATCTTTTTTCATATGGAAACCAATAAGGAGAGACTAGAGGCGCATTTTAAACGAAATGAATTTATGTGGAATCTTTGGGTAAAAAACGGAGTTACTGCTGACACGGAGTTGACTGTAAATTTTCAATTTTATGCTTCGAATAAAAAGAACATGGAGAATCTAACGCTGAAGTTAGAAAACGACGGTTTGAAATATAATGTGAGGCAAACAAAAACGATGCTTTTCTTGAAAGGTTGGGAAATTGATACCCAAGTAAAGCAAAAATGGACTTTAGGATTGTTGCAAGCAAAAACAAATAGAATGTTTTTAATGGCCGTACAGGTCGGAGTTTCATTGGACGGTTGCGGTGCACTTTTGCCAAAGCAGCTTTAAGTATCATGTATTGCACCATCCTCGGAATTCCTTCGTCGATCTCTATTTTAATGTGGTAGGTTTTAGCGCACTTACCTTGCCAATAATGATCTCCAAGTCAGTGGTTGACTGCCCTAATTTCAGTAACCCGTTTTTCATCTTGCTCAGTCCGTCAATGGCGAATTGCCTATGGTAAGCGACAACTTGTTTTAAATCCTTATAAGATTCCGTTGAAAACTCATTGAATCCGGAGATATCAGCTGCTTTGATTTTTTCCACATCAGGCTCTCCAAATTTTTTCTTATACTGTTTCACATAAGTCCAAAGATTTGAAAGCCTGTAATTCAAAATCTTTTTCCACAGGTGAATGTATGTTTCGGCCTGCCCTTTTTTGATTAAATAGGTTTCCAGGGGCGCGATGAAGTCGTCACAATTTCCGGAATCCCAGTTCTTATGGATAAAACTGATTAGTTCGTTGATTTTTCCTCGCTGTATCCACTGGTCCCGAACCGTAGCAAAAACGTCTTCGGTGGTCATTTTGTCACCAATACCCTTCGCATTGTCATTTTTAATAACCGAATTCAAATCGTTCAAAAATTCTGAATAACTCATGGCATTGTGTTCCCCTCATTAAATTTTGGGGAATTTACTAATAAATCATCTATTGGGTTCTGAAATGATTGTTCGCCGGGTTTTAAAGCAACCTGATTAATAAATTCAAGTGGTTCTCAATATTGCAGCATATATGTTACCACCAGCCACATATCCTTGACCATATCCGGAGTTAACGCAGGGTTCCCGGGTTTGACTATTTTCCAGGTGCCCAGAGTATTTTTTTGCCAGTTCTGTGCGCTGGGATTACTAACGATAAGGCCCCCGAAATCGGTAGAATCCAGATCAAAAGAGAAATTGGCATTCGTTATCGCACCAGGAGAAGTTACCTGCAGCACCGGCAGCTGTGAAGCTTCCGCATAGAGCGCGAAATTAATGATCAGCGGATTTGACCTGGATGCAAAGAAACCGAACCTTTCAGTGGTTACCTGCAACGTGCAGGTCTGATCTCCATTGGTTGCCGGCTGATTTAAAAAGATAAACCACTCTGTCGGAAATTCATGCCTCAAACTGAACATCCTCATAAAAGGTCCGGTGTATTTTTTCAGATTGGCAATCGCGGCCTGTCTGAAATCTCCGTCATCTTCTCTGGCCGTATAACGGATATGGACAACAATATCGGTGATCGTATCATAGTCAAATTGGGAAAGGTCGGTCACTGTGCCGTCATCGCTGTTCAGGTATTTGCCATTGAGTTCCAGCTGCCAGTTGCTAATGATCCCCGCTCCTTCGAAAGGCAGGTAACGCTCATCGTGGAAGGACAGTTCAAACAGGCCGCTGTCATTTTGCGCTGAGCTGGTGGCGATCGCAGTACAGGGAATATTATTTTCTGTAAACCGGTCATCATCTGCTGGTAACCCGTTGTTTGTTTTCCGCGGATAGCCACTATCGGTGACCGTGTTTATGCGGATTGAGTTGCCCAGCAGGCGCAGCGTGCTGTTCACTGTTGTAAAAGGCCCCGCCACGCAGGGTATTGAAATTCCCAATGCCTGGATCCTCCGGAAAAAATGTCCCGGATAGTCCATGTCCAGCCATTCCTCCGGAATGGAGAAATTGCAGGAACCGGTTTCTCTCAGTTGAATCAGTGCCAGCGGATCGAGCTGTGCCAGGGAAATATGTTTGGTCAATTCAAATTCGCGAATATTATTCTGGATATAGGCGGCATCCATCTGACGAATAGCCAGCAGTAGTTGGTCTGCAGCCGTAATCCCCAGATAGGCATCCTGGTAATAACCATATTGAACAAAATTCGTTTCCGGAATTCCCAACTCGAACCTATAGGCTTTTTCTGCCATTCGCGCCATATCATAGGCAATCTGATAACCCTGTTTATGCGCTACTCGCAATTTGTCAATCATCCATTGATATAGTTCCTGACGGCTGAATTTATTTTCAAAGAATTGCTCAATCTCATTGCTATTTTCAATTTGCTGCTTGTGATTTGTCAATTCATGCTGTGCCATCTGCAAGCGGATCTGTGCTGCAATAAGTTGTTTATCTAGTTGCACGATCTCCCTTGCGGTCAGATTAGCCTGGAATGCCCAGTCCTGTTCGCGGCGGATATAGGAGGCCATTTTTGATGCCTGTCCGGCGGCATGGGTATAGTGCGCGGAAACAGCCTGGGCCACCCGGGCCAGGGCTGTTGCCGCCGATCCAAGATTTACTCCTCCGAACGCCGTACTGGCGCCAACCCCCAAAGGTGAGAAATGACCCTCTATCTTGGGGAACATGTAAAATACCCCGGACAAGGCATCCATAGAAGAAGACGCTTCCTGCCAGTCGAAAGCAGTATCCAGGTTATCCAGTTCTTGTTTTTCCCGGGGGATAATCTTGACGCCGCTGTCATCGGTACCCACAAGGCTTACGTCGACTGAAGTGGTTACCTGGTTGATGATCGTTTCACCGGGGAGGGTACTGTTTTCATCCAGGTTGTCCGGGAGTAGTGGACTGTCCGGCACCTGCGCCGGCTGATTGCCCAATAATTCCTCGACATAATGACTCAATTTTTCAATGGATGTCGCCCGGCTCGTCACTATACCATCCAGATCGGCCTGGGCTGCCAGGACCTGTCGAGCCTTTACTTCGGTGACCATATTAAGCATGGCTATTTCCTGGGTTTGCCTCAGCCGGGACAACTGCTCAGCATCCTGTTTTTCATTAGCGGCTAACAGAGCATTTCCCAAGCTCACGATCTCGTTACAGAATTCCCTCGCCCTTTGCAAAAGGTAGTTAAACCGATATAGGGGTGCCGGGCTTTCGAGATCTGCTAAAATACCCGCTATATCAAGTCCCTGTGCTTTGGCCTGCAATAACAACGCGGGATCGATGGGTGGCTCATATAAAGGGAGAGGAACCACCAGGCCGTTAATATTTTCTCCATGCCTGATCTTGAATAGGCGGTCGCCTACAGTA
>JABDAN010000044.1 GCA_013289175.1 Bacteroidota bacterium
GAATTGAAATAGGAACCAATGGCGGTAGGCAGGTTGCCAATGGAAACTGTATCCCGGTGTCTGCCGTCCCGGTTAGAGAAATGCCTGCCACGTTGATGGCCATCTCCGTCCAGATCGTCGCGATCGCGTTGCTCCAGGACCTGTTGGAAATTCCCGGCGGCATCAAACAATAAACCGACAGGCTTTCCATTGTAGTTTATGATTACCACATAACCCCCTACGTTACCTGAACTGTCCTTGATTACAAACGCTTTTTGGAAAGTATAAGCAGGATAATGGGCGTTCAGATAACTGGTAGTTGAATCCGGCAAAGCAGAAGCCGCCACACTGTCTCGGAAAAATCCGCGGGCACAGGATTGCAGGATATAAACCGAATCGGCACCCGTTGAATCGGCCGCTACAGCAATGAATGCCGACGTGGAAGAAGCGGTTGAGTTGTTGGTAGCCGAAGCACTGGGGGCTGACATTTCTTTACTGCAGGAGAAAATGAAAAACAGGGCCATGGAAAGGAATAAAAAAATACTTCCTGATGGAATGGCTTTGCGCATAATACATCGTTTTATAGGATGAATAAATCAGATTAAAAACCCGTAAATGAATTCGTGTAAAGAATTGCCTATCTGCAGAAGATGTTTAAAAATAATTGAAGTCAAATTACCTTCCAGAATGGTTACGGCGCGGAAAGCAGATGGGTTGCCTGTCTTTTGTTGTCGATTGGTAAAAGCGGACCATCCGCCAGTGAGTGAAGGAGTAAGGAGAATGTTAACGAAGCTTTTACATTTTTTCTACGTCTATTCTTTTCTCACATTGTCTATGAATAAGTTTTTCACCATTTTCTTATTGTTAATTACCTCATAAAAGCCGTCTAAGTAAGCAATCATGGCTTCTTTGTTTTTTTGGGTCAACAAAGAAAAATTATTGATCAGGGCATAGATGTCTTTTTTCAAGAGCCGAAAGGTATCCAGTTCTTCCTCTAGTTCCGGCATAGTTCTGGCAAAACCCCGGTAAAGGCGTTGGGTAACATTTTCAATTTCAAGTTTCTCGTCTGGTGCTGCATACTCTGTATTGATCAGCCCCGAATAGTCAAAGTCATAAGGCACTACGAACGGCTTTGAAAAGGTGTCCTGGCTCAAGACAATCAGTCGTGTATTGTGGTTGACAGAAACTGCCCAGTCGGTATTTCCGATCATAAATTCAAAGAGGGCTACAAGCGTCATTTGTTTTCGGTCGGTCATTTCCGTATTAAAGTTTTTCTCCTTCCATTGCAAACAGTTATTGCGTCTAGCCACGTCGGAGATATCTTCCAGAAAAAAAGCATGTTCTGTAATCGGCTTTTTTTTGCCTGCGCTGTCTTCAAACGTCAGGTAGAGTAGCCGGTCATGAAAGCTCCGGCTGGTGAACAGGTTATACATCTTATAAATCAGGTATTCCTTGAGTAAATTCTGGTCGTTCTCGGCCGTGACTTTGCATTCACTGACCATCTTCAGGGATTTCAAGT
Source organism: Bacteroidota bacterium (assembly GCA_013289175.1). Classification (GTDB taxonomy): domain Bacteria; phylum Bacteroidota; class Bacteroidia; order Chitinophagales; family Chitinophagaceae; genus Puia. The sequence continues at coordinate 1,499 of JABDAN010000044.1, forward strand.
AACACAAAACAGCGGAATCCTTGTAGTTGAACTTCAGTTTCAAAGGTGGTACAAAACAATAGCCCTGTCTGAAATGACCCCGGATTTCAAGCAAAATATTATCATCTATTTTTTTTCCGTCTGGCAGTAAGGTGATAAAATGTCCGTAAGAGATATCGCCATGTTTTGAGTGGCTGAAAACCCGGCCCATATTGGTTACCAGCACAGCCTGGATACAGGAGGTATCATCCAGGTAAGCTTCTCTATTTGCAAAGGAAGACTGGCTGAAGCCGGGATGGAAAATCGTAAGAAAATATATAATACCTAGGCTCACCAACCATTTCATGCAAGTAGTTTTATATCCAATTATCATTTGATCGCTTCATCAATAGGTTGTCCAATGGAACCGCTGGGCATTTGAACATGCAACAAGGAGGCAATCGTAGGAGCAATATCGGCCATGGATATTTTTCTGTTTGTTTTACCAGGTGTAATATTCCAACCGTACCATATCAGCGGGATATGCGCGTCATAGGGATTCCAAACCCCATGGGTAGTGCCCCGGGTTTCAAAACCGTCGATCCACTGGGGTTGATAGAGCATTTGAATGTCTCCGCTTCTGGGAGGATAGTCTCCGTTGGCGAGCGCCATTTTTATATCGTTGTTTAGGGTGGTTTCACTCAGTTGATCCAGTGGGAAAGCTCTTGAAATTCCAGGTTGCTTTAAAAGATATCCAATGGTTTCCTTAAAAACTGCATCCCGATTGAGTTTGTCATCCACGATTTTGTTGCGGTCCAGGTAAACCTGGTAATTCATGATCCCGATCACCAGGTTGTCACCCTTGAATTTATCTTTGAGTAGGGACCTTAACTGATCTTCCATGGCCGTTGAATTCACACTACTGGCAGGGATCTTATGGGTTCTCAGAAATGCCGGAACCTGATCCACACCATGATCGGCTGTTAGGAATACGACATATTGTCCTTTGCCCACTTGTTTATCCAGGAACCGCAGAAAATCTCCCAGGTCCCGGTCGAGCCGTAAAAAAATATCTTCTGCTTCCACCGAAGTGGGACCGAAGGTATGACCTACATAATCGGGTGTTGATAAACTGATGGCTAGTAAATCTGTGAACTCATCGACTCCGAGCTGTTCTCCGATGATGGCTGCTTTGGCTACTTCCAAGGTCGACGTGTTGCCATAAGGTGTAACTGGAAGAATCCCATAATTTTTCCCGATAAACTGGCTTAAGGAATAAGGAAAACTTTTGCCGAGTGGTCTGAATTCATACGCTTCACCGCTTGGCGCGCTCTGGACATAGGTGTCAATGGGAAACAAAGTATTCCAATCCTTTGCATAATACTGATCCGTTGTTTTTTTTGCATTGAGGTCTTTGAGCCAGCCCGGTAAATCATTCATGTAATAAGAAGAGCTGATCCAGTCACCGGTTTTATCATCGTACCAATAGGCCCCGTTGGCACTGTGTCCGGCAGGAAGGATTGCTCCCCGGTCCTTTAATGCAATACCGATCACCTTACTGCGAAAATTAGTGGCAAGCCGCATCTCATCTCCAATCGTAGTGACCAGTAAATTTTTTGGACTCATTTTTCCCGCGTCCGTATTGCTACCGATGGTCTTCATGTCGTTGTCGCCGGTACAATACTGCTGTGTGGAAAAATCATAGTCCCACCAGTCGTTGCCGGTAATTCCGTGTATGGCGGGGACAGATCCGGTATATATGCTGGCATGTCCGCAAGCCGTTACCGTGGGTGTATAAGGAATGAGGGTGTTTTCGCAGGAAAATCCCTGCGCCAGTAAAGTTTTGAAACCCCCGTCTTCGGCATAGCGGTCATAAAACCGGTATAAATAATCCCATCGCATCTGATCCACCACAATGCCGATCACCAGTCGGGGACGGGCCAGGGAATTTTTTATGCCGGCTGAATTTGCAGGATTGTTTTGAGATATCGCTGTGCAAGAAATAAATGTAATCGTCAGGCTGAAGAAAACCTTTTTCATGTTAAAATATTGGGATCATTCAAACAAACATCCTCGCCGGATTCTAGCGATAATTAAGATACATTAAATATTGCTAGAATTGGAAAAGAAAAAGAAAAGGCCTACATTTTGCAAACATCGGATAAGCTGATTTTTAGATTGACCCATTATGGATTATCAGGAACCCTTAAAAAAAATTGCTGACCTGGCTACTCGGCTATACCTGACCAAAACCGATCACCGATTGTTTTTTCACAACCTGGCTCATACGATCCGTTTGGTGGAATCTACCCGGCAATTCAGCGCCCACTACCAGCTGGACGGCAGAAACGATTTCATCGTCTGTGTTGCCGCCTGGTTATATGACCTGGAGATGATGCATACAGGCACAAAAAACCGGGAAATCGTCCGCACGGCGACGATAGAAGAATTTCTCAAAAACATCCCGGTCGAACCTGATATCATTCAGGAAATAAAACTGTGTCTCTTGGCTACCCACCTTCCTCAGCCGCCCTTCTCTCAAAATGAAAAGATTTTCTGTGATGCGGTGTTTTCTTACTACGGATCTGAAAACTTTTTGGAATATGACAAACTCCGAAGAAAGGAGATCGAAGCATTAAGCGGCAAAAAATTCCTTGGCAATGACTGGCGGGCCCTTTCCCTTTCCTTTCTTTCAGGCCATCAATTTAATACCGAATACGGTCAGCAACAGTTCAATAAATCCAAATCCGAAAACCTGCTCGCTTTGACGCGAAGACAACAGGAAAAGTCTCTTCAAAAACAAAGGGGCAACCCGAATGAATCCTTTGCGCAACACCCGGCCTGGAAACATAAATCCCGGCATCATCTCAGTGGAGTGGAAACCGTTTTTAGAAATTCTTCCTCAAATCACCTGAATCTGAGCGTGATGGCTGACAACAAAGCCTTCATTATGATTTCCGTCAATTCCATCCTTATCTCCGTAGGGGTCGGACTGATCATTGGTAAATTCGTGCTCATCCCAAAACTTTTTATTCCGACCGTTTTATTGATGTCCGTAAATGTCGCCACGATTATCTACTCTGTGCTGGCCACCCGGCCGGGCGTGATGAAGGGTGTCTTTACCCAGGAAGAAGTGGACAACAAAACGGTCGATCTTTTATTTTTCGGGAATTTTTTTAAAATGCCCTTGGCTGACTTTGAACTGGGCATGCGCAAGATGATGGATGACGACGAATTTCTATACGGCAATCTGATCCGCGATATTTATTCACAAGGGAAAAATCTGGGCCGGAAATTTCGCCTGCTGCGCATTTCTTACACCTTATTCATGTATGGCATGGCGGGCACGGTGGCGGCTTTTGTTCTGTCGTTCTTTTTATAGTGCCGCAAGACCGGCATGCAAAGGCAATATAGGCGGCCCCGGGTCTGCTACTGCTTTTCAACAGCCTCCTCAACAAAGATCTTTGGGAAGTATGGTCGACTTCATGGCTTCCCGGGAAGAATGTTCCGACCAGGCCTGCACTTTATACATCTCGGTATATATTTTCCCGCGGGCCATCAATTCCTCATGGGTGCCGTCTTCCATGACAACTCCCTTATGCAATACAATGATCTTGTCTGCATCGCGGATCGTGGTGAGCCGGTGGGCGATGATGATAACGGTCCTGCCCAGCATGAGATTTTCGAGGGCTTCCATCACTGTTTTTTCAGATTCCGTATCCAGGGATGCAGTGGGTTCATCCAGGATAAGGATCGGCGAGTTGCGAACAACGGCCCGGGCGATACCCAGTCTTTGGCGCTGACCGCCGGAAAGGGTTACCCCTCTTTCACCCACCAGGGTTTCATATCCCCGCGGCATACAGGAAATAAATTCATGGGCATTGGCAAGCCGGGCTGCTTCGATGATCTCCTCCATCGTGGCTTCGGGTTTCCCGTAGGAGATGTTATCACGAACAGATCCATAAAATAAAGCAGTGTCCTGCAATACAAATCCGATTTGTCCCCGCAGTCCATCCAAGCGAAACTCTTTGATATCTATTCCGTCAATCAGGACCCTACCCTGGGTAGGATCGTAGAATCGGGCAATCAAACTGATGATGGTCGATTTTCCACAACCCGTAGGGCCACAGATGCCGATCCGTTGACCGGGGTGGATATGGATATTGATGTCGTTGAGAACTAGCGTTTCCGGATTATAGGAAAAGAAGACATGATCAAACAGAATATCGCCTTTGAGTTTACCTGGATTGAGTCCGCGAGAGAACAGGATGACGGGTTCGGTATCGAGGATGGCTTGTATTCGTTCCAGGGCAATGGTGGCCTGGGCGATCGTACTGGTCATTTTCGCCAGATCCTGCACGGGACTGAAAAATTTATTCATGTACCATAGAAATACAGTCAGGGCTCCCACGGTCATGACTTTGGCAAAAATCAAGTCCGTTCCGCGCCAAAGCACCAGGGCAATGCAAAGGGAAACGGTGACGGTGACTACCGGAGAGAGGATGGATTTGACCCGTCTTGCCTTCAACGCTGCATCCATGGTTTCCCGGCTGATCTGTTCTAATTTGTCTTCTTCAAAATCCTGCCGGCCAAAAGCATTTACAGCCCGGATCGATTCCAGACCCTGTTGCAAGATGGTTAACATATTGCTCTGATCCAATCGTACTTCACGGGTTGCTTTTTTCATCACTTTCTTAAACCGCACGACAAACAACAATAAAAAAGGTGTCACCGCAATGGCTGCCAGGGTAAATCCTGCATCCAGATAAAACATCAGGATCAGCATCCCAAAAATCGTCATGGCGTCGACCAGGATGGTCAACAGGGTGGAAGAAGCAAAATCTTGTATCGTGGAAACATCGGCGGTGATGGTGCTGAGCAGTTTACCGGTCTGATGGGAATCGTAGTAGGAAAGGGAAAGATGCTGCAGGTGGTGATATATCTTTTTGCGCAGGTCGTTGGCGATATGTTGTGCCACATTCTCATTGTAGTAGCTGGTGATATAACCGGCCACGGATCCGATTAGATTGATGAGCACAAAACCCGATGCGACCAGGGCCGCCATCGCCATTTTACTTTGAGCAGGCAGAAAGGAGTTTGCCCAATGAAGCCAGGAGGGTAAGCGGTGATGAGCTACCACATCGTCGATGATAATCTTCAGGGGCCAGGGTGTTGCCACACTCATGACCGCTTCTACCAACATCGAAGCCAGTATGATGAAGACCCATCTGCGATAAGGGGCTGCCAGGCGGAGTGCCCATTTTATCAATGCTTTAAAGGATGCCGGTTGTTCCGCGCGGTGTTTGAGTTTATTCAGTATGGCGTGGAACATATCAGCCATGCACAATGGTTCTTTGATCAGCAGTTAGAAAATGTAAAGTCTGGATCCGGTGTTCAAGTTTTTCAAACAGGGGTCATCCTCCGACAATAAGATAGTGAACTCCGGGCATTCACCCTGCGTTGGTTTTACTTTTTATTCCCGATCTCGGACCTTGTCGGGACCACCCCGCTGGTAAGTGTGGTGACTCCATCCCTGCATAAAATGTCAAGGGATAAAAAGGTCATAAAAATCTCGTCCATTGGCAAAAAGGACTTTTTCCTGGTCAGGGGGCGATAATTCTTCTGAGATTATTTGACGGTAGGCCTGCCAGGTTTTTTCATATGTACCGGCCAGCAGGGATACCGGCCAATCGCCACCGCAAAAACAACGATCGGTTCCAAAACACTGGAGTGCAAAAAGCACATAGGGTTTGACGTCATCCGGGCTCCACCCTGTGGCTTTGTCTACAATGGTACCCAGTCCTGAAATCTTGCAGTGAATATTTTTATAGTTCGCAGCTTCGGTCATCAGGTCTCCCCAGGCGCCCATTTTCATTTGCCCGTCGATGGGTGGATGGTTTAAATGATCCAGGACCAGTTTTAACGATGGAATTTTTCCAGCCACTGCCATGGCCGTTTTCAGATGGTCCTGGGTTACGCCGATGACATCATAAGTCAGGCGATGATGGGCGACGATCTGTAAACTCTCCAATACCGATGGTTGCAAAAGCCATTTCGGATCTGCTTCGTCGTGAATCAGGTGACGAATACCTTTGAGATATTTATTACCACTGAATTTTTCCTGTATCCATTTTTCCGTCAGACGGGAATCCATCAGGGGCAGCCAGCCGACAACGCCTTTTATCCATTCATTGTTTTCAGCAGCTTCCAGCATCAGGGCAGTGTCCTGGCCGTTGTTGGCCGCCTGTACCATCACTCCATCGGTAACACCCGCCCCGGCAATTTGGGGATTTAGTTCATCTATTAAATAACGGCGATGAAGGATCGTCTGATCTCCTTCCAACCAGAGATATTCGGCGCGGCCAAAATCCCAGGTATGAATATGCGTATCAATGATTCGCGTTGTCATTGCTGGCGGGATGAATCAATTGGAGTACCCGGAAGAACAAGGATCATCTGCTTCCCAGGCATTCAAGGGCTGAAGCACCGGATGCTAAAATGAAGTCCTGGTTATGCAATACACACCCTTCTGGATGGAGACTGTCCTAAAACGATAGGAAGCCCGTCCGTTCACCCGACTATCTGGAAAAATTCGTTGACCGCCTAGGAAGGGGTCAATTATTTTACATGTTTGTTCAGGGCACCAGCCATTTCAAACATGGAAATCTGATCCTTTCCAAAAATAGGTTTCAGAGCTGCATCCGCATTGATCATGCGTCTGTTCTTAGCGTCCTGCAAACCATTCTTTTTGATATACACCCAAATCTTCTTTACGATTTCGGTTCTGGGCAATGGTTTGCTACCAACCACTTTGGCCAGAGAATCGCTGAGTGTAAGAGGAGTCATAAATGCCGCATTGGGTTTGCGTGCAGTTTTTTTCTTAGCAGCTTTTTTCGGAGCGGCTTTTTTTGCTGCCTTTTTCGCTGCTTTTTTTGCTGGTTTTTTTGCCGCTTTTTTAGCTGCTTTTTTAGCTGTTTTCTTTGCGGGTTTTTTTGCTGCTTTCTTTGCTGCCTTTGCCATAAACAGAATTATTTAATGGGTAAACAAATTGTTAGTATACTCAAAAGTAGGGAATTTGGAATACGTAACGTAATCCAATAAGAATTTGATTAGTTTTTTGCGAAAGAATTCATCATTTCGCGGCTACCGGCAAAGAAGGCTACCCGCTGATGTAGGCACCCCGGGGTAAGATCCAGGATGTTGTTGAAACCATCTGTGGCCCTTCCTCGGGCCATTTCCAGGATGAACGCAAAGGGGTTGCATTCGTAAACCAGCCTGAGTTTTCCATTGGGAAAGGACGGGATAGCGGGATATAAAAAGATACCGCCCTTGAGCAAGTTTCGGTGAAGATCGGCGACCATACTGCCTGTATACCGAAGGGAATAAGGTCCTTCTTCTTGACTGGATTTTTGCTGGCAACCCCGTATAAAACGGTTTACCTGTTCATTGTAGCCCGCTTCATTCCCTTGGTTAACCGAATAAATCCTGCCTTTCGGGGGGCACTGGATATCGGGATGACTGAGTGTAAATTCTCCCATAGAAGGATCCAGGGTAAATCCATGTACGCCCCGCCGTGTAGCATAGACCAACATCGTGGAAGGTCCATAGATAATATATCCGGCCGCCACCAGATGGCTCCCCTTCTGTAGAAAATCGGTTAGCTGACAGGGGGAGCCTTTTTCCGTCGTGCGCCGATAGACGCCAAAGATGGTTCCGATTGAAATATTCACATCAATGTTGCTGCTTCCGTCCAGTGGATCCAGGACCACCACGTATTTGGATTGATTGCAAATCTCCTCATCGAAGCTCAAAAAATCTTCTAATTCCTCGGACGCGATACCGGCACAACTGACACCACGTTGCAGCGCGGTCATGAAAGCGGCGTTGGCCCATTCATCCAGTTGTCGGACACCCTCTCCCTGCACATTTATTTTTCCGGTTTCCCCCAGAAGATCGGCCAGTCCGGCCCGGTTCACTTCCACGTTTACCCGCTTTGCTGCCAGGGCAATATCCCTGAGTAAATTACTCAATTCACCGGTGGCCTGGGGAAGAAAGCGAAGTTCCTGTTTCCTGAATTCCTCCAGGGTCAATATGCTACGGTTGATTTTCACTTATGCATAATTTTCTTCCGGCATAAAGGCTTCCATTTTATTTTCAATGGCATGAATCGCCCGGATGGTTTTGATGACCGAATCGGGTGTGACCGAAATAGAATCGATGCCCTCTTCTACAAGAAACTGTGCAAAATCAGAATGATCGGAAGGACCCTGTCCGCAAATTCCTACTTTGACGCCCGACAGTTTTGCCTGACGGATCAACATTTTCAGCATACGTTTTACGGCCTCATTGCGCTCATCATATAAATGAGCAACGAGTGCCGAATCCCGGTCCAATCCAAGGGTAAGCTGGGTAAGATCATTGGATCCTATGGAAAAACCGGTGATATGGGCGGCAAATTCTTTGGCCATCAGAATATTCGAAGGGATTTCTGCCATGAGATAGAGCTCCAGTCCATTTTTTCCTTTCTCAAGCCCGTTTTCAGAAAGGATGCGTGTGACCTTTACCAATTCTCCCACCGTGCGACAAAATGGAATCATCACAGCAACATTGGTCAGTCCCATTTTTTCACGGACACGTGCAATTGCTTTGCATTCCATGGAAAATGCCTCCCGATAGGAATCTGAATAGTACCGGGATGCGCCACGCCAGCCGATCATGGGATTTTCTTCCACCGGTTCGAAATGGCTGCCCCCGACCAGGTTGCGGTATTCATTGGTTTTAAAATCTGAAAAGCGTACGATCACCGTATGGGGGAAAAAGGCGGCGGCTATTTTGGCAACACCGTATGAAAGTTTCTGAATAAAAAATTCTTCTTCATTTTCAAAACCCCGGATGGCCGATTTAATATGGGCGGACAGTAGTTCATCTCCCAGCTCTTTGTGTTTGAGCAGCGCCAGGGGATGAATACCGATATAGTTGTTGATGATAAATTCTTCCCTGGCCAGGCCCACCCCTGCATTGGGAATGTTGGAGAACCGGAATGCCAGGGAGGGGGAAGCCACGTTGAGCATCAGTTTGCTTTTAATACGGGGCAATTCATCCAGCCTGGTTTCGATGATGTCAAAAGGGAGTTTCCCTGCGTATAGAAATCCTTCATCGCCTTCGCTGCAGCTGGCCGTTACCTCCATTCCATCTGTTAACAGGGTGGTAGCTTTCTGGCAACCGACAATCGCCGGTACGCCCATCTCCCGGGCAATGATGGCTGCATGGCAGGTCCGTCCCCCTTTGTTGGTAATGATGGCGGATGCTTTTTTCATGATGGGCTCCCAATCCGGATCGGTCATATCGGTTACCAGCACGTCCCCGGCTTTAAATTCATTGCCGTCGGTGAGTCTTTTATCCAGCGAATACATGATTTTCACCCGCCCGCTTCCGATCTGGTCGCCTACGGCGATCCCTTTTAGGATGGGTTCCTGCTGATGGGGACACATCATATATTCGGTCAGTTTTTTATGGTCTTTGCGGGAGTGAATGGTCTCCGGTCTTGCCTGCACGATAAAAAGTTCGTGGGAGATACCGTCCACTGCCCACTCTACATCCATGGGGCACCAGCGACCTTTCAGATCTGTGTAATATGTTTCGATGATCGTGACCCATCTGGCCAGTTGCATTATTTTCTCTTCATCCAGGCAGAACCTATTTTGCAGGGACTTCTCCACCGGAATAATTTTTACCCTTTCATCGGGATCGTCTCCGTAGACCATCATCTGATCCTTTCGGCCCAGTTTTTTTTCAATGATGGGAATGAAATTTCCCTTTAAGGCCGGTTTAAATACAATGAATTCATCGGGCGAAATACTTCCCTGTACAATCAACTCACCCAGGCCAAATATTCCGTTGATCACAACCGCATCCTTAAATCCGGATTCGGTATCCAGCGAAAAAGCCACCCCGGAACTGCCCAGATCCGAGCGTACCATTTTTTGGATGCACACCGAGATGCCGATGGCAAAATGGTCGAAACCAAAATTCTGCCGGTAACTGATTGCCCGGTCTGTGAACAGAGAGGCAAAACAATTGCGGACGGAATCCATGATGGCAGCCGGTCCTCTTACATTTAGGTATGTTTCCTGCTGACCGGCAAAACTGGCATCCGGCAAATCCTCCGCAGTAGCTGAGGAGCGGACAGCCACATCCGTAATTTCCTGGCCATATTCAGACGATAGCTTAAAATAGGCATCGATGATCATCCGGCTGATATCAGGAGGAAATTTGGTATTGCGAATCATGTTTCGGATCTGCAATCCGGCCCTTCTCAAGGATTCTATGTTTTCATAATCTATCTCCGCCAAAAGTGAATTGATTTTATCGGCCAGCTGGTTATAGGAAATAAAAGACTGATATGCTTCTACGGTGATGATAAATCCCGCAGGGATCCGTATACCCAGTCGGGTCAGGTGTTGTATCATCTCCCCAAGGGAAGCATTCTTGCCCCCTACTCTTTCAATATCGTCGATGCCTGCCTCGTGCAGGCCCAGGATGAATTTATTTTCCATATAAATGCTTTGAAATATTTTTTCAAAAGTAGAAGTTGCGAACCCCAACCTTTGGCTCGCAATTGGCCAATTCTTGTACTATTTTAACCTATATTTGATAGCTCAGTTCCTATATATATAAGAATACTATAAGTGTAAAAAATACATAATATATTTATATCTAGGATTATCAATGAAACCTCATCTGCTGAAAATTCCAAAAGAAGACGAACACTCCTTCAGTGTTCGCTACGATGTGGTCTCCCATTTCTACAATAAATGGCATTACCATCCGGAACTCGAACTGGTTTATATCATCGAAGCTTCCGGCAGGCAGTTCATCGGTGACAGCATCCACCACTTTAAAAACAATGACCTGATCCTGGTGGGTTCCAATCTGCCCCACTTGTGGCACTGTGATGAAAAATTTCTGGAGAAGGGTTCGAAACTGAAGGTGGAGGCGATCATCATTCATTTTCTTCCGGATTGTTTCGGAACGTCGTTTTTCAATCTTCCGGAAAACAAGTCGCTCGTTGGTTTATTTCAGAAAGCAAAAATGGGTATCCGAATTAAAAACCAATCCCGGGACGCGGTTTGCAAACTCATGAGGCAACTCGTAGATGCCAAAAACAGTGAGCGCATTATTTTGCTACTCCAGATCCTGGAAACAATTGCAGAATCTAAACAAACCAAACCCATCTGTAGCGAGGCCTTGACATTTCATTATAGTAAGACCGAAGCCGAACGGTTGAATACCATTTATCAATATATTCTCCATCATTTTACCCGTCAACTGACTCTGGAACAAATTGCACGGGTGGCACATCTTACTCCCAATGGATTTTGCCGGTATTTCAAATCCAGGATTAAAAAGACTTTCTCCCGTTTTTTATTGGAAGTTCGTATTGGGCACGCTTGCAAATTGTTGGCAGAAACAGAAAAGAGCGTAGCTGAAATTTGTTATGAAAGTGGTTTCAACAATTTCTCCAATTTTAATCGTCATTTTAAGTTCATTGCGGGCAGAACGCCCCTGAACCACCGCAAACATTATCAGGAGATCCAGAGTCTTCGGATGAAAGTATCCGATAACCCAGCCGATCAGTAGTTCACTTGGTTTTTGTCAGTTTCGCGATTCCACCCCTTACGAGGCTAAAGAGCCGAAGAATAGGAAAGATAAAGAACACATAGTACCACCAATTCAACCGGAATAGTAGCAGAACGACCGCAACAAAAAAAGCCAGACTGACGCCCAAGGATCTTCTCTTAATAATATTGATTTCCGACTCATTTTTTAGGCTTGAAAAATTATTTTTCTTGGAATAAATAATGAGCAGCATTAAACTGTATGAAAAATTGCACAAAAAAAGATTAGTGAAATAAAATAAGAATTTTAAATACGGTGGTTGGTTGTCTGAAAATAGAAAGGAAATAGAAATGGGCAGCAACATCACGGTGAAAAGAAAATAGAGATTGATCCTGATTAGGTGGTCATTGTATTTGATGATGTGTTCAAAGAGTTTGTGGTGCTGCATCCAGAGATTTCCAATGCTGAAATATCCCATAAACAAAGCAAGACCATGAAGTAAAAACGACTTTTCATACTTATCAGCGATCTGACGAATATTGGTATGCTCTCCCAGCTCCGGAATTTTCATTTCCAGGATCATGAGCGTCAAAGCAATGGCGATGACCGCATCGCTGAAAAAAGCAATCCGGTCAATTTGAAATTGTGTCCGGCTATGGGTAGTTTCCAGGTGATGCGACATGGGCTTGTTTGGTTTTAAATGTAATAGTCGCTACTAATCTGACAACTGAGGATTTTCCAAGACTTGGCATAGCTGATATATTTATAAACGCTTGCCGCCCAATGAGGTTAATGAGGAACTACAGCCGAAGCTAATAATGTTCCCTTCGAATTAACCTAGCCCCTCACGTAATCAGCAGTTAAAATCAGTTCCACCATAAGTAGGTTTTATATTTCATTCTCCACTCACCACTTATTTTTGTCATAACAACCAATGCTCCATGTCCATTTAAACCATTTCGCCTTACCCAGTAATAATTTATTGCGGTTGTTTTGTCCTCAGTGTAATACTTAATTATAGCAAATGAAAATATGCCGCCAGAGCCAGGATATTTTTCATAAAATGTTTGCCAATCTTGTTGAATATGCTTCTGTCTGATAGGAAATTTTTTTATAAGTATTGTTTCGAATGTCTGAGTAAAGCTGTTTGTCAATGTAAATTTGTCTGCTTGGCTTTTGCAATAGTCTATAAGCAGTTTAGCACAATTACTATCAATTATAGTTGGTCTGACTTTCTTATAATTCTCTGTCCAGCCGTATATCTGATATTTATAATTCAAATCTTTCGAAGTCAGATTGTCTACTGTCACATAAGTATTCTCAGTAGTTTCTTGGCTATCAATTCCATTCCTAATAATTGCAACGGACTTGGTACTGTCAAGAATTTCTGTCTTAATAATAGCTGTATAAACTTGGTAATCTTCAGTCGAAATCTGCCCAAACAAATAAATATCTAGTAGTAAAAGAAATGTCGTTAAAATAATTTGTTTGAACATAAGGGGTTTCAATTGCAACTTTCACTCAAATAAATGTTGTTGGGTTTTTTTAAGGGTGCAAAACAGTACGATTATTTCTAACTTGTCGGACACTATCTGTAAGATTAAATACTGACTATTTCTTTTTAAAGTTAGGAACCGCATTAGACTTTTTGGATAAATTGAATATTTTTTCTTCCAAAGTCCAGCCATGAATCAGCCAGGTAATAATTTATCCAAAAATGCCTTATAGTTTTAATTTGCCAGCTCACTGATACCATATAGTGGTATATTCTCTATCGACTCATCTTTCCTATAATCTGACATCGACGTTCTTATTGAAGTTTTAGGAGCATATTTATCTTGATAAATCAGCAGGCTTTTGGCCCGAAGATTTTCTTCCGCTTTGACTTCAATAGGCACTATCTGGCCTTTTAACTGAATAACAAAATCAATTTCCGCCCTCGAATTTTCGGGAGCCCAATAATAGATTGCATCCAACTTATTCATCAGTAATTGCTGCAAGACATACTGTTCAGTCAATGCTCCTTTGAATTCAATAAAAATTTCATTCCCACCTAACAGCGTTTTTACATCGAGGGATGTCATGGCTGCCATCAAACCAACATCGAGTACAAAAAGTTTAAATGCGCCGATATCCTCAAAAGCCTTAAGGGGCATGCCTGGCTTGGTGATATTGTGGACCTTATATATGAGTCCGCAGTCCATCAGCCAAGTTATGGCTTGCTCATATTCTTTCGCTCGGGCGCCTGATCGGAGCAAACTGTATAGGAACTTTCGATTTTCTTTGGCCAACTGAGAAGGGATGGAATTCCAAAGCATTCGGATCCTCGGGACGATCGCAGCAGGTGCGTGTTTAGAAAAATCCTGTTCATATGCGGTAAGTATCGCCTGTTGGATCTGACGAACGGCATGAAAATCTTTCTTCTGCGAAAAAGACAACACCGCTTCCGGCATACCCCCCACATAATAATATTGTCGCAATAAATCCTGGTACCGGGTCTTGAAGGAGGTTACCAGAGGCCAATCCTGGTTTTTTAGGAGTTCAACAAGTTTCCCTTCTCCCATGGCCGTGAGAAATTCAGGGAATGCCAAAGGATAAAGATTTAGAAATTCCACTTTCCCGACCGGAAAAGAGTATTTACTGTGAATTGCGACACCAAGCAGCGAGCCGCCAGCGAGAATATGAAATTGTGGTGCATTTTCCTTGAAATATTTAAGTGAAGTCAAGGCACCCTCCGCTTCCTGGATTTCGTCCAAAATAATCAAGGTATTGTCTGACTGTATCTTAATTCCTGTTTCAATTTCCAGTGCGGTTATAATTCTGCTGATGTCATAATTAGACCGAAACAATTCTTTCAGGGCCGGATTGCTTTCAAAGTTTATATAAGCAGTAAATGGGTAGTTTTGACGACCAAATTCCTTCATCAGCCATGTTTTACCGACCTGCCTTGCACCCCTGATTATCAAAGGCTTACGATCGATGGAATTTTTCCATCGAATTAATTCCTGCATTTCTATGCGTTTCATTTCAGATTTTACATTTAAATGTACGTAAAAATGTTTGTACTTACATTTTTATGTACATAAAAATGTGGATGTTTACATTATTACGTACGTAATAATGTAAACCAGGTCTAAATACCTATTTAAGTTCTCCGGATTCCCAATCTAGTTCGAAGGGTTTAAGCTTGAGGGTATAGTGTTCTGTATTGGTTTCTGCCGGACCGGTCGCCGTGGCCGGTCCCCCAACGGTGGCGCTGGAAATGATGGCCAGTCCTGGAATGTAGACTACTTTTTTGCGTTTATATTCTCTGGATGCATAGGTGTAAAAGGCATTCCCCCGACGCTGGAGCCTGAAATAGTTATCCCTGCTTTTGATAAACAGGTTTTTTCCATCGCAATATCCCCAAGAAAATCTGGTCGGCGTCATTTTACCATCCGAACCCTTGATGAAAACCATATCCGTCAGCTTGTCTTTTCCAACTTCATATTCTCTTTGCGAGGGATTATTTTCTTTAAATTCCTGGAATGAAAGGTAGACTCCGGGTACAAGTGTGGTGTCTTTGAGAATGGGAATATCAAATCTTTTTAAATTGTGTGCTTCGATTTCCTGCCAACTGAATTTTCTTCTTTTTAACGCGGCGGTAGGCAGTTCGGCGTCCATTTCACTCAGTTTGGTTAAAGCAGCTTCCACCGCCTCTGGTATAAGCCCGGAAGCATTTCTAGATACGATAATATTTTTCGAAAATGTCGAATCAAAACGAAACAATGCATAATAATCCGTGTCCTTTTTCAAGAAAAACTCAATCCGGACCTGTAAACTGGCAAGCTTCTCGGCAATCGTATCAGCGTATCCGGTTTTTCTGATATGCTCGTTCATATCATTGTCGAGCCCCCCTGAAATCCAGAATTTTTTGATGACCATTACAACGGACAGGGAATTGGACCGACCGTAGACGGTGTGCGCATTGACAAACTCCACCAATTCAGTAGCAAAGTCCTGACTAAAAACAAGGAAAAAAGGTTTTTGACTGTTTTGCTGAGTCAGACCCACTGAAAGGGTATCGGGTCTCGCATCGTTTATTAAAATCGAATCTACATGGGTGAATTTTATTACCGTATTGGAAGGTTTGATCTCGATGATCCGGGTTTTAAAATTCTCAATATGGTAGTCCTCCCCATGTTCGGGTATGGGGATTTGACCCCATGTAAAGGATAACAGAAAACAGTTTAGCGTTAGTAAAAAAATAATTTTTTTACGGCTGATCGGTTTGGGTTTACGCAAGTGTCTCGATGTTTTTTTAGGTTTGGATGCACAGCGATTAATATTCGGACAATTATCAATAGATTCTAAAATCTATCCTTCAACGATCAATTCATTAAAAGATTATTCTTCCACTTTTCCAAATTTACTGCTCTGAAGCAACAGGTCCATTTTATAAAATATTTCTTCCTTTGAATGAACTTCTGCAGGTAGCCCTCTCTCCGTAAAAGTGACTTGAAAAATCCTTCCCTTATTGTTCTTAATCTGCTTTTTATACAAATACGCCTGCCAGGTGCGAACTTCGACAAAAGGATTACCCTGCATGTCGGTTCCCAGGGGCTTGGAGTCATCAGATACAAAATAAGAAGCAAAGGATAAATCGGCCGGCGTAGAAATTTCCTTGAAGGATGATTCAATGACGGTTTCGGATTTCTTCAAATTTTTTTTATTCGCTTTTTCTACCCTTGAGTTTACGTATTGCTCGAATTGAGCCAGGGAATCAAAATCTTCATCCCCCATTCGTTGGATCATAACACCTTCCGAATAACTTGGAGAAACCATTTTATTAATATAGCTATACTCAAAACCCATTTCCGGGCTAGAGAAATAGTGTCGTACAGAAATGGGATGGTTAAAGGTGAACTCATTGAATCCCGTTCTTTTATGGAGTTCCAGAACATATTGGGTTGTTAGAGTCTGGCCATGAAAATTCATTTCCATCGGATCCGGGTCATAAATATGTATGGGTGGTGCGTCAATGGCATCGAACTCGCGACTACCCGTCGAATCATCGAGTTGTTCTATAACCGGAATAGGTTCCCGCTGAATACCTGCGACTGTAAATCGAATATAAAATTTGGCTCCAGGTTTTGCATCCAGTGTTATACCAGCCTGATCTTTGGGATTGCACCCGATTACGGTAGTTCCATTCAAGGCACATTGGATAATATACCGGCTGTTGGAAAAAATTTTTGCCATTGGGTATTGCTCAATGAAAAAAGTTTGCCACCGTTCGGGAAAAGGATCCGACGGAGGTCGAAACAGAAAAATGGTACAGTATTTCGTCGTATCCTGCTTGGCTGGACCCGGGAAATAGAGGCTTGTAGAATTAAAAGACTTTTCCTGCGCATAAACCGTCGACAAGATCAGGAGCATGAAGACCGGCAGAGTCAATTTTCGAAGCAGGGTCATTTTTCTAATAATTTTATTCTCATCTGCTCAACTAATCATGGGAAAAGTTCCGGGGCGCCCCAATCCCATTTTCTAAATATTGTTTTGAATGATCAGGCTACCAGAATCGTCCGTTGGTGTTTCAAAAAGTCTATTTATTCTTGGCTGAATGATCCAAATGCCGATTGGAAAAAACCATATTAAAAAAAACTCGCCAATATAGTCTTCAAACTTTACGCTTCTTTGCCACTCAACTGCCTTTAAAGCTTTCGCGTTAAAATACAAACAGTAAAAAATACAGAACATGGAAAATAAGTGCAAAGGAATAATCAACGCAAAAACTCCAGGATTTGGCTTGATTCCAGATAAAATATTTGAAAACAGGCCAAATATAAATATCGAAAGAAATGTCATATACGCAACGGGAATAAAAAGAAAAACTTTAAATCTTGTCAAATTCATTTTCTCTGTTGCAGGAAGCTTTTTGTAAAGATGGGTACCCAGGGCATAAAACCAACCGAAGAACAATCCGATGAACAGGATCATTACAACGGGAAATAAGGGGAATATAAGCCTCGGGATCCTCATCGAAATGATGGATCCGATTGTGATTATCTGAAATATTATTGGAATGCCGATAAGAAGTGCGAATAACTGCCAATGTTTTAGTGTTAAGAGTTTGGTCATCCGTTGTAAGGGTTTTAGTTGTCGGTTGGTCGGTAGTGATACGGTGCTAAATGGAATTCATGGGGGAAGATGCCGGCCCAGTAATTCTTCCTATTGGCGCGGTTTTGTTTTGTTTTACTATAGGCAATATACCATAGTTCGACAGATTTCAAAATAGAGGAAAACCCTTAGTCAGCCTTATTCCAGCGGTTATCCGGATTGGTATTTTGAAGGGAATGTCAATGTCATTCAAGGTAAAGCTCTATAAATACACCGTCTTTTTAAGCAAGGAAGGATCCTTTGCCGCATTTAAATACAACCCGCGGCCCGATGTAAACTCCAATCCGGAACGATTCAATCCAGGACCTTGACCAGGATGTTTTTAAAATGTACTTCACTGTTCGGATCGTGTCCTTGTAAAGCAAAGGTACCGGTGGAGAGAAAATGATCTGTCTGTCCAGGTGCAGGCTGGAAGTCTTTGGGCTCGGTATAATCCACTACCACCTTGTCGTTTAGTTTTATGATGACATGCTTTCCATCCACCTTGACATACTCGGTAAACCATTCCATATCCTTTACATATACTTCCTTGATGTTGACAACGTCATATAGACTTCCGGTACGTTTCCAATCGGTATGTGAATTGTTCACCTGCACTTCAAATCCTGTTTTCGGCCAACCGCTTTCCTGGAATTTGGTGTGAAAATAAATACCGGAATTTGCCCCCGGATAGGTCATTACATCCACTTTCAATTCAAAATTTTTGAACACATGATTGTTATAGTCGCCCTCGTAAAATAAATGGGCTGTTGGACCATGTACCACAATCTGGCCGTCTTTAACTGAAAACGTACCCGCGTTTTCACCGACGCTCCATCCCTTTAGTGAGTAGCCGTCAAATAAGGGTACCCATTCGCTCGAAGCAGGCCGAGCAAACCGAAAGGCCAAGACCGAAATCAGAATGACCGGTAACCAGATCCATGTTTTCATGCTAATAACCTTTGGTTTATTTGCTTGTATCGCATATTAAAAATGTCTGCTACGGATGTAGGCGCCAAATTTGACAAGAGCAAATAAAAATAAGACAATTAAGCTGGTTTTCCATGGCAAAGGTTCAAAGGGAACGTCCGATACCTGCAGAAACAATCCTATTTTTTTCTTCAGCGCAGAAATTGCTCCATCTGCTGAAATGCCGAAATAAACATTTTATACTTATTGTCAGTATGCGCCCAAGCAATCGTATGGGTTCTTACGAGTTCTTCCAAGATCGCATTACTCCTCGCACAGTCTGAACTATCATAAAAATAGCCTTTCCAGGACTGGGGCAAATCATTGAAATTTTTAATGGTAAAGCCATTGCCGTAAATCTTAATAGGCGTTGGAGTACTCCGCACGTCTACAGTGGGTAGTTCATTGTTAAGCGCCCATGTAAAATAATTCACCCAAAACCTGCAATGAATTCTCAATCTTAACCTGAGCTGATCATCAGATTCCTTACTTTTTGCGGGTATTCTCCACAAATTATTTGTTTTAGAAAAAGGATCTTCATCTATTTTGGGAATGGGAGAAGCATCAAAATGAGCTTCCTTGGATTGAATTGTCTGAACCTGCATCTCTCCCTTTTTGAGTTGTTCAATAAACACAATAATTTCCGAACCGTCGTCAGCACTTAAAAATAAACGCTGATCTTTCAATGACCAGCGTCCAGACTTAAACTGTCCAAGATCGGATGTAAATAAACCTTCAGGCCTCAATTCCAAAAAATTGGCTGGAGTCAGGTTATTTTTATCAATTGCCGTATCACTGCTGTACGTATAAAACCAAAGACGACTGATTTCTGGTTTGTTATTCAGGCAACCGGTAAAAATGACCGGTATGAGAAAACAGACCAAACTTGTTTTTTGAATATTTATTTTCATTCTGTAAAAAAATTTCGTCATTCCATCAGCGAAATTCATTTTCCTGACCTCGGATACCCATGATCGGATTTTTATAAAAAATCTAAATATAGATGGATAAAATTGAGACGCAAAATGCCAGCTGCCATCCAATTTAAAGGAACCAACTATGAAAAACAGCTATAGACTAAGTATAAACACTTAGTTTAAAAGTCATCAGAATTGACATCCAAAATAAATTAACCATGCATGCTCATGCAATTTTCAAATACCAGGCAAAACCCGTATTTTGATAACCAGTCACCAATACAATGAGAAACATGATAAAGCAGTTGCTAGTGGTATTTTTTGTTTCCCTTATCCTTTCCTGCCATAAAACTGTTCCCTCTTCCAACTCGAACCCGACCCCGACCACGCCCCCTCCCGCGCCACCCATCATGCTTTCTCATCCAACTCCCCTGGATACCCTGTATGATTGGGTAAGAATCGGCAGGGTGGCAGAATATGTGGAAGATATCTGGTTCACCGCCGATAAAGTTGGATTTATTACCGACAACAGCAATCTTTATTCGTCAACTGATAACGGAAATACCTGGACGATTATCAACAATACCAATTACCCGAACATCTTCAATATCCAATTTATTGACAATCAAAATGGCTTTGTGCAGGGTAGTAATGAATTGGGAATTACCAGCGATGGAGGCAAGACCTGGCTATTCAAACAACTTCCTTCAAACGCCGCACTGTACTTCCAGTTCGTCAACACAACCACGGGGTTTTATCTTGACCCGCAATCCGGCCTTCGCAAAACTTCTGATGCCGGCAACAATTGGACGACCCTGCTGATTCAAAATCAACCCTATCAACAAAATTTTCCTTTTTATTTTCTGGACAGTGCGATGGGTTTCTCGATGAATGCCGGAAATTTCAATAAATTAACGGACGGCGGCGCCACATCAACAAACCTAGCTTCGGGTGTAACTACTTATGGTCAAGGTTATTACAAGATGCAATTTGTTGATTCCCTAACGGGCTTTTCGGCTAGCCCCCGTGGTTTGATAAAAACGACCGACGGAGGCAAGACCTGGATTAACAGCCTGAGTTCAACCACCACTTTCATGGTACCCTATTTCCTCGACTCCAATAACGGATATTGTATTGATAGCAATATCATTTATAAAACCGTTGACGGAGGATTGGACTGGACAATTAGTTGCAAATTAACCGGTGACAGTTTTTCCGGGATTCATTTTTTGGATATGAATACCGGATGGGCCAGTACATTTGGTGGCTTCGTTTTAAGGCTTAAATAAGGAGTATCAACCTATTCTGAATTTAAAATAAATATTTTTTAAATAATTATGTAATCCGGAATATTTTTAATCCTACTATAAATTTTATATGGTTCGGTTTATAACTTCTTATCTGCTTTTTTCTTTGTTGTTGCTTTCCTGCTCACCAAGTAAAAAAGGATTATCCAGTGCGCCCATCGGATCGGATTCCACAAATACGCAAAGGGCTATTAGCAGTCCAATGGGCGATGGAAAATCGTTTGAAACGGCCATTGTAATCAATGAAACCAGCGACCCGAAAGGCGTAAGTGCCGAATACCAATGGATTCGAGAAAACAAATCCAATTACAGGGTTATTCATCAGTCTTTGGTCATCCATGGAAAAAAGCCCTACGACATCATTACTATTCAGTATAGTGACAACACCAAGGAGGATATATATTTTGATATCTCGAAATTCTTTAAATAATCATTCCGTCTTTGGACACCGACTCGAAATATAAACCGGTAATAATCGTTTCAGTGTTGATTTTATTTCATCCGACTGAAGAAGATATATTATCTGCTCCTATATCACCTATCAATATTTCAAAATGTCATTGATTGATCTTAAAGACAGGCTCGATAGACTCGAAACCGATAAACTTCTTGATATCTCAAAGAATTATAAACAGTATGGTTACGACAATGAAACCAGAAATTACGTTTTGAGCTTGTTGAAGGACCGGGGCATGCCTGTAGAAGATCTTCTGCTGACCGGCAATTTCGAGAACAAAACCTATGAACATGCAGTTCATTTATTCGATGTGTTCAAAAGAAATTCCTCCATAGCGCTGTTTTTTTACATGGTGGTATTGGTTTTCAAGTTATCTATCATTGTCCACTTTTCGCTCTGGGAATCCTATCCGATCATTTTATTGATTTTTTATTGTTCTTCCGTGGCCAGTTATTTAGTTTTTCTGATCAAGAGCTTTCTGAATCAGTCAGATCTGTATAAAATGACGGGGGACAATTATGGAACAGAGGGCGTGATCGCTTATCTATTGGGAGGAGTCGCTTTTTATTGTATCACCTACTTTTACTTTCTCAAACAAATGAAAGAGAAAATGAAGTTAATCAAATAGCTTAAAAATCTGGCAGTAGCCATCCCCGGATTCGACTTTGCCACCCCATTCTCCTGGGGTGGAAAGAGAAATATGATTTGTTTATTTCGAAAAAATAGCCATTTGACTATTGATAGTAAATAGTCAAATGAGTGCTGATTAACAAGATTATTAGGGCTTTATACAACATTAAAAAATAACGAACAGCCGTCAAACATTTAAGAGCCCGTATTTTTCCAATACGTCTTTAGGAACCCCTTCCCATTTTCCAGGAGAATTCCCCATATATCCAAGGTCTTGAATCCCCATTTTGCTGGTGAAAAAACCGATGGCCGTCAGCTCCCGCATTTTATTGAAAAAACTTACTCCAGCCTGCATGGAGGGCTTCGCTTTCAGCGGAAAGGCTATTTCATTGAGTAATTCAGTTTGTTGGGACGGGCTACAATCTACAAATATGTTGTTGTAGCGGCTCATGCACTGAAAATTCAACCAACGCAACCCGCCGCGCATTGGCAGTTGGTGTTCCGGTTCATCCTTTACGATGAATTCGATAAATGCTGGCACGCCTGCATCCGAAGCACTCCCGCTATGCTCATCTTTGGGAATGATGAGGTTGGCCAGAACCGTGATGGTGGTCATTTCAACCGGATCAAAAAACTTTTCTGTTTGCAGCGACTTATCCCGGATTATTTCAAATTCCTGCCTTCCGGTTTTGTCCACCGTCACTTCTTTGGCAACCTGAACATTTTCTTTATCCGAATTGCAGGCCGCAATCAGCGCGGAGGCTGACAAGGTCCCGATGCCCAGTGTTTTTAAACTTTCTCTTCGATTCATAACGATAGTTGAAAAGATTAAACCTGTTGTTTTTTTCGTTGGTCGATTAAATATTCGGCGGTACGCATGGATAGAGCAAGGATTGTCCAGGTTGGATTTTTTTCTGATTGTTGGGTGAACACGGAACCGTCCGTTACGAATAAGTTTTTGCACTCATGCGCCTGACCCCACTTATTGATGGGGGAAGTCTTTGGATTGTCTCCCATGCGCACCGTCCCCACTTCGTGGATGCCCTTGCCGGGTTTATCTAGTCCATAGTTGGTTTCCGGACCGGCCGGCTGAATCAGTGAAATGCCGCCCATCTCCTTTACCACAGCCTGTCCGGTCTCCTGCATATGGCGGGCCTGATTCACTTCATCGGAATTCCATTTATACCTGAACCGCAATACGGGTATTCCATATTTGTCTACAACCGATGGATCGATTTCACAGTAATTGTCTTCTCTGGCCGTAGATACGCCGTGACACCCGACGCCCGCCATGGTTCCGTAGAAACGACGGTAATCATTTTTTAAGGAAAGGCCATAGCCACCTCCGTCTTTCATTTTCCCGTCTGGCCCGGGTAAATAACCATTCAAATAGGGTACGACGATTCCCTCAAAGCCAAAATATCCACCGTAACCCGGCATCATCATTCCGCCAAATATCTCCAGGTGATAACCCCTTGGAAAATCTAGTTTTTTGTTGTCGAGCCACCAGGGCGCATACAAATGGAGACTGCCCACTCCGTCCTCATTGAACCTTTTTCTGTCCATCAATTGCGGAAGAATGGCTACCCCGCCCCCTTGGGTTGAATCATGCAAATACTTACCCACCACATTGCTGCCATTAGCCAAACCATTTGGAAACCGATCGGATTTTGAGTTCAGCAAAATTCGGGCAGATTCACAAGTACTGGCCGCTAGGATCACCGATTTTGCACTTACCTGATATTCCTGTAAATCAAGTCTCCCCACATAGGAAACGCCTGTGGCAAGCCCTTCCCGATCCGTTAATATCTCTCGCACCACTGCATCGGTTATCAGGGTCAGATTTCCGGTTTTCAAAGCCGGAATAACCAGGCAGGAGGAAGCTGAAAAATCTCCATATATCTTGCAGCTGCGGTTGCACTGTCCGCAATAAAAACAGGCTTTTCTATCCGTATTTCCCGGAAGTGCCTCCGTGAGTACGGAGCCTCGGCCCGCTATGACTTTAATACCCAGGCCCGTTACGGCTTTTTTCACAAACAATTCATTGAGTCTGGGTTTGGGCGGAGGAAGAAATATTCCATCCGGATCATTCTCAAGGCCCTCCATCGAACCGTATACGCCGATCAGTCGATCCACTTTATCATAATAAGGCTTTATCTCCTTGTATTCAATCGGCCAATCATCGCCAACGCCATAATTGGTCTTGCACTTAAAATCCTTGGGGCCCATACGAAGAGAAATGCGGGCCCAGTGATTGGTTCGGCCACCCAGCATCCGGGAACGGAACCATTGAAACTCGGATCCATCTTTTTGGGTGTACGGTTCACCTTCCAATTTCCAGCCTCCATAAGAAGCATCAAAATCACCCATTGGCCTGGTGGCATTTCCACCGCGCCGGGGAGAATCGTAGGACCATTTTAGTTGTTGGGAGTCTAAGGCGGGGTCAAAAAATGGACCGGCTTCCAGCATCAGCACTTTAATACCCGCATTGGCAAGAACATATCCTGCCATACCGCCACCGGCCCCTGAACCAATAATGACCACGTCATAAGCGGTGGAAGATTTTTTTATCTGCATGTTTTATATATTGGGATGGTAGAAATTAAGCTTCATTTCCAGCCTTTTCGACCAAGGCTTTTGTGGCTGTTACGCCCGGGTAGTCATCCAGGTAGCGGCTGTCTTTGTTGTACATTTTAAATAAGCCGCCTTCATATTCTATACTGACCCATCCCCGATACCCGGACTTCTTTATGATTTTAAACATCCGGTAAAAATCAGTTTCCAGATCGTTTCCGTTTGCGTCAAAGAGATGGGTTTTTGCGTGAACACCTTTTGCATAGGGCATTATTTCAGCAATACCCAGGTAACGATCGTATTCTTCCAGGCATTTGGTCTTCATATAACCAGCGATATCATAGGTTTCCGGTTTGGTCCTGTTTATACAGAAATTCCCAAAGTCGGCCAGCGTGCCACCGTTCGGATTGTTTAGTTCTTTCATGACACCAGCAAGCCAGGCGCCGTTGCAGGATATACCCACATGATTTTCCACAATGACATCGATTTGTTGTTTTTTCCCATATTCGATCAACCGTCCCAGGCTGTCAACGGCTGCTTTGGCAACATCGGAGGGATTGCCCTCTCCTTCTACATTTACCCGAATCATAGGACAACCCAATACGGCTGCGGCGTCCATCCATTTATAGTGGTTCTCCACGGCCTTCAGCCGAGCGCCTTCATTCAGGTCTCCCAGCACTCCTTCGCCATCCACCATGATCCGCAGATTATAACTGCCTGCGTCTGCAGCTCGCTTTTTCAATTCATTCAAGTAAAGTTGGTCCTTTGCCTTGTCCGCAAAAAACATCGAGCAATAGTCCAGGCCGCTGATGCCCAGTTCCTTTGACTTTGCTGCGAAATCCTGGGGATCGAGTTTCTTTGTCCAGAACTCACTGGCAAAGGAAAATTGCGAAATGGCTATCTGAAAAAACAATTCCTTGTTGATGTTTGCCTGTAAAAAAGCCGGCAATGTCGAAGCCAGGCCCAGGCCGGCTGCAGCGGCCGCTGAATGACGGATAAAATTTCTTCTTTTCATTTGCATCGTTTGAATCGCTTAGGTTTTGATCTATTTAGTAGTTTCTACTAATTGAAGGTAGGGATAAAATGTCTATTTCGTAGTTTTTACTAAATAAAAAATATTTAGCCCGGATCCGGCTATTTTTGCAGCATGGACACCCAGGCAGAGATCGAAGACTTTCTATTAAATGGCCACTTGCAGTATGTACCCCATGTGTCCATCGACTGCGCCATTTTCGGATACCACGGACAGCAGCTAAAAATCCTGCTCATCAGAAATAAATTTATTCAAGGCTGGTGTTTGCCTGGCGGGTATATTAAAAGAACAGAAACCCTGGTAAAAGCCGCGAACCGCATCGTAAAAGAGCGTACAGGTATCGGCAATTTGTTTTTACAGCAATTCAAAACTTTCGGCGATCCCAACCGGGCCCGCATCAATGAATTCGATGAAGAACTATGGTATAAAGCAACCGGGCTCCGCATTACAAAAACAAACTGGCTGATAGATCAGACCATTTCTGTGGGCTTTTATTCTATCACAGATTTCTCGAAGTCCACGCCCAAACCCGATCTCATGTCCGATGATTGTAAATGGTTCGATATAGACCGGGTTCCCAAACTGGAATTTGATCACAAAGAAATGATCCAGGAGGCACTCCACACCATGCGAGTTTACTTGTATCATTATCCCATCGGGTATAATATGCTGCCGGAAAAATTCACTCTTTCTGAAATACATGCCCTTTATGAAACACTACTGGGGAAAAAACTGGATGTAAGCAATTTCCCCAAAAAACTGATTTCACTAGGTCTATTAAAAAAACTATCGGAAAAACGCAGCATCGGACCCCATCGTTCTCCCCACCTGTATAAATTTGATAAGACAGCCTATGACAAGGCTCTGAAAGAAGGTGTGGTCTTGACTTGATTTTTTACTATGCTGATGATATCTAAATCTGATTTAAATAGTCGTTGTGCCAGCCGATTCGTCCACCCACCTTTTTCTTCGCTCCAGTTGTAAAACCAAATGCAAATGCTCACCGCAAAAACAACGATGGGACTTCAACCAAAATATCTTTTATTTTGTGCTTCCAGTTTTTATTACGGCGACTGAGCGTTTTATATAGGGCTTTGCCGTGTTTTATTATTTCGTCTTTCACCATAGACGAAAAATTTACAAATATGTTTTGATGAATACCAAGACACTGCTCACCGGAATCATGGATTAATTCTGTGAATGAACTTAAATAGTGGAATAAAAATGAAGGGCCTCAGGCAACGCATTTCCGCAAATTTCATTCACCGAAGATATGATTTGATGGAAATGTTCTTCGTTGAAGGGATTGTATTCCAATTCATCCAAATAGGACTGCAGTTTTTCGGAAAGTCCCATAACAGAAATATTAGTTTTCATATTGTGGGCGGTGTACCTGAGAGTGGGAAGGTCACGATTCTTTAACGCCGATTCCAAAGTTCTCAGATCAAAGGTTATCGCTTCAAAAAATTGTTCGGTCACTTTTTTTTCATATAGTTTATCCCCGCCGCTGATCTCCCGCATATACTGCAAATTGATGAATTCGTATTGATCAATTTCTTCCGCATGGATGCCATTGTGTAAGGCCGGGGTTTCGGGGGAAAGACCGATAATCCGAGTAATGATGCTGTTCAGTTCCCTTTCGTTTAAGGGTTTTGTGATATAATCGTTCATCCCAACTTGCAGGCATTTTTCTCTTTCACCCGGGAAAGCATGTGCGGTCATGGCGACAATAGGAATATCTAGCTTTAATGTCGAACGGATCGCCTGGGTAGCGGTATAGCCATCCATTACCGGCATCTGAATATCCATCAGCACCAGGTCGTATCGTTTCAGCTTCAGTTTGTCCAGCGCCCTGGC
>JABDAN010000045.1:0-828 GCA_013289175.1 Bacteroidota bacterium
ATAACCCTTATTGGCTGGGTTCCGGCGGCGGTATGGGCTGTCATTTCATTGCAAAATTCCAGGGCAGATAGACGCAATAGAAAATTGATAAAAGCGATTAAAGCTAAGTAAAGGGTAGAGACTCTTTATCCCAGACGTTTCAAATGGGATAGTTGGTAATGTCCATAACTTCAAAAAGGATTTTCTAATTAATATTCCAAGGGGCCATTCAAGTCTTCTACGCATGCGCGGTAAAATTTGTAAAACAAGACAACAAAGCAATTGGGTTTTGGGATCAGTCGGGAAATTCCAGGCAAGACAAATCTGTTTCTTGTCAATAAAAATTGCGGCCACGAACACGCTGAAAGTATATTGCGGCCGCATGCCAGATCAAATATTTAAAATTAATTTCCTTACGCTTTTTTTGTCCCCCCTCTCAACACCAATGCAATAATTCCACCGGCGATGGCAGTCATCACAATACGTACCACTACGTCGCCCAACATCCCCGTAAGATCAAAGCTTTTTCCTGTTGCATAGGTAATTAAATCTACTGTCAGGCCCATAAACAATCCGATGGCCGCCCCGATCCTTGCTCCGCTGGCAAATGAATGAACATTGCCTATCTTCTGGAAAATATAAGCCAACAAGGCTGCTCCAGCGAAATTGCCAACAATAAGAGCCCACCAGATGAGCTCACTCATTGTTCTCATAGATCCGGCTGGGGCAATCGAGTGCTGATTGTAAAAATTAACGAGTAGCACACCATAAAACAAATAACCAAGGATGAAAAGAGTAATTCCGCCCACGATAGTGGCGAGGGTGAACTTTTGACTGTTCATGTTGTTA
>JABDAN010000045.1:838-28324 GCA_013289175.1 Bacteroidota bacterium
TGTTAGGGTTTGATGAATAAGAAAGTTACATATTATTATTTATTTCATATGAAAAAAAGAAATTTACTTTTCTGGTATCTTGCTCAAATGGGCATGATTAATTTGTAAGATCAATGAGGCCATATGCAGTTAAATTCTTATCTCATAGACAGTTTTAAATACAATGATCTAACCAATAAAAAATTGTTGGGCAAAATCAAACTTCTCCCCGAGCCTAATAAGGCCGTCAGGTTATTCAGTCATTTAATTAATTGCCAAGTCAAATGGATGGCGAGGATTACGCAAGATCCTCTTGCCCAAACAATGAGCTGGTGGGAACCGGTTTATAATTTTGATCAACTGGAGCCAGCATGGACCAAAAGCTTAACCCCTTGGCTTGTGTACATCGATACCAAAACTGAAGATGAATTGTCTACTGAAGTTAATTTCCTGGGATTTGACAATTCCCTGTGGGCGGCGACGCTCAAGGATATTGCCTTGCAATTAAATTATCATTCCATTCATCATCGAGCCCAAATTCAGACAATCCTGCGTGACCAGGGGATTGAGCCAGACTTCGTCGACTATATAGGTACCAAATACAGAAAATTGAGTTAAACAGACTTAAAAGTTTGATTTAGATACCGATGAGGAGAAGAGAAACAAAATTGAAGTACCAAACGTCGAATTGGACTGCTAAGGGTTACCATTTTGGCTTGATAAAATACAACGCTGTTCCGTCCGGGTCATTAAAGAGTAAAAATTCTCCACCCTCTTCTTGTCGACTGCTTGAGGGAATAGACAATTGCTGCAACAGAGATTTTGCGCCGTCAAAATCGTCAATGGTAAATCCAATCGAAGTATTGCCTGAATTTCCTTTTAAATTGGATTGGCTGGTGGGATGGAGCCCAATGACGACATCAGGAGCGGTTAGCTGCGCGTAATAATTACCCCAACGATTTTTGACGGTTAAACCTATAGATTCGTAAAATGATATGGAGCTATCCAAATCTTTTACATTTACAGTCACATTAGATGCTTTAATGTTCATGACTTATAGTTTTTGTATTTGGAATGTTCTATCAAGGTAACCATTTCGAAATATTTAAATTACTGGAAATTTTATAGCCCGAACCAAAGACACTCACTTTGGGGAAATTGTTTGGCGGAACATTCTAAATCAAATACTTACGCTAGTTTTTTTTGATGGAGTCGATGCTGGAAAATCAGCGTCCGTTTTCGAAAAGTCGACTCCCGGTCCCGTTTTCAACCTGTAGTTTTTTTACATTTAGTATCCCAATAAACCGCAGTCATGAAAAAATACTTCCCACTTTTTTCTGTATTCTTTGTTTCAACCATTTTATGGTCGTGTGAAACACGGAGTAAACCATCGGTAGACGAGCAGTTTATTGATCTCTCGGCCATGGATTCTTCCGTAAAACCCGGAGACAATTTTTATATGTATGTAAATGGGAAATGGATGCAAAATACATCTATCCCGTCTACAGAAAACGCCATGAGTACCTGGAAAACGATGGATGACCATGTGGAGGCCGAAATGCACCGTATCATAGATAGTGTGGCCAAGGGGGGTTTTAAAAAGGGCAGTCTTGAACAAATAGTAGGTGACTTCTTCCGATCAGGTATGGATACGGTAACGATTGAGAAGCTGGGATACGATCCCGTAAAACCCGTGCTGTCTGAAATTAATGCACTAAGGAATGTGAAAGATTTGATGGCTTTTGAAGCGGAACAAACGCCTGCAGGAGATAATGCACTTATTGGATTTTATGTTTCAGAAGACGACAAAAATAGCAACCAGAATATTGCAAATTTTTACCAGACTGGACTGGGGATGCCTGACCGGGATTATTATTTTAAAGAAGATTCCACTACCACCGAGATTCAGCATGCATATCAAAAATATATCCGGGAAATATTTATGCTTACAGGTGATGATAGCATAACGGCGACAAAAAAGATGCAGGCCGTTTATGATCTGGAAAAGGAAATTGCTGGTAGCCAATTGAACAATACAGCAGTACGTGATCCCCAAAACAATTATCACAAAATGGCCTTGGTCGATCTTGAAAAAAAAATGCCCATGATCGGGTGGAAAAAACTCTTTGATAATTTGGGACTTAGGGTAGATTCTGTAAATCTGCAACAGCCAGGCTATTATCAGAAGCTGAATGAACTATTAAAATCCATTCCTATGAGCACATGGAAGGCTTATCTCCGTTTGAATGCAATAGATGCGCAGGAGCTAAGCAGTCCTTTTGAAAATGCCATTTTTGAATTCAACAAAACGCTCAGTGGTCAGGAGAAGATGAAGTCGCGATGGAAGCGAATTTATAAACAAACGAATTTAAACCTGGGTGATGCGGTCGGTAAATTATTTGTGAATAAATATTTTACCGAAGAGGATAAAAAGCGCATGTTGGGTATGGTTAAGAATTTGCAGAAGGCTTTTGAAATGAGAATAAAGAACCTGGACTGGATGAGTGATAGCACCAAAAATATTGCCATAGACAAACTCAGGTCATATATTATTAAGATTGGCTATCCCGATGAATGGAGAGACTATTCCAAATTAAAAATTGATGCAAAAAAATATTACGAAAACCGTATTGCCTGTTCAAAAAACGAGTATCAATTTAATTTGGATAAACTTGGAAAACCTGTCGATAAGTCTGATTGGAATGGACTTACTCCACAGACAGTGGATGCATACAACATGGGCTCCAAAGGAATTATTTTTCCGGCCGGTATTTTGCAATCTCCGATGTTTAATCCTTCCGCAGACGATGCCGTCAATTACGGTGCCATTGGCACCCTGATAGGCCACGAAATGACGCATGGTTTTGATGACCGTGGCGCCCAGTATGACAAAGAAGGCAATCTTCGAAACTGGTGGAACAAGGTGGATAGCGCGAAATTTTCCTATAAAACAAAGCAGGTCATTAACCAGTTCAACGGTTATACGATGCTTGACACTTTGCATGTGAAAGGGGAGCTGACCGTGAGTGAAAATATTGCAGATCTCGGAGGGGTGAATATTGCATACGAGGCATTCAAACTGACAACACAAGGAAGTGACAGTGTCAAAATTGACGGATTCAGCCCAGATCAGCGATTTTTCATTTCATATGCCCGCATATGGAAGGTTAAAGAAAAGCCGGAACACATCCGTTATCGAATAAACGCAGATGGGCATGCGCCCTGGATTTACAGAGTAAATGGTCCGCTTTCAAATTTCACACCGTTTTACACCGCTTTCAACCTAGTGCCCAGTAATAAGATGTACAAAGCCGATAGTCAGAGGATAGTTATCTGGTGATTCCGACGGATTTTCTGAGTAAATAATTCATTTGAATACGGTTATACCCAATTACCAATCGTAATATTCGATCGGATACCCATTATTCAGCCAGTGGAAGGATAAGTAAAAGTTTATTAAAATTCCGCTCCCATATGGGTTTAAATTCATTGGAGGGTGATTGAAAAATAATGCCGATAGCCTCGTTTTTTAATTGACCTATGAAAGCATAAAGCCTATTTGTTTTTGTCGGAAGACGCTGCATTGACGATACAAATAACATGCAGAATGATTCCCGGGATGACAAATAAAATATAACCCACCGCTACGGCAACAAACCAGAGAATTCCGCCGCCAACATTGCCTTTATACAATTGACCGGCACCTGGTATGAGAAAACTCAAAAGAGCAGCCACTCCCGGACTCCAGGTAGGTTGAACACCTGCAGATCGGTTGATGCGCTCTGTGACAGAATTGGTGAGAAATTCTCCGCAATAACGGCATTTAATGGCATCGTCGTTTATTTCTTCGGCACAAAATGGGCATTTTTTCATTGTCGGAAAATAATGAACGACTTATTGTGGATTTTTATCCATGGGACTTGTCGTTTTTGAGTTCTTGTATAGGTACCTGGGGTGCCATCACATTGTGATCCTTTTCAACCACCAGGTTGTTGGCCAGGTGAAAAGAAATAGATTGTTTGATATCTAAGGAGGATGCCCCGATACCAATGGTATATTTTCCTGATTCTGCTACCCAGGCGGATGCCGCCGAATCAAAGGAAGCAAGATCCATAGGCTTCAGTTTAAAGACGATGGTCTCGGATTTTCCTGGTTGCAACAAACTTGTTTTTGCAAAACCTCTTAACTCGGCAGATGGTTTATCCAATTGAGCGGCAGGTGCGCTCAGGTAGAGTTCCACCACTTCTTTTCCTGCAACCTTTCCGGTATTGGTAATGGTAACAGAGGCAGTTAATTGTCCATTAAACGCCGTAGCACTCAGATTGACTGGACCATAGCTGAAGCTGGAATATGAGAGGCCATAGCCAAATTCATAAGCAGTTTTTACTCCGAAGCTATTGTAATAGCGATAACCTACGTAAATGCCTTCCTCATAAACTACCTCAGCAGGGATGGCTTTCATGCCAAACACACCCGAGGTTGCTTTTTCAGGAAATTCTTTACCTGGGAAATTTTTGGCTGAAGGGACATCCCCATAAGATAAGGGGAAGGTCTGTGCCAGCTTTCCAGATGGATTTACTTTGCCGCTTAGTACATCTGCTATGGCGCTGCCGCCTTCGATTCCCGGTTGCCAGGCCAAAAGGATTCCATCTACTTCGTTTCGCCAGCTTGCCGTTTCAATGACTCCCCCGATGTTCAGGACAACGACCACCCGTTTGTTTTGAGCGTGGAAGGCGTCGGCTACATTTTTTATCATCGTTCTTTCGGTGTCAGAAAGATTGAAGTCATTGTCTAATTTCCGGTCAGCGCCCTCTCCCGCATTTCTGCCGATCACCACCAGGGCAATATCGGAAGTGGCTGCCTGTTTTGTGATGGCATCAGGTGCAAACACATATTCAGTCATGGGAGGTGAAGGATGCATAAATTCTTCAATAACTCCCTTTATTGGATGTTTGGTTCGGTAATCTTTTATGTAATTGATATAAGCGTCTTTTAATTCTTCATTGATTTTAAAACCAGAACCGTTGAGGCCCTGTTCAAGGGTTACAGAATAAGCTTTGTTCACACTTCCACTACCCGTTCCCCCTGCAATAAGTTCATATCCGTGGTTACCAAACAAGGCGATACTGACCGATGATTTCAAGGGCAAGGAACCCTTATCGTTTTTAAGCAACACCATCCCTTCAGCAGCGGCCATTCTGGAAATCTGGGCATCCTTTTTCAGATCTGGCTTATCGGAGAACTTATAATTTTTATAAGCCGGAGATTGCAACATGATGTTTAATATTCCAGCCACATTTGTGTTCAGCGAATTCTCATCCAGTGTTCCATTTTTAACCGCGTCTAAAATGGCCTTGGTTTGATTGGAGGTCCCGGGCATAATGAGGTTGTTTCCTGCCTTTGTTTGGGCTGCAGGATCCTTTCCACCAAACCAGTCCGTCATAACAAAGCCCTTAAATCCCCATTCATTTCTGAGGATGGTGGTTAGCAAATCATAATTTTCTGATGTGTATTGGCCGTTTACATAATTGTAAGAACTCATGATCGTCCAGGGTTGGGATTTTTTTACCGCGATCTCAAAGTTTCGCAAGTAAATTTCTCTCAGGGCTCTTTGACTGATTATTTCATTGACTGTCATGCGATCGGTTTCCTGGCTGTTGGCAACAAAGTGTTTTACCGATACGCCAACGCCATTGCTCTGAATACCGATTACCAGCGCTGCTGCCAGGGTACCTGAAACCAGGGGGTCTTCAGAGTAATATTCGAAATTTCTGCCTCCAAGTGGATTTCGCTGAATGTTCATACCTGGCGCTAAGATCACATCCAGACCGTAATCATGAATTTCAGATCCAAAAGCAATACCCACCTTTCGAACCAAACTGGTATCCCATGATGAAGCCAGTAGGGTTGCAACAGGCCAGGCGGTCGCATAATAGGTTTTTGAGCTATCCCCATTTCGAATGGGATCTATTCGAACGCCGGCCGGTCCGTCAGCAACGGCCATAGAGGGTATCCCCAGACGCGGAATGGCGAAGGTGGATCCGGCGGCTCCGGCTACTCTATCCTTTGTCATGCCAATATTTGTCGCCGCATCCTTTTTCAGACCCGGCATACTGAATCCATTTCCGACTACAAACTTCGCTTTCTCTTCCAGGGTCATGGCTTGAACGACCGCTGGGATTGGATCTTTTCCCAGTTGGGGCAACGAATTTTGCGCTTGAGCAACGGTACCCGATAGCAGGGAACCCAGAATGATTATTTGTCGGTAAGCAATCGTAGACATGATGTAATTTTTTAAAATGGGAGTCTAAATATATACCAGTTTGTCTATTTTCCGGGTCGTTTTTTAAATGGTCATATCCCTCGTCATCTTCATCACTGAACTGAAGTATCCCTCCGCCAGTTAAACATCAGCTAAGTGTAAACCCTTAGATTTATCTTTTTTGAAAAGAAATATTTCTAGTTGAAGCTGTATTTCATAACCGATGCTCCTTTTCTATATATTTGATCGCACAAACTTTTACGAATGCAATTGTTGTTCCCCCGGCAGACCCTATCGATTGCAATCATCTTGTTTTTTATCTCATGCACTAAACAAAATGTTCCAGGGAATGCAGGACCACAAGGTCCCAATGGAATGGATGGAAGTTCTACTATAACTGGTAAGATTTATGGGAAAGTTCAATTGTTTGACACCCTGGGTAATGCGATTGCGGAAAACAATGCTGCAACCATAACTTTTGAAAACACGAACCCTTCAGTGTTGCTTACAACGGTGACGGATGCATCATATACTTCCCCTGATATGCCCGCCGGATTTTACAATATTGATATTGCTCAAACGGGATATGGAACAATGAGGCTTTTCCATTACCAGCATACCGGAGGCGTCAATGAAACCCAGATGGGAATAATCGGCTTGGGACAAAAAAGATCCTCATGGACGGACATCAAGCGCTTAACAGTAGATACTGTTACAGCGTATGGTGGGCATTACATGGTATTTACGCTGATACTTGCTCATCCACAGACACTTCCCTTTCCTTGGGTAGTCATGTTCTTCAGTCATTCGCCCGGCGCAGGTAATTCAAAAAATGATTATACTTATCGAACGGATTTTTATCAACAAGATGATTCCACACTCATTTTTTCGCCATTCGATCAAGATTTGACAGAATATACGAACGAGTTCAATGGAACTGATTATGTCTACATTTCAGCGGCTGTTGACAACAGTAAGATTTTTACTTATATAGATTCTACAGGAAATGCGGTTTATCCGGCAATTGGAAATCTCAGCAACGAAGTGAAAGTATATAACAACCTCAAAAACTGAAGATGCATACATTGCTGAAAATATTTTTTTTACTTACTGCCGGCGGAATCATATTGTCTTCCTGTACCAAAACTGCCGAAGGTATACAGGGTCCCCAAGGGCCAGGAGGTTCAAATGGTAACTCAGCGACAGATCAAAGAAGTGGCATAACTGGTTATGTTCAGCTAGTGGACCAATTCACACAAGCACTAAGTGAAAATGATTCGGTAGTGGTTTCAACCACTATGGGAGATTCTGCCTTAAGTGTTGAAACAGATGCCACCGGACTGTTCCTATTGCCAAATTTAAAATCAGGTACATATCGTATCATGTTTAAACGCAACGGCTTTGATTCTCTGGCTGTGAATGTAAAGCATAGTGCAGGAAACGAGGACAAATTTATAGGCATCGTACAAATGGCCGGAACACAGACCACTCATTTTGTTTCACAGTCGATACAGCTTTTACCAAGTCCTTTTGACAATGTGTCCAAATATGCAGATATGCTCACGACAATTACTGGGCCGCCGATTACTGGTAATACACAGCGTTTTATCAATATGTATTTCTCATCATCAGCCATGGTAAATGCCAACAATTATTTGTACTTATTTCAAACATATACCCACAACGAAGGAACCAATCAGTTTGAGACGCAGGCATTTTTTGGCGGAACTGAAATCAATAGCACTCGTTTTCAGGCTGGCGATACCGTTTACGTAAAGACATATATCGTTCCTCCTTATTTTTTCCAAAACTATGCTACCAGTTGGTTTGATACGAATACTTATAAATCGATAGCTTATCCGTATATCGGCGATTCAACTTTAAATTATTTTATCTGGGCCAATTGAACTTATGCCAAAATATCTTTTCCATATTTTTTTTATTTTCTTATTCATTTGCTCTTGTAAGAAGGAAACAGGTGTGCCAGGTCCTGCCGGACCACCGGGCACCAATGGTACAGATGGCAGTCTTTTAGATACGGGGACAGTTTATGGAAATCTGGTTGTCTACAATGAATTTTCCTGGCCAATTGCAGATTCAAGCGGAGTATCCGTTTCGCTAAATGTAGGTAGTACGGTGCATACCACGACCTCAGATGCGTCAGGGAATTATTATTTCCATGGTTTGCCGTCCGGTACTTATAATCTGACCTATCAGAAAACTGGATTTGGAACCATGAAAGTATTTGGCATATCTCATTCGCCGGGTTCTTCTATCAATACAGAGGTGAATGAAGTTTATATTTTGCAAGACCCTGTCAAGACTGCAATTGACAGTATTACTGTCAATGAAACTTATTCGTATGTTCAAGTACGAATATACCTGGATACCTCTTCTTTTTCCTATATCCAATATCAGTACAATTTTGTTTTGCTTATCGGAAAAGATCCCACTCTTACTCAAGCAAATGCAACCTATTCGCCATACAATCAATTTATTTCTCCTGATGGTCAGGGGACATATTCCGTAATCGTCGATCGAGGACAATTGGGCGGAGATGACCACTCAGGCGGAACGTATTACTTGACAGTAGGAACCTGCAACCGGTGGCTCCGGGCATTTGCCAATCCAAATCCTCTGTTTGATACCGGACTTTCCGGGTATTATATTGATCCAAGCGATGGAAAATATGTTTATCCAAATCTAAAACTGTCTCCCAATACGATTACCATTCAATAGGAAAAGTTTTGAAAAAATAGTCGAACTTTAGTTTCCGGATTGATTTTTTTTACCCGTGGTATGTTTTTTGATTCCTCATTTAAATATCCATTCACTTATGTGGAAAAGTTCAAGCCTTTTGTATATGCTCTTGGGGCTTTATTCCCTGATGATCAGTTGGTATTATAATCACTCGATATTTTACCTGATAATTCATTGGATTTTCTGGCCCATATATCTAATCTACGAACTACTCAGCGGTCATCTTTCCCATGGCTTGTGGAAAACCATCCCAATGTCTTATTTTAAATAGACCAGATGAAGGCTTGTTAAATCGAAACCTCCATTCCTTCCTTGGCGAACACCGCATTCGGGAATAAAGACGGGCATTTTTTTTCCGTGGAATCCAGAAAATCATCGTCCGTGATCCGGGTCACGATGGGTGACGATCAGGCGTTTGACCTTCGCTTCTATAGATATTTGTACGGCCTGCTCACAGGAGCTGTGACCCCAGCCCTAAAATTTTTCATATTCATCGGCCGTATACTGGCCATCGTGAATGAGCAGATGGGCGCCCTTGGCAAGGACTACCTCTGGGTTCAATTCCATTGATGTGTTCCAAGACCGTATAGACCACCAGCGACCCACGGTATGCTTTTCATTCTGAAGTTGTCACATGAGATCTAATATTTTCTCAAAGCGATGACTAAAGACAACGCAGGTCGATTGCGGCATCCAATACCTTTTCCCTAGAAAGATCACCCAAGTTCTTTCAACTGCGCTGCGCTTTTTTCATCCAGCAACAATACGGCGTTTTCATGGGTCCTGAGAATCGTAGAAGGATGAAGGACTTGTACTTCGCTGTATACGGTATGGTATATGGCCTTTGCTTTGCGTTCGCCCGGGACCACGATGAGCGCAAAGCCTGCGCGCATGAGTGCGGGAATGGTTAAGGTGAGTGCATGGGTAGGTACCTGAGAGATATCTTGAAAGCACCCGTCGTTGACCTGTTGCCTTCGGCAAGATTCATCCAGCCTGACTATTTTTACGGTATCAGGGTCTTTGAAATCGGCCACCGGGGGATCGTTGATTGCCAAATGTCCATTCTCCCCAACTCCCAGACAAGCGATATCCAGTGGATGTTTTAAAAGCAAATCAGTGTACCGCTTGCACTCGGCCGGAAGATCCGCCGCATTGCCCTGGAGATAATGAACCTGACGAAAAGGGAGGCCTCCCCATAGTCTTTGCCGCAGGAAATTTCCAAAACCCTGGGGTGCGTCTTGATCCAGTCCGATATATTCGTCCATATGAAAAGCATGGATGCGGTTCCAGGCAAGGGGCATGTCTTTCAACTCAGACAGGAATTCGTTTTGGGATGGGGCAGCAGCAAAGATGATGTTGACATATTTTTTTAAAAGCAACAGATCGCTGAGTTTCTTTCTGAATATTTCAGCAGCGTCCTTTCCCAGTTCGGTTCGGGTACCCGAAATTCTGATCCGCATTTGATTGATGAGCAATTCCTTCATGGTCGGAGCCCGCGAGACACGAGTGGACTTAATCTTTACTGTAAATAATCTTTCCTTGGACGATCGTCTTTTGTACTTCGATGGCATTATCAAAAATCACGATGTCGGCATCTTTACCTGCTGCCAAGGCGCCCTTCCGGTCTTGGATACCCAGGATCCTCGCCGGTGTTTCCGTCATCATGCGGACGGCTTCTGTTAAAGGAACTTCGGCCATAAGGATCATCGTGCGCACGAGCTGGTCAGCCGTGGCCACGCTTCCTGCAAAGGAACTCCGGTCTTCCAGTTTGGCAACGCCGTCTTCTACAATTACTTTTAACCCATGGCGGCGGTTGCCCAGTATCGATTCTCCTGGGGGCATACCGGCTGCCCGCATGGCATCTGTGATCAATGCGGTATGTCGGGATCCTTTGATCTTATAAATCAATTTCAGCAGTGGGCCTGGACAATGCAGGCCATCAGCGATCACTTCCACATCCATCTCGTCAATCAGATAGGCCGCTTCGATTGCGCCGGCATATCGAAATCCGTTCTTGCGCGTGACACCGGACATACAGGAATAAAAATGGGTAGCCAACCGATACCCGTTTTTAAACCCAACCAGGACTTCATCATAAAGGGCATCCGTATGGGCGAGGGCAACCAGAATTCCCTTTAACGAAAGATATTGAGCGAATTCAAGCGCTCCCTTCAATTCGGGGGCGGCGCTCCATCGTTTGATATCGGATGAACGGGAAAGTATCTCTTTGTATTCCTTCGGATCTGGATCCCGAATATAACGGGGATCCTGGGCGCCCGACTGGTTGATGGAAAAATAAGGTCCTTCCAGATGGATACCCAAAAACTGGGCACCTGAAATATTTTCTTTGTCTGCTTGTTTGTATAGTTCCAGCGTCCGGAAAAGGTCTTCGTTTTCGCAGGTTAAGGTGGTGGGCATTAGGGAAGTCGTTCCATACTCAGCATGGGTTTGAGCGATTTTTAAAAAAGCTTCCACGGTTCCATCCATAAAATCATGGCCACCGCCTCCATGTACATGCATGTCGATAAAACCTGGAGAAACATAGTGGCCAGCTGCATTGATGGAGATGGCACCCGGCGCCTCGATGTCTCCCTCCCTGATTTCTGAAATAAGGGTGCCTGACGTGAGAAGCGTGCCGTTTTCGATGATGCCCCCGGGTGTTAGGATCTGCCCGTTGAAAATTTTTAATTTTTTATCCATGCGTATCTTCAGTCCTTCGTACCGAATCCGAAAGTAGTCCAGATTGAATCAATGATCGGGAAAAAAATTCCGGCGAAAAGCGGTTCACTCCAGGGATCTTGCAAGGCAGTTTACTGAATTTTTCGGTCCCCGCCGGTTCGCTCCAGCATCCATCCCGGATATTCAGGTGGCAGCTGGCTGACGCCATTCAAGATTTCCATTTCCTGCGCAGTAAAATTCACTTCGACGGATCGCAGGTTGTCTTCCAGCTGTTCAAGGCCATTGGCGCCAATGATCACCGTGGTTACTGCCCGTTGTTTGAGAAGCCAGGCCAAGGCCAGGCTGGCAACCGAAACACCTTTTGTCTTAGCCATCGGATGCAACTGATCCAAAATATCGAAGGTCCGGTCCCGGTTAACGGGGGGAAAATCAAAATTAGCCCGGCGGCCCGTAGCATCTTTTTCTTTTTCGCGGCTGTATTTACCACTCAGCAAACCCCCCGCCAGTGGCGACCATACCATCAGTCCCAGTTTCTGATCCAACAAAAGCGGAATGATCTCTCTTTCCAGATCGCGGCCGGCAATGGTGTAATATGCTTGCAAAGACACAAACCGGGCTATCCGGTGATGTTCACTATGTCCCAATGCTTTCATGAGCTGCCAAGCCGCCAGATTGCTGGCACCGATATAACGCACTTTTCCGGAGCGGACTAGGTCATCGAGTGCAGACAGTGTTTCTTCCAGCGGTGTCAAGGGATCATAGCTGTGGATTTGATACAGATCGATGTAATCGATTTGCAATCGGCGAAGACTGGCTTCGGCCTGTTGAATAATATGTTTGCGGGTTAGGCCACTGTCATTGGGCAGATCGCCCATTTTCCCGCGCACTTTGGTTGCCAATACCAGGTCGTCGCGGTGCAAACCGAGGTTGCGGATAGACTGACCGGTGAGTTCTTCACTCATCCCTTCGGAATAAACATTGGCCGTATCGATGAAATTAATACCGCCATCTATGGCCTTTTTCATGAGTGCATCTACTGGTTCCTGTCCCAGGCTTCCGATGGCCTTGAATAAGCCCTTGCCGCCGAAAGTCATGGTGCCGAAACACAGTTCAGAAACTTTTAACCCGGTATTGCCGAGAAGATTGTATTTCATACCTGTTTAAATTTATGGTTAACAGACACCATCTGGTGCACAAACAGCTCCTTGGCCGGAGGGCAAATCCGTCGCGGGATTTGATTTACGCCAGCTTTCAAAGGATTGTTTCAAGGCTTTTAAAAAATATTCCGGGGGCTGGGCACCCGAAACAGCGTATTGACGGTTGAATACAAAAAAAGGTACTCCTTGGATGCCGAGTTCACCGGCCTCCTGAATATCCGCTTCTACTTTGGCCGCATATTCATCGCTTTGCAAGGCATCCTTTATTTCTTTTTCTGAAAGACCGAGGTCGATCCCGATTTGTAAAAGGGTTTCCGTTTCACCAAAATCCCGACCCTCAGTAAAATAAGCGCGAAACAAACGCTCTTCTGCCTGGTCACCCAGACCCTTGCTTTTTGCCAGCTGTATCAAACGGTGTGCATCAAAGGAGTTGGCAACAATCGCCTGGTCAAAATTATATTCCAGTCCAGCTTTTTTTGCTGTCTCGACCAGGTGCTCATGCAGTTTCACCGATTGTTCATAGCTCATCCCTTTTTTGTCCGCCAGGTATTGGTAGACATTTTCTTTTTTGACCGTTTTTCGAGGGATGGTTGGATCAAGCTGAAAGCTGTGCCATTGAATGTCTACTGCCCGACGGTCTGAAAATTGCGCAAGGGCGGCTTCATAGTTTCGCTTCCCGATATAACAGAATGGACACATGATATCACTCCATACTTCCACCGTCATTTTGGGAAATTCTTCTCCCACTTCACTTAACTGCGGCATGCTTATATTTTTAGTTTAAATCCTGCCCTGGTTCTAGACCCTAGAGCTGAAGATCCTATCATTACAATAAAAACCAAAAATTGTTGACGGGAAATTACAGTCCGGAAGATTTTCCGGCTACAAAATTCATAATTCTTTCCTTGTAATTCAAACCGATCGGAAGCAGGATCCGGTCCATGTCTACGGAATTTCCGAAAACAGCTTTGATATGGGCAACGGCCACAATATATGATTTGTGAATCCGGATAAACTGATCGGGAGGCAGGATACCCTCCATTTCCGCCATGGTCTGGTGGGTAACGATGACGTGTTCTAAGGTGTGGATTTTAAGGTAGTCTTTCATCCCTTCGATATAGAGGATTTCCGAAAAACCGATCCTGAAGAATTTACTGTTCGACCGGATGAATATGTGATCCCGAAATACGGGTTTAAGGGGATAGACACTTGTCTTGAAAATATTGCCGTCGATGATCTTGTTGATGGTCTTGGAAAACCGTTCATAAGAAACGGGTTTGAGCAAATAATCGATCACATTGAATTCATAACTTTCCAGTGCATATTCCGGATAGGAAGTGGTAAATACTACCAAGGGGGGATTGTGAAGGGAGCGCAGAAATTCCAGGCCCGTCATTCCCGGTAACTGAATATCCAGAAAAATAAGGTCTACTTCTTCTTTTTCCAGGGCTTCTTTTGCCTCCAGCGCATTGCGATAAACACCCTTCAGGAGCAGCCGGCCGGATCTCTCCAAATGACTTTTTATAACATCCTGGGCAAGGGGTTCATCCTCTATAATGATGCATTTTATCAAGGAGACCGGTTAAAATAAGTGAAACAGTAAAGGTATTGTTGCTAAGAATTACATCTAGGGTATGGGTGTCGGG
Organism: Bacteroidota bacterium; assembly: GCA_013289175.1. Lineage (GTDB taxonomy): Bacteria > Bacteroidota > Bacteroidia > Chitinophagales > Chitinophagaceae > Puia. Next base: position 15,322 of record JABDAN010000045.1, read on the forward strand.
ATAGAGTCGCTGCAGTCTTTCCTGGGCGTTTTTAAACCGGGATTTACTTTCTTTCCGGTCTTTCTTTTCAATTTGTATAATGTCCAAGGCATGTGAATCGGGATACAACAATTCCAGAACGGTTTTGCTGTTTACCAGTCCTTTGCCCTGGATCTTCTTGGCCTGCGTTTCCAGTTCCAGACTCGTGTTGTTGATGACGTTCAGGGTGATCTGATCGGCTTCCAGTTTCAGTTTGATATAGATAAAGGGCTTGGCGAAAGAATTATCAATGGCATGCTTAAATCCGTTTTCAATAAAAGAAATAAAAAGGAAAGGTTCAATGAGGATATCCTTGGTTTCACCTTCGATCGTAAACTGAATATCGGCGTCGTATCGTATCCTTTCTATCTCAATATAGTTGCGAATAAATTCGATTTCTTTATCCAGTGGAATTTTGTCTTCGTTGCATTCGTAGATCAAAAAGCGCATGATATCCGCCAGCTGGATGACCACTTCGGGTGTTTTTTCATTTTTGTTGAGACTGAGAGAATAAATGCTGTTCAAAGTATTGAAAAGAAAATGGGGATTGAGCTGGGTGCGGAAATAACGAAGTTTGTAGAAAATATTTTCTTTCTGCAGTTCTTCCATGGTCTCCTCTTCCACCAGTTTTTTTCGCAGATAGGCCAAGGCCACCGCCAGGCAAAGGTTGATCAATATCCAGCTGCTCTCCCTGAGTCCGGTCAGGATTGAATAAGAAAAAAAGGGTTTGCCCTCAGAGGGTATAAAGGTGAGTGTAATCCTGAAAAAAAGATACACAAGCCAATGGATCCCGATAAAAAAAAGTCCGGTCAGCAATCCAAAGAACCAGTATTTTTTTTTGAAAAGAAATTTTGCAACCACGATTCTTGCATAGAGCATATATAGGGGCAGCAACAGAAGATTTACTACCGCCAGGACCAGCCAGGCAATTTTCAGGTGCGGAAAGACCCCGAGACTGTTGACCAGGGGATAGATCAAGAGGAAAACACCCCAGCCAATCACTTCCGCCTTATAAGTGCCTTTTACAATCCGGTCATTGTCATATTCCATGATACAAAGCTACTGTGGTGTTCGGGAACCGGAAATTATTTCGACAAACCTGCCGGAGGAGTCGATGTAATTCGATTGAATCGCTTTCAATTATTTAACTTCAGCCCTCATTATCACCTTATGTGTATCCGCCATTTTCAATCGATTGTCTTCGCCCTTTTTTTATTTTTCTCCCTGAAAGCACAGCCTGGCTCAAGGACCGTTTTTCCGGCGCAGGATCTTAGTATCCGATGGGAAGTGATGCAAAATGGATATCAGAACAAGGCGCAATCTCTCAATGCCCTAACCCTCACCAACAACAGTGCAGTTGAATTACCTGCCGCCGGCTGGAAAATGTTTTTTAACTCAGCCGGACTCATGGTCCCGGCAACCCTTAGCGGCAATGCCCGGATCGATTTCATCAACGGTGATTTATTCAGTCTGACACCCACCGCTGGTTTTCAGGCACTCAAACCGGGACAGTCCGTGCGCATTGAATACCTGAAAACCGATCCGGCCGTCAATGTGACCGACGGACCGGAAGGATTCTACCTGGTTTGGGATCAACGGCCGGATAAGGGATTTTCAATTGGGAAATTTAGCGCCGCACCGTATAAACCTACCTACAAAGGATTGGTTACTGCGGCCACCATTTATGATCTAAATAAGGTGATCCAGGATATCCCCGTCGATCAACTGACGAAGGTCTTTCCCACGCCCGTTCATTACCAGGAGTTGCCGGGATTCTTCGCCCTTCAAACTGAATCGAACCTGATCTTCGATGAGCGATTCAAAAAAGAAAAAGAGGACCTCAGCCGCGTTGTTGAAGTACTGCTGGGAAAAAAGCTGGTGGGATCATTAACCGGAGATACCATCCAACTGGTATTTAAAGCAGGTATGCCCCCAGAAGGATATGAAATGGAAGTAAATGCAAAGGCCCTCATCATCCGCGCATCCACGCCGGCGGGCATATTCTACGGCATCCAATCCCTGAAGACCCTCGTTCCGCCGGAGGCCTGGGCTAAAACGCAGAAGTCGGTCGAGATTCCCAATGTTTTTGTCAGCGATGAACCTCGTTTCGGATATCGCGCTTTTATGCTGGATGTGGGCCGGAACTTTCAAACCAAAAAAGAAGTCCTCAAACTGTTGGATGTCATGGCCCTTTATAAATTGAATGTGTTTCATTTTCATTTGACAGAGGATGAAGGCTGGAGGCTGGAAATTCCCTCCCTGCCTGAACTCACTTCCATAGGTGCCGAGCGCGGACATACCCTGGATGCCAAAATGTTTTTGCCACCTTCCCACGGATCCGGACCGGACACCAGTCACCTGGCAGGCAGCGGATTTTATAGCCGGGCGGATTTCATCCAGATTCTGCAATATGCCAACGACCGGCATATTCTTGTGCTACCAGAAATAGAAACGCCCGGGCATGCCCGGGCAGCGATCAAAGCCATGAATACGCGGTATGAAAAATTTATGAAGGAGGGCAAAAAAGACCTGGCTGAACAATACCTGCTAGTCGATCCAAAAGATCAGTCAACGTATAGCTCCAACCAATACTGGAATGACAACATCATGGACCCTGCCCTGCCTTCGACTTATCAGTTCATCCAAACCGTGATCAACGATGTGGTGGCCATGTACGCAGAGGCCGGGGTTCCGCTGAAAAGTATTCATTTCGGAGGCGATGAAGTACCCGAGCATGTCTGGGAAAAATCTCCGGCCTATATCACCTTAAAAAAAACGCATCCGGAAATTGTCAGCACCGCAGACCTCTGGTACTATTTCTATGGTCGGGTCAATGAAATGGTCAAGGCCAAGGGACTTTATCTTTCCGGATGGGAGGAAATGGGCCTGCGCAAGACCTCCCTGGATGGCAGGTCGATGTATTTGCCCAATCCGGATTTTGAGCCCGAACACCTTCAAACTGAAGTTTGGAACAATACGCTGGGAGACGGAAACGAAGACCTGGCCTACAAGCTCGCCAACGGTGGATACAAGGTCGTGTTGACCTGCGTGACCCACCTGTATTTCGATATGGCTTATTACAAATCATTTGAGGAGCCAGGATATTACTGGGGTGCGTTTACCGATATTGATAAGCCCTTCTCTTTTATTCCTTACGACTATTTTAAAAATGCCACGGTGGACAAAGAGGGCCTACCCCTGAACCGGAATATATTTATCGGCAAACAGCGTCTGACAGACTATGGAAAGACCAATATCGTCGGATTACAAAGTGCCGTATGGGGTGAAAACATCAAGAACCCTGAACGGTTGGAATATATGTTGCTTCCACGCCTGCTTGGTTTTGCAGAACGCGCCTGGGCCAAAGATCCCCAATGGGCAACGTCTACCGATACGCTTAGAAGCGCTGCTCTTTTTTCAGAAGCATGGTCCGCCTTTTTAAATATCGTCGGCAAAAGACTATTGCCGATGCTGGACTATTACCAAGGCGGCTATGGTTACCGGATACCCAAACCCGGTATGATGATGGAAAATAACCTCGTCCTGGCTAACCTTCAATTTCCGGGTATTGATCTCCGTTATACAACGGATGGGAAAGATCCGGATGCCCAATCCAGTATGTATAAAAATCCGGTTCCTTTGACCAGTCAGGGAATTAAGCTGAGGGCTTTTGATAAAAAAGGAAGGGGCGGGCCAATCGCTTTTTCCGGGAACTGAATCAGGCTGGCGTCTCAAGAGAGGGTATCTTTTTACTGAAATACACCGTTTCTTCCTGGCAATGAAAAATACCAAGCCTGCCTATATTATAGAAACCCAAAGGTTGGGTTTAAGGAGTTGGTCGGATGCTGACCAAACGTCTTTTGCAGAGATGAACGGCGACCCGCAGGTCATGCAATTTTTTCCAAGGACACTCAGTCCGCAGGAGTCTTTGGAGTCGCTGCGCAGGATTCTCCTTCATTTTGAAAAAAATAAGTTCGGATTGCTGGTCGTCGAACACAAAGAAAGCGGCCAGTTCATGGGTTTTACCGGATTTCAAATCCCCGGATTTGAAAGTTTTTTTACGCCCGCAGTTGAAATTGGCTGGAGATTCAAAAAACAGTACTGGGGTCAGGGATTTGCGACGGAGGCAGCCCGGGCCTGTCTGGACTACGGATTCCAAACCCTGGAGATGAAAAAAATTGTATCCTTCACGGCCGCTGAGAATAAGCCATCGGAAAATCTGATGAAAAGAATTGGGATGAGTTATGTCACCAGTTTTGATCATCCGCTTATGGAAAGGTCATCGCCACTTTGCCGCCATGTCCTTTATCAAATCCAAAAGGAGGCGACTTCCTTTTAGAAAAAGATCGCGGTCCCGCTTTAAGAAAAGGAATATTTTGGAATTTCTCTAGATAAATATCTCGAACTTGTATCCCGACAAAAACATGCTTCATGAAATCTTTTTTCTTGACCGTCTTAACCGCCTTCCTTCTGTCGGGAGTAACCATCCGGAGCTTTGGTCAACAAAGTCCCGGGTCAGAGGGAACGGAAAAAAAATGGTGGAAGGAATCCGTGGTTTACCAGATATACCCGCGCAGTTTTAAGGACAGCGATGGGGACGGCATCGGTGATTTAAAAGGAATCGTTCAAAAGCTCGACTACGTAAAAAGCCTGGGCATCGATGTGATTTGGCTCAATCCGATCTATGCATCTCCCAATGCCGACAACGGCTACGATATCAGCGACTACCAGGCCATCATGAAGGAATTTGGTACCATGGCAGATTTTGATTTGTTGCTAGCAGAAATACACAAACGCGGGTTAAAAGTGATCATGGACCTGGTCGTCAATCATTGCAGCGATGAGCATATCTGGTTCCAGGAATCCAGAAAATCAAGAACCAATCCCTACCGGGATTATTTTCACTGGTGGAATGCCGAAAGAGGCAAGCCGGCTGCCCGGTATAGTTTTTTTGATGTGAACAACGACGCATGGAAATATGATTCTCTTACCAATGCCTATTACCTGCATTATTTTGGAGACAAACAGCCCGATCTGAACTGGGAGAACCCGCAAGTCCGCCAGGAGATCTTTAAGATGATGCGTTTTTGGCTTGACAAAGGAATCGATGGATTCAGGATGGACGTGATCACGATCATTTCAAAGGATACCAGTTTTCCGGCGATGCCCGCCGTTTACCAGGGCCAATGGGATAAATTTTATGCAAACGGTCCCCATGTTCATGACTACCTGAAGGAAATGAATCGGGAGGTTTTAAGCAAATACAATATCATGTCGGTAGCAGAAGGCATGGGGGTGTCCACCCAAGACGTACTAAATTTCGTGGATGCCGATCGAAAAGAGCTGAACATGGCCTACCATTTTGAAGGAATGGGTTATGGATACCTGCCCAATGAATGGAAGACACCGGATCCAAAAGGATACGACCTGGTCGGATTTAAAAAGATTTATTCCCGTTGGGATTCTGTCTTTGCCGAAAAAGGATGGGGTACGATTTATCTGGGTAACCATGATCAGCCCCGGATGGTTACCCGCTGGGGTAATGACAGTCCGGCTTACCGGGAATATTCTTCCAAAATGCTGACTACTTTTCTGATGACTATGCGGGCGACACCCTATTACTATTTTGGAGATGAATTGGGGATGACCAACATAAAATTCAACAAGATCCAGGATTACCGGGACATTGAGACCCTCAACATGTACCAGAAAATTAAAAATGAAGGAGGAGATACATTGGCTTTTATTCAAAACCAGAAAAACGGTGGTGCCCGAGACAATGGGCGCACCCCCATGCAATGGGCCAATCAGCCGCAAGCGGGATTTACCAGTGGCACACCCTGGATAAAAGTTAATCCCAATTTTGTAACCATCAATGTAGAATCGGAAGACCGGGATCCCGGCTCTGTGTTGAATTATTTCAGGAGGATGGTAAAATTGCGGAAAACGAAACCTGTTTTGATTTATGGAAAATATACCCTGCTGGATCCCGACAATCCTTCCATTTACAGTTATGTGCGTGAATTGAACGGAAAAAAAATATTGGTCTTATTAAATTTTAAATCCCAGGATGCTAGGGTCAATACCGGATTTGACTTGAGTAAAGCCAAGGTTTTAATCGGCAATTATAAAAACCCTGCGCCTAGCCAACTGCTTAGACCCTATGAAGCGTTGGTGTTGGAAATAAACTGAAACCCGGCAAATGCAGTCTATAAATAACTAAGCCACCATTTATCCCGGTGACTGGCTTTATACCGGTCATATTTTTTACAAAGAGGATAAAGGGCTACTACGACCCCAAACCATACCAGGTATACGACCCCCAGGCTAAATCCATAACCCTGAAGTTGAGGTTGTCCGCTGATCCATCCGGTAAAGCCGGTCATGGCCGCCCACGGATAGCCGGAGAATACCGCCGCCACCAAGGCAATCCCGTGAATCATATAAATGTGCAGAATATAATAAAACATGGGAACCCTTCCGTAGACGGAAATGATTTTTGTAATCCGGTTGGAAATATTTTCCGTCAGCCCCAGGAATATAAAAGCAAATCCTTCGGTAACAAGCAGGTAATCCAGTGAAGGTGGATATTTAGAAACATTGATAAAAGAAAGAATACTATAGGTCAGCGAAGGCTGACTCATCCAGGGTTTAATATTGCCATAACCATTGATTGACCGCAATATGATAAACAACAACCAGGAGACCAGTCCGAGGGTAATTAGAATTCTTTTCCTTTTTTCTACCTCGAATCCATTGGCGAAAATGCCGCCCAGATAATAACCCAGTGCCATTACGCCGATCCAAGGTATCAGGGGATAACCTTCCAGTATATTGCCGTGGGTTGTAAAATACATTTTTTGGTCATGCAGCAATCCCCATATAAAACCGGTCGGGTCGTTTTGTGGGTAGTGAATATGATCCAGCAGATTGTGCGCGCAAACCAACAACAGGCCGACGATCAGTATCCCTTTTCTGGGAAGATGGATCAATGCGGCCAAAAAAATCATAGAAACCCCCAGCGCCCAAATAACAGCCAGTAGGATGAATGAAAAATGAATATTAAAAAACCACGAAAAGTTCACCACCGTGAGTTCCAGAAATATTAACCAGCATCCTCTTTTAACTAAAAAAATGGAGAGCTCTTTTTTTGTCTTGCGCTGACCGGAGATAAAAGCCGAGGTGCCCGCGAGCAAAACAAAAATAGGGGCACAAAAATGGGTAATCCATCGGGTAAAAAACAAAGCGACAGAAGTCTGTTGAAGGTCCAGCGGATCAAACCGGAAGGCATCTGCATGAAAATAATCCCGGGTATGATCCAGGGCCATGATGATCATAATCATCCCCCTGAGTAAGTCAATGGAGGTTATCCGGTTGGTTTGTAAGGTTTTCATTTGCTGGCTGGTTACCGGGAAATTAAAACAATCTGTTCAAAAACCTCGTAAATTTAAAAAGTTCCCCAACCCCTTCTGACCCTGATTCTTCTACCAAACAGCCATCATGAAAAAGTACGTATGCTTAGTGTTGATCGTTTTGACCGGAAAAGCTTTTGCACAGCCTTCCCCCGAGATCTATGCCACCGATTCTGCGTCCGTAGAACATCCAGGAGTGCCCAAGGGGGAATTGATCAAAGAGCGTTTTGACAGTTCGAAAATTTTTCCCGGTACAACCCGGGACTACTGGATCTATATTCCCGCCGAGTACAATCCCGATCACCCCGCCTGCGTCTATATTAACCAGGATGGCATCCAGTGGAATGCACCCACCGTCTTTGATAACCTGATCCATCAGAAGGAAATGCCCATAACCATCGGCATTTTCATAACACCAGGTATTGTAAAACCACTGGATTCATCCCAAGCCCTCATCCGGTTCAACCGCAGTTTTGAATACGATGGTCTGGGAGACGCCTATGCACGTTTCTTGTTGGAAGAAATTTTGCCTGCGGTAGAAAAACATCACAGCGCAGACGGTCGGCCCATCCATCTGTCAAAAAGTGGAAATGACCGCGCCATTGGTGGATCGAGCAGCGGAGCCGTATGCGCCTTTACCGTTGCCTGGGAACGACCCCAGGACTTCTCCAAGGTATTTTCATCGATCGGAACCTATATCGGACTCAGGGGAGCCGAAAGGTATCCGACCCTGATTAGAAAATATGAACCGAAACCGCTTAAAATATTTTTGCAGGATGGTTCCAACGATCTGAATATTTATGCGGGGGATTGGTGGATGGCCAATCAAACCATGGAACGAGCCCTGGTTTTCGCCGGCTACCGGGTGAATCATGTTTGGGGAGAAGGTCAGCACAATGGCCAGCAGGGCAGGGCGATTTTCCCCCAGGCGATGCGTTGGTTGTGGAAGGACTGGCCTCAAACCGGGTCGCCGGAGCCGACCAAAAATCAAATGCTTTCGGATCTTTTAATTCCTGGGGAAACATGGACCCTGGTCGGCGAAAAATACCGGTTCACCGAAGGAGCAGCGGTCAATGCTTTGGGGGAATCCTTTTTTCAGGATATACCCAATTCAAAAACCTATAAGGTTGACACCGGCGGAAAACTCAGCGAACTGAATGTAAATGCAAAACGAGCCAGCGGAACTTCCTTTGGCCCCGACGGCCGGCGTTATGTTATAGCGGGGGCAACCAACCAGGTCATCGCCTACAACGTGGCCGGAGAGGAATCAGTTTTGGCCGACAGCATTTCCGGAAACGACATCGTGGTGGCTCACAACGGCAATATTTACGTGACCGCTCCGGAAGGAACGGAAAAACCCAGCAAACTCTATCTGATCAGGCCGGGTGAAAAAAAACAAATTGTGGACGAAGGATTGAAATTTGCCAATGGATTGGTACTCTCGCCCGATCAAACCCTGCTATATGTTACCGAATCGGCCACCCACTGGGTTTGGATCTATCACATCCGTCCCGACGGAACCCTGGAGTACAAACAACACTATGGCTGGCTGCATGTCCGGGATACGGATGAAAATGCCTGGTCCGATGGATTGCGTTGTGACACAGCAGGACGAGTGTATGTTACCACCCGGATGGGTATTCAGGTAATGGACCAGGTTGGCCGGGTCAATGCGATCATCCCTATTCCGGCCGGACAACCTTCCAATCTCTGCTTTGGCGGGAAAAATTTCGATATCCTTTATCTAACGGCCGGGGATAAGGTATTTTGTCGCAGACTGAGAACCAGGGGCGCCAACAATTTTGAAATTCCCTATAAGCCTGCTCCGCCGAGACTTTGACAAAACCAACCAGTTACAAAGCTGGTCCTGCCAACGGCAATGTTTGGAAATGGATTTTCCCTGAAATCAGTATATTCATTTGCCTAAAACATTAAACCCTTAATCCTTGACCGAATTAAATCCTTTACGCGGCAACCGCGTTGCCTATCTTTCCAACCTCACCCCCATGCGGGGGATTGCCGCCCTGCTGACCGTTATTTTCCATATAGACTTATTTATGGGGGGTGCCCTGGTTCACCCAGCAGCCTCTTCCTTACTGAGCCGCATGTATTTAATGGTGGACTTCTTTTTTATTTTGAGTGGGTTTATCATGTCCCATGTTTATGGAAACCGGTTTACCAACCGGGTAACCCGGGCGGATTTCAAGAAATTTACAATCGCCCGTTTTTCCAGGGTATATCCTCTGCATTTTGTAATGCTCTTCACGATCATGTTTATTTACTTTCTTTTTGGGAAACTAGGGGCGCCGCGCAATGATATTTTAGAGGTTGACAACAACCTGTATTCCGTGATTACCAATCTGCTCTTGTTGCATTCTATGAACTTTCACAACTGGTTTACCTGGGTGCATGCTTCCTGGTCGATCAGTACGGAATGGTGGGCTTATATGATTTTTCCTTTCTTGGTCGCCCCGCTATTTAAATTGAAATCCCGGGGAAGATTCATGGTTTGTGTGCTTTGTTTCCTGGGATATTTCTGTATCATGTTCTTTATCATCCCCTTGGTTACGGTGCCCAAAGAACTTTCCTTTATCACCATCAACCGGTCTGATTGGATGATTAACGTCGCTTATGAATACGGTTTTATCCGGTGTTTGTGCGGCTTTATTCTGGGCATGATGATGCACCACGCTTACCGGGATGGATGGGGAAGAAAAATATTTTCCAGTGGCAGGCTGATGATCCTTCTGGTGCTGGCTGCTTTTACCTCGATGCATTTTCATCTGCCGGATATCATCACCGTTTTGTTTTTCCCGCTTCTTCTCCTCTGCGGCGCCTACGGCAGCGAAGGGATCAATAGATTGTTTTCAACCCGGCCGATGCAAAGACTGGGAGATTGGTCTTTTTCAATTTATCTGGTGCACCAGCCCATTTTGATTGCCATTTTTTATATCATTATGTTGGTGACCCATCCTGCTGCCAACGGCGCTCAACCTGCTTTGCCTCCGCTGTGGATGGCCTGGCTGATTGCGGTTGTTTTGATTGCCATCATACTGGTCGCCTCTTATTTTACTTACCGGTTTATTGAAAATCCAGCACGGCGATGGCTCAATGCCAAGGCAGCTGATGTACCGGCTCCATCAGTCGTGTAGGGATGCCTTCTGTTTTTTCTTCTTCAGTAAAAAAACCAGGCCGAAGGTAACCAGGCCTAGGAGGATAGCCACTTCCAGCCAGTTGAACGGATGGCTGAGCTGTACCCGGTCGGTTTTCCCCACGATGATGGCTGCTGCCCAGTAGTATGGTAATTTTTTTTCTTTTGAAGCCCGGGCGATAAAATCCAGTTTGGCTCTTTGAAGGGAAATATCCAGGGGCTGACCGGCCGATACATATTTATAAAAAAGCTCTGTCAGCGTATAGGTCGATTCATTGTCGACGGACCAGAGGTTGATAACGGAAGACGGAATTCCAATAGCGGCGAATCCCCGGTTAAAGCTAAACACGCCTTCTCCTTTATACAGTTTCCCATTTCCGGTTTCACAGGCGGATAAAACAATCAACTGGGCAGCCGTTTTGCTTTCGGCGATCAGTTCGGAAAGGTAGAGGGCTGAATCGGCAAAATAGATCACCGGTTCTTCGCGACCACTGCTGTCGGACGCGTGGGTGTAGAGCTGGATGATGCTATAATGAGGAAACTGCTGCATAAAATTATTTCGGGAAGCCTCGGCCGTAACCAGATTGCTCGCGTTTTTAAACTGCGCGCGAATGGTTTCCAACGATTGGTCACTGCCCGAGAGCGGGGCCAGCTGAAAAGATGCGGGGTAGTTTACGGGCGCCATGCCCAGAAAATTATGGGTCGTACGTATGCGGTTTTTTTCAAAATCATTGAGCAGGAACCGAACGGAATAGGTATAACTCACGGCGTGATCGTTGATAAAATAGACCGGTCCGGCACTGGCGGAGACCAAAGATTCAAAAGGGAAATATTCGCCATCTGGTGAAATGATGACCCGACCCCTGGGAGGACGCATCCGTCCAAAGATCTGTTGATACAACCCCACGCTGGTTTTTACAAATCCCTTGAAATCCGAATTTTGCGCAGATGAACTGGAGAGATAATCATTGTACAGGTGTACACTCGATTCGAATAAGGGTTTGTCCATTCGTACCAGGAAAGAAGAATCCATATCGAGGGACAACAAATAGACAGCACTGTCGCCTACAAAAAATTCCAGCACCGTCTCCTCTGTTCTGGAGTCTCGGAATTTTTGGTGGACCTGGCTGAGGCTGATAAAATTGGTATCCATGAGACTTTGGTAGTACCAGGGATTGTCTGCCTTCATGAGCTCGTAGGTACTGTTTAATTTCTCTTTTTCTGTAAAAATCGCTCTTTGACAATCTGCAAATTCCCTGGAAGAAGCATTCAGAGAGGATAATTCATTTTCCAGTTCGAGAATTTTTTTCTTCGTGGCGGCCATCGACGCAATATTGATATCACCTGCCTGCTGCTCCTTGAGTTGGTTGTTGAGTAAAACAGCCCGGCTTTTTTCAAAAAAATAAAAAGCATTGCTCAGGTTGCCCGTCAGGTAACAGGCTTCAATCGCTCTTTCATACAACCGGCGCGTATCAGACCTCCAGAACAGCTGGGAGGAAAGATCCTGCTGGCTTTCATTTATTTTGTCCATTAGTCTGTCGGCTGTTCTGTAAACACCGATCGCAGACTCCAGATCCTTCGGGTTTTTCGTTTGCTGATATTTTCTATAATAGGCCTCTGCTTTGTCCAGCACATTGTTCATGATGTATTCAACATTCCAGGCATTCAGGATATCGGTGACACCGCTATTCAAAAAAAATTTTTCATCGGCTCCCGGATGAACCAGTCCGAAGGCCTGGTGAAAAAATTTAAAAGCCTGATCAAAATCTCCCTTTTCGACGTATACATTGGCAATATTGTTCAAGATGGATAGAGAATCATTGGCACTTGCGTATTGCAAAGCCTGGGAATAGTAAGAAAAGGCCTTGTCATACCGGTGCAGCCTTTTAAAATATAGGTCGTAGCCCAAATTGCTCAGGGCGATTGCGCAATTGGAAAAATTGCTGTCTTTTTTTTCATGGTAAAAGGACTGGTTGGCAAAATCTACAGCTTCCTTCGCGCTGCCACTTTTTTCAGCAATGTTTGCTTTGAGCCCGAGCAAGGTGCCCATGTAATTTTTATATCCCGACTGTTTACATTCAGCCAGGGCTTTTTCTGTACTCGAAGCGGCTTCAGGAAATCGTTTTAAAAAAATAAGCGAGTTGATTTCCCAAGTAAAATAGTTCAATATATATTCGGGATGATAGCCAGATCTTCTAGAAAGATCTTCTCCGATGGAAGCCAGCTGCAGGCAATGGAAATAGTCTCCTTTTGCGAATAACATTTCCATCTTTTTTTCGATGAAATAGGAAAAAAAGTCGTTCAGTTTTTTCAAACGGATCGAAATAAATATGCAGCTGTCCGCGGCCCGGACCGAAAGGGTCTTCTGGCCCAGGGAATCGTAATAGTTGCTCAGGTTATTGTAATATTTTATCTGGTGAGA
>JABDAN010000046.1 GCA_013289175.1 Bacteroidota bacterium
TATCTTTTGAAATGGTCCAGCCAACCCCGTTTTAGCGTTGATCTTTTACCTATTTTTATTAGCTATTGACTCCACCGTTAAATGGATGCCCAACGTGAAAATTTATAAGACCCTCTCTGGCATATTTATCGAAGCAGATGGAAAAATATATAAGTCCGGACAGACATCCTGGGATACATTTTTAAACCAGGAAGATTTCTACCAATCCGTAAAAACTGAGGCAGAAAACAAGCGTTCTATCGGAGACGTCCATTTATTGGATGAGATGATCCTGCAGGCGCCAATTCAAAACCAGGAAATATGGGCAGCCGGTGTGACCTATACCAGGAGCCGAGATGCCCGGATGGAAGAATCCAAGGATGCCGGCGGTGGTAGCTTTTATGATAAAGTATATGCTGCGGTCCGTCCGGAATTATTTTTCAAGGCGACCGCCCATCGCTGTGTAGGCCCGGATGAAAAAGTCAGAATCAGAAAAGATTCCTCCTGGAATGTACCGGAGCCCGAGTTGGTCCTGGTCATCAACAGGCGGGGTCATATCCTCGGATACACCGCTGGAAACGACATGAGCAGCAGGAGTATCGAAGGGGAGAATCCTTTGTATTTACCTCAGGCGAAAAGCTATGATGGTTCTGCTGCGATAGGTCCCTGTATTTATATTTGTCAGGGACCCATATCTGCAGAAACCAATATACGCATGCAGATTAAAAGAAACAATGAGCTTATTTACTCCGATAGCGTGCAAATCAATAAAATGAAACGTAGCCATACGGAGTTGGTAGAATTTTTATTTCGTGAATGTTCCTTTCCCTTCGGATGTTTGCTGATGACGGGTACCTGCCTGGTTCCGGGCAATGATTTTACCCTTCAACCCGAAGATGAAATAATCATTCAGATCGATCAAATCGGTACCCTGAGGAATACCGTTGGATAATAGGGGCCTGCTCATTGAAGGGTTGTCTGCAGACTTGAATAGGTTTTGTCAGGATTTTGACCACCTCAGTTCCCCTCGCCATTACCAATGAGTGAAATTTTTCTGTCTTTCCGTTTGAAGAGTGGATATAAATATTTCTTTATTAAATTGCCTCAATAAGCTGTGGCGAATGAACAGGAGCACAGGTTTTTTATAAAATGAGGATGATTTTTTCCGATTATGAAGATTTCAGGCTGGATTGTCGTTTTACTCTTTATTATCCCCCGTGCCCACGCTCAGCAGGTTGATTCAACCCAGGTCGCCAAAAAAATTGCTCCCTGGTATGTGGAAAGATTTAAATTGAACGCTGCGTTTTTTTTACCGATAAACAGTACCAATGTCCAAGTAGGCATCACCGGGAGCGCCCCGGGAACAGACATCGATTTTCAAAAGGACCTCGGTTATATCAAAGATGTCGCTACCTTTTTGGCCAGCTTTCAATGGCGAATATCCAGACGTTGCCGTGTTAACCTGGCATATTATAACATAAAACTCGGTACAGAACATGTCCTGCAAAAAGACATAGAATTTAAAGGCGAGACTTATCCGATCAATACTCCGGTAAACAGTTTTTTTAATACGGCCATCTATCAGTTCTCCTTTGGTTATGCTTTTGTCTCAAAACCAAAATTTGAAGTGGGGTTGTTGATAGGCACCCATGTATTGATCAGCAATGTAGGTCTCTCCATTGATGGAACCAACGGTATTTCACAAATTCAGAGTTTCGCATTCAATGCACCTTTGCCGGATCTGGGAGTTTGGGGAGGGTATTCTTTCAGCAACCGGTTTGCCGCCAATATCAACATCGATTACCTGTCTTTAACGATCGGAAACAATTCCGGGACAATCTTTGCTTATAACCTGTTTTTTTTATACCGGCTTGTTTCACAACTAGACCTGTCACTGGGTTTTAGCGGACTGAATTTCAAGGTCGTGGATACCAGAAAAGATTTTACTGGCAGCCTCAAATGGGGTTACAATGGCCCTTCGATCGGCTTAACTTTTTCCTTCGGTAAAAAATCCTGGTTGAACTAAATATTATCAGGGCGTCCCACCCGATGACTTGCCGCCTTTTTTGTCATCATTGTTGATGCCTACCTGGCTCTTTTTTATCTCACTGTTCAGCTTTCCGAATTTAAAATTGATTCGAAGGGCAAAGGATCGATAAAAAATCGCGTTATAAGTAGACTGATAAAAGTCAGGTGTTGATGTGGTGGATCTGAAAGTGTAAAACTGACTATATGGATTGTTCATAACTGCCGAAAGCGTCAGCCTTTTATTGAGAAATGTTTTGGCCAAAGAGTAGGAATTGTATATGTAGGGGCTGGTTTTGCCCTGCAGATTTACATCTCCGCTAAAATATCCGGCATCAAACCCCAAGCGAAATCCTTTTCCGAATTTATATCCGGCATTTAAGAAGGCATTGCCTGTATATCCGTCATTGGTATAGAACTGGTCATTATAGGTACCCTTCAGCCAAACATGGGCTAACTGGGCATTCAAACTGATACTCAGATTCTTTACGGTCGTAATATTTATATTCAGATTTAATCCAAGGTTCTTGTTGGTCCCGAGATTTTCGTAGGTAGTGACCGTGATGGTATCGTTGACCGAACCATTGCTGACAGCCTGCAGGTGCGTGACATTTTGGATTGAATTATTGGAAAAGGAATAACTGAGACCGGCAGTAATTGAATTCTTTGCGAATACACTGTAGTTGAGCTCAATGCTGTGATTTACCTCTGGTTGCAGGTTTGGATTGCCAGTGGTTACAAAATTGGGGTTGGAAAGATCTACAAACGGGTTTAACTGGTAAATGCTCGGTCGGCTGATGCGATCGGTATAACCGATCGAAATATTGCTGCTCTTGAAATTATATTGAACGGAAAGAGAAGGAATCAGGTTATTATAATCCTGATTGACCGTACTGGCAGTGGAAATAAAATCTGCACGTACTGTGGTATGTTCTAGACGCAGACCCGCTTTGGTATTCCACTTGTCCCATTTGGCGGAATAAGAATTATATACACTGTAAATATCCTGATCATAATTGAAATCATTGGTCTGGCTTGGATTCACCTCATAGTCTTTCGTGGTCTCGTCATAACTGCTGGATTCGAAATTGCTGAAATTATTTCTGAGAATCGCTTTAGCTCCCGCCTCCAGGTTTACCTTATGGAGAGGATGCACATAGTCCACTTGAAATGAATTTTCCTTATTTCCCGATTGATTATACTGTTTATAGTTGGGTAAACTGTAATTGAATGTATCGCTGATGGTATTGTTTACATTCTGGGTATTGGGTGAGTAGCTGTATTTATAGGAAAGGGTCAATAGGCGGTTTTTATCTTTTTTAAATCCCATTTGATAATTCAGGGAAGCATCCAGGCCGCCAAAACCATTGCTTGCGTCAGACATCAAACGATAAGCCTGCAGCAGTGAATTGTTGCTGTCCGTATAATTTGTCAGCTGGTTTCCATTCTGGGTATATTTACCGGTATAAAATTCAACGGAACCAGTAAGCAGGTTCAGTGTATCGAACTCATAACTCAGTTCAGCGTCGCCATAGGTATTATGGGCTCCTGCGGTGTTGGTTCCCTGTTGGTTGAGGGTAGAGTTGTCGGAATAGAAAAATTGTTGGCCGCCAATGTTATTGGTCTGCTGATGTCTGACGTTATAACCCACGTAGCCGGAAAATCCGAATTTCCCTTTTTTGTATGTTCCATTGAGATTGACACCGGGTCCCCATACCGTATTTAACCGCGCATTCATACCAATATTGTATCCCTCATCCAGCTTTTTTTTCGTAATAATATTAATAATGCCCGCCAGTCCTTCCGCATCGTATTTTGCCGGGGGTGTAGTAATTACTTCGATCCTTTCAATATTGGTTGCAGGCATCGTGCGCAGAACATCTGACGGATTTTTGGCAAGCAGCGCCGATTCTTTTCCGTTTATTAATATTTTATAGTTACCCTTCCCCTTCAATTTAATATTGTCGGAGGCATCCACGGAAAGCAGGGGTACTTTGCGCATCATGTCCAAGGCACTCAGTACCGGAGTCTCCGGATCTGCGCTCACGTCGTAGGTAATGCCATCCAGGTCCCGTTTAATAACTGGTTTGATAGCAACTACGGAAACTTCCTGCAATTGTTTGGTGGATAAATGCAGGGAGATTTGACCCAGTTCACCAGAAAGATTCTTGCTGAGTGGAATGGTTTTATTTTCATACCCTGTAAAAGCTACTACGAGTTGATAGTCCAGACTGTCGGGCGCTGTGATGTCAAAGGTTCCGTCATCGAGGCAAATAAAATTTTTCACTGCTGCCTTCGTTTTTGCATTTTGTAGAACCAAGGTAGCATAGGCCAGTGTTTTCCCCGTGGTAGAATCCACTACTGTTCCTTTAAGATGAATGGAAGGGTGATTGGTTTGTGCCCAGAGGCTGCTGGTAAGGCAGTATAACACAACGGCTATTGATAAGGTTTTCATGAACAGGTTTTGGAACTCAATAAGCGGTTACGGGAAAATATTCCCGTAGAAATTCGACGTGAATGTATAGAGAGAATTTGAAGAAAGAAATCTTTCGTAGTTTAATTATGTAATAATTATGATAACCGGCCGATTGGCTGGAGGAAAGGTCTTTTTGGATTGATGTGCAAAACGAATCGGGGAGAAAAAGATTCGGATTTAAAAGAAACAGGAAGAACCGTCTAGAATCTTGAGGATTGCCCTGATGGATACAGAACTAAAATAGGTCAATAAAAAATGAACGAATGATTTAAAAAAAAATAAATCTTCCTCACCCAGCTAGAGCAATGATCTTTTATTTTTCCTAACCTGTCTACACAGTTTAATCATATCATTGCTCGGCCCGGGATTATATCTTTGAAAAATGCAATTGGCGAAATCCCGACAAGCATTTTTAATCTGTCCGGTTTTATAATAGGCCATTCCCCGGTCGTATAATATTTCCCGGGTCGGGATATCGATCTCGGCTTGTTCACCATCAAAATTATCCTTGTTCAAATCGATCACAGCCTGAATGCTGGTCGTATCCCCCGCATTGAAACCACCTTTGGAATCGATCGCTTTGTTAAAATAGTCGATGGCAGCGTTAAAATTTTTTTGTCTGTATTTACAAATGCCGCAATAATAATAGGCCGCGGTGTTGTCGGGATAAATATCAAGTAAGCGGGTATAAACCTCAATGGCAGAATCTTCCTGATGCATGCTTTCATGGCAGTTTGCCAGTTGAATATAGGCTTCCTTCAAAAATGGATTTCCCTGAATGGCTTTTTTCAAGGTAAAAAGGGCTGCCTTAAAATTTCCTGATGCACTCAGTTCCTTGCCTTCAGACAAATAGTCCTCCGCGGATTTGCAGCCGGAAAACAATCCCAGAAGGAGCAAACTAATCAGTATACGCACGAGCATACAAAAGGCCTTTTAGTTCGGAAAGCAAAACCCATGCCCCGCTTGCTCCATTTCACATATATTTAAATGTAATCCATCAAGAAAATTCCTTTTCTAATTCGACAAAGGAACCATTCTGGCGTGTAAATCTGGTTCTGCCATATTTTTGTCGAAAGGAAACATCGGCCGGTCAATTCTTTTGTAAGGAAGACGCCCCAGATCCTGGTCAACACCACCCGGTGTCAGGGCCATGATCCAGTCCGCTTTCATAGCATATAGTTCAGGTTGAAGGTACCCGATCTTAACCACCACGATATTGGCCCGGCGGGGATTCAGCCCGAGGCGTGTGAAATCAATTTCTCTGTGGTAGGGTTTACGTTTTTTTGTAACTATAATATGAACCGAACCCACCCGGACAACTGCTTCCACTTCTGCATCCTTATCCCCATATTGGATGGATTCTATTTTACCTGAAATCAACAAGGGTGGGGCATAACGGGCATCCACCATTGCACCGACATAACCTTCGACCTGACCACCAATTCCCGACTGGATGGCATGGCTTATCAGACCAGGACCTGGAATGGATGCATAAATGAGTTCGGGACCGTTTTCAGATTTGAATTCGGGACGCGCAAGGATTTCTCTCAGCGTCCAGGTCACATCCCCGGCTCCGCCAGCCGTTGGATTGTCTCCCATATCGCTGATATAAAAAGGATGTTTTGGACTGGCCAGGGCACTATCGAGGCAGACTTGCAGGGTAGCGGTTGGAGCTACAAAACCGAACCGAAACCGAGCTTCCCAAAAATTCTCAGCAAGCCGTTCGGCCGTGTGTTTAACTTTTTCCTGGTCATCGCCTGTAACCATGACCACGGCATGGTTGCGCGGTTCGTCAGCCCATGCGTAACCGATCCAAATGGCAGCATCGGTAACTCCCACCTGGGTGGAAGCGGGTTCCACGGCTTTGTATAAACTTTTTCCCGGTTCTATTCGCGTGCTGGTCTTTTCCCCGGGCAGCAGGATGGGCAGGGGAATCCAGGCTTTGTATGCAGGCTTCCCTTTGCCAGATTCAATTCTGTATAAAAGATTTACTACCGCCCGTTCCCGGGTAAGCATGGCATCTTCGTGCGGCGCCATCCGGTAACAAGTGATCAGGTCGGTATTTTCTGCCAATCTCCAGGAGACGTTTCCATGTAGATCCATGGATGTAGAAATGATGGTTCTTTTTCCGACCAGGTCCCGGATCCTTACTATAAAATCGCCTTCCGGATCATCCAGACCCACGACACTCATGGCACCATGAATATCAAAATAAAGCCCGTCGTAGGGAAGATTTTTCTTCAAAGAATCCAACGTCCGGTTAACCAGGGTTTCATATGCTTCCCGGGTCACGGTTCCCCCCGGCAGCGCGTTTCCAATCAGGGTAGGCAGCCAGGTCGCCCGATTGCGCAAGGGAGAATCGATCGATAAAAAAGGATATAAGGAGAAAACCTCGTTTCCATACTTGGTGTGAAAGGCCTCTTCATGGGTCAAGGCCGGTGAAAATGTACTGGATTCAATGGATAAACCGGCAATGGCTATCCGGGGTTTGTCACTGGCTGAAACATGGCCGGCACCAACCAAACAAAAAAACGTCCAAAGAAATAACCGTTTAGAATGAAACATTTGTTTTAGAATTAAATTTTTGATGTGGGTACCGGGGACTATTCCCAGCGGAAAACCTTGACCGTAACAATACCAATGACGAGGGTCCAAACGATCAAACCGCCGAGCGCCAACGGCATTTGCAAAATATGGGTGCCTTCAAAAGCAATTTTTCTGAAACCGTCTACTAAAATCGTCAACGGTAGGATCTTGCAAAAAGATTGAAGCCAAACCGGATAATTTTCGATGGGAAAAAACAGTCCGCATAAAAGGATTTGTGGCAGGGTAACCGTGTTGGCAACCGGGGCTATGGATCCTTCATCCTGGATCAGACTGCTGATGATAAACCCGGTGCCCATAAAAATGAGTAAACCAAACACAGAAAAGAACAACATTTCCAGAAAGGTAATCAAACCATGGACCAAGGTAAAATGAAAAGCGAAATGTCCCAGACCGACGATGATGATGAATCCAATGACCTGGAAAAGCAACCTACTCAATAGTTCACCCAGTATCAGGTAGCTGCGTGTAATAGGCGTTGCAAAAATTCTTTTGAGTACAAAACTCTGCCTGAGGTTAAAAAATAAAAACGCAGAACTGAAAACACCCGCCATCAAGAGAGAAAATCCCAGCTGGCCCGGCAGGATAAAATCAATCTGCCGATAGGTCCTTCCCGGAATGCGGACAACCGATACCCTGCCCGCTGTTGGATTTTGAGGAAATAATTTTTCGTTGAGTTGATGGATGGATTCTTCTATCACCGATTGCAGCAGAGCAAATTTATCTGCCGCAGCATTGGCGGTAATCAATTGCACGCTGTAGTGCGGTAAATGGTTTTGATTGGAATCCCGGGCTATATACAATACGGCCGTAATTTTCCCTTTGATGAGGGCATCCTGCATGCCATCTGGACTGAGGCCCTTCTGGGGTTGAATGATTTTAATTCCGGAAATGATGTTGTACACGATATTGCTGGTATCAGAACCCGGTGCGACGGCGATTTTGATTTTTAGATCTGCATTGGTTACCATCGAACCAAAGACGACGATGAAGATGATGGGAAAAAGCAATGAAAATACCACAGCAGTTGGACTTCGAAACATGGATATCAGGCTAGCCCTGGCGATGGCCCACGCTGCTCGCCGGTTGTTGTAACGAATGTGACTAGTCCTTGACACCATACATTTTTCTGGTTGTATTCCCCATGATGTTGATAGCACGCTTTACCGAAAATATACGATTCATCAGAAAACTGGCTATTTTGTTGGAGCTGCCGCTGACAAAACTGGGATGGGTTCCAATTTTTGAAAGACATTCCTCCACGACCGCTTCCGGCAATTGCGGCCTGGGTGCGAACCGGCTGATCTTTTTTGGATTCGATTGGATGTAATTCGGTGTCCGTGTAGCACCTGCGCAACACCCGATTACATCGACTCCTTTATTTTTCCATTCATACCAAATACTTTCAGCCAGTATACGTCCAAAAGCTTTACTGGCTGCATAGGAAGACAAAAAACCCGATCCTTGAAAGCCTGCCAGCGAACTCATGAACACCACACCACCCCTTCTTGCATGAACCATTCGGGCACCAAAATGGTGAAGCATTTTCAAGGGCGTAATCATATTAACCTGGGTCAGGAGCACATGTTCTGCGGTAGATCTGTTCAAAAACGGACCAATATAAGAAAGTGCCGCGTTGTATATCAGGAAATAAATGTCCTTGCCCGCGACGGCGATGGCTATTTGCTCTGCTGCATCCTGATCTGCTAGGTCGCAACACAGCGTCTGGACTTCTATGGGATATAATCCGGTTAATTCCTGCGCCAGCGTTTCGAGTTTATCGGATCTCCTGGCGACAAGGACCAAGTTAAATCCCCGGCCGGCCAATGCCCGGGCAAAGGCCGCACCCATTCCTTCTGAGGCACCGGCAATGAGGGCAACCGGGCCATACTTTTCTTTCAGGGTCATTTTAATTTATTTCTCAGGATGGTTCGAAGCCGGGTCAAAAGGGCGAACCGACCGAGCCATCCTGTATAAAACAATGAGAGGAAAAATTATCCAGGCGGCATTGGAAAGAAAAACGCGCGCCAAGGCCGGAGATGCGTGCTCCCCCTGAACCTCCTCAAACAAAATAATGGTGACATTGGTCAGCATGACCGATGCCCATATGATACTGCCCAGCCGAATCCAATTTCTGCCTTTGATAAAGGCATAGATGGCAAAGACATAAAAAGGACCAAAGAACAATGCATCTATCCAGATCGTCGCTCGCCACCAGGCTGGTCTGGCCATCAACACCGGATCGAAATTCCTGCCGTACCAGTGTACCAGGTCGACCAGTTTGGAGGGTGGCCAAAGAGGATAATTAAAATGCTGGGGATCTGCGATAACCAACTGCTCCAGATCCACGATATAAGTGATGAACAAAAGGTTTATACCAAAAAAAATGAGGATTGCGATATCCATCGGGCGCTTTGATAAGGGGACTGTCGGAGGATGACTAACCATATATTGTTTTTTTGAGCCTACGGTTTTCTTTGGTTGGAC
Source organism: Bacteroidota bacterium (assembly GCA_013289175.1). GTDB lineage: Bacteria > Bacteroidota > Bacteroidia > Chitinophagales > Chitinophagaceae > Puia. The sequence goes on from JABDAN010000046.1 coordinate 9,572, forward strand.
CGCCGAAGGGCAGGGTACGGGCTTTAAATACTCAGAAATAGGATCGTCAACGGGAAAAAAAATTCCTTGAAAATCAGAAAGGTACAAAATGACAACAAGAAGAAACCCAGCTAACATCTCAACTGGGTCGGGCCGTTTATCTAAATCAGTTGTTAAAAAAAGTTCCGGGTGCCTATTTCCGTTATACTTGTCCAAGAAAAAAGACTTCCACCAGGCTACAAAGCCTGGTGGAAGCAACCCGAATATCCAAAAAACAGTACCTTTATCGGCGGTTTTTGGTGATTTAAAAGCCCAACCTGCGGGGGCTTTTTTTCGTACACCGTCCCAAAAAATGATATATGAAAAATATTTTCACTGGTTTTTTCCTGCTCATCTCAGCACCCATTTTCGCCCAACTCACCGTGACGGAGCAATTTCAAAAGATCCAGACCCTCGAACAAGCTCAACAATTCATTGATGCCAATGCAGCCCTGAAGCCTACGTTGCTGCACCTCTCCTATGGAAAAGATTCTACCCTGATAGACAAGAGATTATTGCGGCAAAACAAGGGGGATATCTTCTCGGTGGGTTACGTGACATATAAAGTACTGGAAGCAACAGAAAAAGTGACTTACCGGGCCAGCTATGTTTTTCTAGATGGATCTACCCTTTCCCAGGCGGAGGTTGACAGCCTTAAAAAACTCATCCCCCAGAAAATTGCATCAGGGATCCCCTTCGATCAGTTATCTGACCAATATACCATGGACGGCAATACGACCCATGGAGATACCGGCTGGTTTTTTGGAGTAGAGATGATGCCCAAAGAATTCCAGGATGCGGTCTCTAAACACAAAATGGGCGAAATCTTTTTTGTAGATGTTCCCGACAAACAATGGCATTATATTGTCAAAAAAACCTATGACGACGATCTTAAAAAAGATATAACGGTGCTCCGGGCAAACGGCAGGTAGGACAGCAGTATCTGGGTTGAAGCAAGGGATCCGTCCTCGAATACAGATCAACGAATGAATACCAACCTGACCAGTATTTTATTTGCCCTTCTTATTTTCCAGTTGCTGTTTTTGAGTATTTTTCTGTTTACCAGGACCCAGGGTAAAAGAATCAGCAACGTTTTACTGGGCCTGTTCTTTTTGTTTATTTTCCTGAACTTACTGGACCTCTTTTTCCTGCAATTGGGTATCTATGCCCATTTTCCTCAATTGGCTGGTTGGGGAAGCTGTCTGCCGTTGGTTTTCGGGCCATTTATTTTCTTATACACCCGGTCGGTCGTCTACCAAGAATTCAGGATTTCCCGGAAAGAGCTCCTGCATTTCTTACCCGGTGTGGTATTCCTGGCCGGGACGGAATATTTTTACCTGAGTCAGCCGGTCGCATTACAAATGAAACTGTTGTCCGACCTGGGGCAGCACCATTTTCCAAAAACCGTTATCCTCTTCTCCTCCTTGATCTTTCTGCAGTTTTTGGGCTATGCGGTCGCTTCGCTGAGATTGGTTTTTTTATATAAAAAAGCTTCCGGCCAATATTTTTCAGATGAACGACATACCGATATCAGGTGGTTGTATACCACGCTCATCTTTTTTATGGGGGTAATACTGATTTCAGGTTTTAACGGAATCTTTGCCGAGACCTCCGGGGCAAAGTATTATTTGCTTTTTTTCAATTTGATCGTACTGGTGATGCTGGTGTATATACTCCGTTTGTTATTTCACGCCCTCCACAGACCCTTTTTTTTCCCCTTATCCGAAGAACAAGTACGGGTGAGCCGTCCTTTGCCAAAAGCCATCCGTCCCAGTCCCGAAAATGCGGAGGCCGATAAAATCCTGCAGCTGGTCTTAACCCACATGCATTCCCAAAAGCCCTATCTGGAACCTGAACTCACCCTTGATCAGCTTGCCAATCAATTGTCCCTGAAGCCCAGGACGCTTTCGCAAGTGATCAATAAATTGAAAGGACAAAATTTCTTTGATTTCATCAACCACTACCGGATTGAGGAAGCCTCCAGGTTGCTGACCCATCCCAAGGACCCGAAAATTACAGTTCTCGAAATCTTATATCAGGTTGGTTTCAATTCCAAATCATCCTTTAATACCCTGTTTAAGAAATATACCGGGCTTACTCCATCAGAATTTAAGAAAAAAAACCTTCGCTGAGACCGTCCGGGTTTCCGTAAAACAGCATCCATACGCATTTAATCCGTTCGGGTTCATGAACTCGGACTTTCAAGCGCTCCCAGGAGATCATATTTGCTGGCTAAACTATTCAACATGCAATCGCAAAACTTGTCCCGCTTTAAGGGGAACGGATGGAAAAATTTCATCACCATTGTTCGCGCCGTGATTATGGGATTTCTGGTCAGTACCGTGGGTATCGTCGTATGGAGTTTTCTTCTTTTAAAGATTCCACCTCCCTGGTCCGTTCCCCCGATGATTTTCTTTCTCTGGGCCTATTGGAAATTTTTTAACGGCAGCTGGGGATGGAAGAATACCGCTGCATCCAGATTTATCTATTTCCGAAGGGGAAAAATAAATGCACAGACTTGGAAATGGGGTTTGACAGGGGCGGCTTCCTTTGTGCTCTTCGTGCAGGCCTCCTTTGTTGTCACTTTCAGAATCCAAGCATTCCCAGAATCGGCGTTCACCGGAGAATACAAAATGCTGGAAAACATGCCCTGGCTGGCCGCATGGATCATGCTGATCATGAGTTCCGTGGTAGCGGGTATTTGTGAAGAGACCGGGTTTCGCGGATACCTGCAAGTACCGCTGGAAAGAAAATGGGGTCCCGCACCGGCTATTGCCATTACCTCCCTGATTTTCACATTGATTCACCTGAGTAAAAGCTGGGCACATCCTATTGTGCCCCATATTTTTTTCGCCAGTGTTCTATTGGGGATGCTTGCTTACCGAACGGGTTCTCTGATCCCGGGCATCATCGGCCATTCGCTCCTGGATATTCTTGATTATTCCATCTGGTGGACCCATCTAACCGGAGGTTTTAAACAACGGACCATCTTTGAGACCGGCATTGATTTACATTTTATACTATGGATTCTTCTTCTTTTACTGGGACTGGGGTTATTTTTCCGGTCAATGGCTGTTTTAAAGAAAAAAAAACGGGTCATGGAGACTACAAAACATACGCGTTAGCCAGGGTTGACCTGGTAAACAACATCTGTTCAGCAGACTTTTTTAGATGCCCTGCAAATGGGCTGGGCGGGTCTGGATTGCCTTGGCATTTTTGTAAAGGTTCAGAACGGGTAAATGTTATGGGAATATACTTTCCAAAAACCTGCCGGCTCGCAGTCAGCGAGAAGTCCGGTATTTTAACCAAGGATTTAAATATGTCCTTGCTTGGCAGCAATATCCCGGGCTATACGCCGCGCGTCTAGGGCAATTTCCCGGATCTGACCAGTTGGACTAATCCAATAGCCACAGAAATAGAGGCCCGCCTCTCCAAAATATTTTTGCTGACGGGTGCTAAGGTGCAGGTCTGCCAAACGACCGGGTCCTACATCTACTATTTTTAAACCCTCCCTGGAAAATCCGATACCAGCAACGATGGCGTCAAAAGACTCCCTGAGGCCATTTTTGAAATAGACGTATCTGCCTTGGATAAAATCGATTCCTTTTCTGATTTTTATCTCCCCCTTTCTGATCAAATCAAGGGTTCCGATATCCAGAACGGGAACCTTGCCATCGCGGCGGATTTGTTCCAGGGGACCATAGGTCTTTTTGGCCAGACCCAGCCCGCCCAGCCTACCTACCAATCCATTCAACAACGGAGCGCTCAGGGTATCGGCAATTCGAGGTGAAAGACGGCTGAGCAACAAACTGAGTTCCAAAACGGGTAGGCCCAGAACATCTCTTGGAACAATATTTACTTCGGAACGCACGGACATGCTCACTGCTGCACCCTGCTCCGTTAAGTCGATGGCAATTTCACAAGCAGAATTGCCAAAACCCACCACCAAAACTTTTTGTCCCCTGAAATCTTTCCCGGTTTTGTAGTCAGCGCTGTGTAAGATCTTTCCTTCAAAGGTTTCCATTCCATTGAAATCAATGGGGTTGGGTTTGTCATAAGCGCCAGTAGCCATTACTGTATATTTGGAATGGATCTGTCCACGTTTCGTCTCCGTGATCCAACCATCCTCCACCTTGTTGACGGACAATGCTTCCAGGTTAAATGCGGGAAAGATGTTGAATTCGTTTTGATAGTCTTTCAGATAATTCAATACCTGCTCTCGAGAGGGATAGCGGGGTATGTTTTTTCCAAACTTTTTATAGGGAAGGTGGGAAAATCTTTTACTGGTGTGCAAATGCAAACGGTCATAGTGGTTGAGCCAGGGACTGGCTATTTGTTCATTTTTCTCAATAATAATATATTCTATATTTTGTTTCTGTAAACAAGCGGCGGAAGCCAATCCCGAAATGCTTGCTCCAATAACCAGGGTATTGGTATGTTGCAGGATCATGGTGTTAAAGATGCACGTGCAAGACCGGTATTACCAAAGGTACAAAAGCCGTGATAGCAACCATTTTTTTTGGATCCGGCTAAAATCAGTTGCTCGTTTTAAGTAACTTAAAGTGGCTCGGCTTATCCAAATGGTCAATTTGTAAATAATAGGTTCCCGTAGGTAAATTGCCCAACTCACTCAGGTTAAACTGATGGATGCCTTCCTGAATCTGAACTTCCCGTCGTGATAACAACTTTCCCATCACATCATATAGGGTCAGGGTTGCCGGGCCAGCGGAAAGGGACGTTATGGAAACATGCACAACCTGATTGAATGGATTGGGCCATACTTTGACCTGTTCGGTGGGGCTACCGCAGGAAATATTCAGTACGGTGGAAAGGGATACCGATCCATCCATATCTACCATGCTGAGTTGATAATAATTGTTTCCCGGAGAAGTCGAATCATTGGTGTAATGGTAGCTGCTGAAGCTGCCATTCGGTAGAATGCTGACCAGTTTTTTGAAATGACGCCCGTCGGCGGAATACATCAGGTCATAAGATTTCATATTGGATTCCTCCGCCGTGGACCAAGAAATATGATCGACTTGGCCGGAACAATTTCCATAGAAACCGAGCAGCTGCGTAGGGAGAATGGAAACAAACTCATTGGCGCCGATGTCATCGGCAATACCTGACGGAAGAATCGTTCCCCAAAAATCCATGCTGCCGACATCGATTCCATACAGGGCGTGGAGATCCAGCGCTGTCTGATATGCCGGAGACAGGGCGCTTTGGATCTTATAGGCATTCAAAGAGGAAAGACTGGTGCCATACCCGATGGTACCACCCGATCCCACATTGGTCAGCAGGGGATTCCCGGAAAATCCGGTGGAACTGCCTGAGACTATTTCATTACCCGTCGCAGTACGCCAGGAAGACAGGGATGTATAGTTGGTTCCCTGATAATGAATGGAAAAATTTCCTGCAGTCGGCCAGTAGATATTCCCTGCAAAAAACGCCGAATATCCACTGGGAACAACCACCAAGGGCACAGTAGCCGTCGCAATAAAAACATTGTTGTAAAAGAAGACATTGCTGATTCCGGTGGACCAGTTTTCAAAATTTACGGCTGAAAGACCTCCATTGGCAGGCTGTGGGGAAACATAAATGGTATTTTCATAAATATAAGCGCCGCTCATGGATGCGCTACCCGGTCCTTTAAACAAGTCGATACTGCCTTTATTCTGTATGCCGTCGTTCTGACTGATATTAAACCTGACTGTATTGTTGTTCCATTTATTCGCATTCGGGTATTGACCAATGAGAAAACCGGCCCCTTCATTGTCATGGGAGTAATTATACTGCATGAATGAATTCGTTACACCGCCATCCAAGTCAAAGCCCCCGCCGTCACATCCAGCAGTGCTGCCTCGGTGATTGTTGTAACTTTCACAATACTGAATCGTAACGTTATTGCTTTCCAAACTCCAGATTCCAACAGGACCTCCGCAAAAAGTGTTGGCTTGGCCAGTATTGTGTACCACACAATTTTGAATGGTGCCCCCATCTACGCCGGAAATGACAATCCCATTGCCTTCGTGTTGAAGACCTGAACCAGGAACATTGTAAACCTCACAATTGGAGACCGTGACATTTTTATTGGGCCATTGATTATCTGGCGTACGGGGTAGGAATCCATAAATTTCAATTCCATTTTTGGTTACATCGTGGACACTTAGGTTGCTCAGGGAAAGATTCTGATAACCGGTGAGTCCGGTAAATGCATAAACCTTCACCCCCTCTGCACCAAAATTCTTGACCTCGCAATTCGCGATGGTAATATTGCTAAAAGTTACGTTGCCGGGCAGGTCGGCATAAACCAAAATACCAGCGCCGGTATTGGTAGCCGTGTTATTGCCGTCGAAAATAAGATTGCTGAGAGAAAAGCCCTGTGTATTATAGGCATAGAATCCGTAGGAAGTTCCGGCATTGATCGTTGCTTTCCCGGTACCATAGGAAGATATCGTAAAAATACTATTGGGATCATTGGCCTCGGTACTGGACAGGAAAATACTCCCGTTAAAAGTTTGGCCCCCTTCAAAATAGAGTGCGTCGCCCGGAAGAAACACCGAACTGTTTACTTTGGTGATGGTCGCCCATGCCGTGGCTATCGAGGTACCTGCGTTCAGGTCGCTGCCCGTACTGCTTACATAGTAAGAAGCCGCAAAACTGCTGGTCGAAAAAGTTAAAAAAAGGAACCCAAAAAATTTGTACAAGATATTCGTTTATGCCGGCTAATTGATCTAGATCATCGTCTAGGAAACTGGACAGGAAAACATCCTTCCAGTACAATAATTTGGCCATTATTTAAAACGGGGAAATCTTCTAAATCAAGATCAGTGAAATCTTTTTTTACGGTAGCCGGTACAATAAAAACAACGCCTTAATTAATGCAAACGGGTAGGAAATTCCGCGCTATCGGTTCAAACCGCAGGAATCCATGGCTTAAAATGCCTGGATCCGCTTACAGATTTAAAAAAAAGTAACATTCGATGACGACCAAAAGGCCGGTGAAAAATAGATTGTTCGATATCGGTCTAAGCAGGCAAGGGGATCGGGGTATGCAAAAGGGATAAACTACGCAAAAAAACCGGACCCGTACTGGTCAGTTCACGGGGCTTGATGTTCCAATCTTTTGGATTTCTTCCGCTTATCTTTTTTTATCATTTGACTGATTAAATAAATGAAGGAAAAAGCGATCAGAAAAATGCTGATACCAGCCAGTTCCTGTTTTGAAAGACCTGACAAAAGCCAAAAGATGACCAGGATTGCCAGAATCGGAACAGTTGGTCCGCCTGGTGTGCGAAAGGCTTTTTCCGATTCGCGGGAAATGGTTCTGCGCAGTTTCAGGGTAGACAAAACCACTCCGAGGTAGATCAGGAGCGTGGAGGCGCTGGAGAGAATGGCCAGTTGTTTAAATGCGCCAAAAACCGCAAACAGAAATCCGGTCACTGAATAAATAAATATGGAAATATGGGGTGTGAAAAATCGCGGATGTACTTTGGCCATCACCCGGGGGAAAATTCCATCCCTCCCTCCCGCATAAAGAAGTCTTGGGATGGCAAGCATGTCACCGGCCATGGTTCCCAACATCGAAATGGCGATGGTAATGGTGATCAGGGTAATTCCGATTTTTCCAAATATCACGCCCGCCACTGCAGCCAGCGGGGAGTCCCGGTGTTGAGTAATGGCCGGTCCCAAAATACCTTGTGTTACCACTTGTATGGACAGGTATAAAATCAAAATGCCGGATACGCCCAAAATTATTCCGAGGGGTACGGTCCTTTTGGGGTTTTTAATTTCCCCGCTGTTACTCAGCGAGGCTTCCATTCCCATAAATGCGAAAAATAAAAGCAGGGAGGAAGATCCAAAATTGCCAATGGCCGGTGAAGAAGTCCATTGAAGATTTTTGGATGAAATAAATGTCATCCCGACCAGCGCGATCAGGACAAGCGGGACAATTTTTCCTATTGAGGAAATTTCCATCAGTCGAATACCATTTTTTAGACTCCGGATATTGAGCCAGGCCAGTGCGCCGAATACCAGCGCAAAAAATATGATTCTTACCAATTCATTACCCAGCAGCGGGAAAAAATATTTCAGGGTATCGGCAAATCCGTTCGCTAATGCCGCATCGGCCGTGACGCAAGCACCCACCAAATACAAGGTATTGGCCAGAAACCCCGGATATGAACCAAAAGCAGTTTCGATATATGTATACACGCCTCCGGTCACCGTGATTTTGCTCCCCACTTCAGCAAAACACATAGCGATCAAAAAAACCAGGAATCCACAAATGATATAAGCAATAAATGCAGCGGTACCCAGGCTTTCGGCTACAATCGCCGGGATTACAAAAATTCCGGTTCCAATGACATTATTAAATATAGCCAGCACCAGGGAACGAAGACCAATTTCGCGTTTTAGGTTTTCCTTTTCAGAATCTTTGGCCATAATTGATAAAGACATCCCCTCTGAAAGGTGAGGGCCTCCTGTAGTGAGAACAAAAAATGTTATCTTAAATATATAAAACATTGCCGATTTAGTATTCGCTGGCCATATTATAATGGCGACCTTTGAATATTAAATGCACGGATGCTGTACACCGTCTTACCATCAAATCGCTTCAAACATGAATTCAGCTGAATTAAAAAACCTGCAGGCGCCTTTAAAAGAAAAATACAGAATGGAACCCGAATCGGCGATTATTACTTTGAGAGCCCAAGGCAATATCGGCGAGGGCATTTCCTGTAAAGTCGAAACGGGTCGCGCACTCGTGGAGGCAGGTCTCCATCCGGCCACCGGGGGAACCGGACTCCAGGCATGTTCAGGGGACTTACTATTGGAGGCCCTGGTGGCTTGTGCAGGTGTTACCCTCAGAGCCGTAGCCACCGCAATCGGCATAGATCTAAAAAATGGAATCGTCCGCGCGGAGGGGGATCTGGATTTCCGGGGTACCCTCGGTGTTTCCAAAGAGGCCCCCGTTGGTTTTAAAACGATCCGACTATTCTTTGACCTGGACGCTGAGATGTCTGCAGAGCAAATGGAAAGTCTCTCAAAATTGACAGAAAGATATTGTGTGGTTTACCAAACACTGGTCAAAGGGGTTAGTGTGGAAACAAAATATTTAACTGCCCTCCCAGACCTAGCATGAAATAACCCGGTGCCATCAAGACACCGGGAAACTATTTCATAAACGAAAAATAAAATATCCGGTTCAATGGCCGGAGGGCGCCGGATTAGTTTTTTGCGGTAGCCGGACTGATTACAGAGGAAACTTCATAAATGGCGTTGGCCGGAAAACCACCTTTTTTTGCATGTTCCTTGATTAACTCAATATTTTCTGCCTTGTACACGCAAAATATTTTGTCTTCTGTTACATAACTGTGAATCCATTGAATCTGAGGACCCATTTCTGTTAAGACGGTGCAGGAAGTCTGGGAAATGGCTTTTAATTTTTCTGGAGAGAACTGACCGGCTCCGGGTATGTTCCTCTCTATTACATAAGTCTTCATGGTATTGTTTGAATTATTGGTAACAACGGCTGACTGGGCCATACAGGTAAAACCGGTAAAAAGGACCAGTACAATGAGCAGGTTCAGGTGTTTTGCAATTTTTTTCATGATAATATCTTTTTGGTTTTAAGAATAGTTAAATATAGATCAGATAAATACCCCTCCCTATAACAGATCGTTCAATAAATGGTAAAATTAAACCAGGTGGAAAGAGAGACTAATGCGGAGAGTTTAAGTAGTTGGCAGGTAAAAGCCCGAACTTCTTTTTGAAACACTTGGTAAAATAAGATGGACTGGTGAATCCCGAATCAAAGGTGGTCTGTGATATATTATAAGACTGGCTTCTCAACAGCTCACGCGCTTTGTCCAGTCTATATTCTTTCAAAAGCAGATTGGGTGACATGTCCCACAGTGCTACCGTCTTGCGGTATAGCTGTGATTTGCTCATCGACATGGATTGGCAAAAAGACAGAACATTAAAATCTGAATCCTGCCAGTTTTTTTCCAATTTATCAAAAACGGTTTCCAGAAAGGTTTCGTCTTGGGCAGATAGAGTCAGGATATCTTTTCGGTTTTTTTGTAGAAAATTGCCGGAGACAAGTTTTTTTACAATGGTAGAAACGACGATCTGACCACTGGGATGATAAACCGTGCATAGGCTTTTTCCAAGCCGGATGGTGTCCCCAAAGACCTTGTCACTTTTTGCTATGGGATCACCGGCGCTCACACCCATTTTTATTCCTAGCGACTTTTTCTCAGCTGCCGAAAAATCTTTCTGGATATTCAGCGCACATTCGATGGCTTTTGCGGCTTGGGAAAAAGAAACAATTATTCCGCTACCGGTGTGTTCGGCTTCCCGTCCGTCCAGGGCCGACACTTGCTTTTTAACCGAACTGGACAATTTATGATGAAGGTCTTTTGCCTTTGGTATACCCAATTTGTCCACCAAAAGAATGGAATCTATCATTTCAATGACCAAAAGAATTCGAAAAGCACTTTCGCTGAAGACTTTAAGCCCGGTATCGGAGACCTTCGTTTTTTCCGGATCACGAATCCTTCCCAAAAAGGATTCTATGACCTCATTTTGAACTTCAATGATCTTATGCGGAATAAATCCATGCGATTTCCTATGCATCTCTTCTACTACGGATCTTTCGGGGGCTTCTATCAGGCAGAACGCGTTTCCCCGGGTTTCATCCAACCAATATGTCATACACTTACAGCGGTACTCGTCCTGTATGAGGATATCTTTGCGATGAGCCTCCGCCAAATCCAATGCTTCGGCTCCGGGAACATCATGTATATCCATGTAAATCGGCATGTCTGCTTGTCTTAAATATGCATTTAAGATAGACAATTTGGACCGGGCAGCAAAAATCCGGACAGGGGACCGCCGGTGCCTCCATTTTTTCATAACCCATTCTTTGTAGCCGCCTGTATCTGAATGTTTTCTCCATGATTTTCAACGGAGGAAAAACCGGGCATCCGTAAAGGGCAGCGCCCCCCAAACGGCTGCGGGCACCATTTTTCCCCATCTAATCCATGGGATTGTGGGTTTCCGGAAAAATGATTATATTTGTAAGGTAAACTAACAAGATAAACAACCAAGTTATACGCTATACATGGACACAACCACTTTATCATCCTCGCTTCGCTCAGTTATATCGGCACTGCACAAAGGACTTCGCAAGCAGATGTCTTCGGTCAGTACCTATTCTATGACTGAGATAGAGACCATCGGTCAACTGGCTCGCGCCACCACCCTACTTCCCACCGAACTGGCTGCTCACACCAGGGTCACCACACAAACCATGTCACAGATACTTAAAAAAATGGAGCAGGAAGGTGTCATAAAAAGAACCCCCTCCAAAGATGACAAACGAAAAGTGTTTATTTCATTGACCAGTTTTGGTAAAAAGATGGTTGAAAAAGCCAAATATGATAAAGATGAATGGTTAAAAAATTCAATCGACCGCCATTTGTCAGATAAAGAAAAGGATCAGCTCATCAGGACACTTCCCATTTTAAATAAGCTTCTGGAAACCAAATAAAAAACCACACTATGCAATGGTATCATTATGTCGAAGGCTTTCTGGCGGGTCTTTTCCTGGCCAATTTTGTACCTCATTTTGTCCACGGCATATCGGGTGATCCATTCCCTACCCCTTTTGCCAAACCTCCCGGAAAAGGTCTTTCCTCCCCGACCCTGAATGTTTTATGGGCGTTCTTGAATTTGGTAGCGGGTTATTTTCTGGCTCGCACGGCAAGGGTATTTTCCGGGGAATCCGTTTCCCTAATGGTATTTTTTTCAGGGATCGTTGTGATCAGCATATTTATGAGTAAAAGATTTGCTGACAAAGAAAAACAGTGAGCACGGAAATTTCCTATAATATTATGACAGCGCTAAAAAAAATTCAAACATTTAGATCATTCAGGAATCGCAACTATGCGTTGTTTTTCAGTGGCCAATCCGTCTCGTTAATCGGGACCTGGATGCAGCGCACGGGTGTAAGCTGGCTTGTATACACGATGACGCATTCCCCGTTGATGCTGGGTCTTACCATATTTGCATCTCAGTTTCCTTCTTTTCTTTTGTCCTTGATCGGAGGTATACTTTCAGATCGATATGATCGTCATAAAATACTGCTTATCACACAAACCGCTTCCATGATTCAGGCAGTGCTGCTGGCAGCCCTTACGCTGAGTCACCACTATGTGCTCTGGCAAATCCTCACCCTCAGCTCCTTACTGGGTATCATCAATGCCTTTGATGTACCCGCGCGCCAGCCCCTGATTCCGTCCCTGATCAGCGATAAGGCTGACCTCCCCAATGCATTGGCCTTGAATTCTGCCATGGTCAATATCGCCCGCCTGATCGGGCCCGCTCTTTCGGGGATTGTCCTGGGAAAATTTGGTGCCGGGGTGTGTTTTTCTATCAATGCAGCCAGTTTTCTAGCCGTTATCCTTTCTCTGTCCGCGATGAAGCTGCCCCCCTTCACCCCGTCCCTTAAAAAAAAGAAAATCAAAGCGGAACTCGTTGAGGGTTTTGTATATCTTAAAAATACGCCGGCGATAAGAACAATTCTTCTCATGCTGGCGGCTGTAAGTTTACTCGTATTGCCTTACGACACCCTGCTGCCCGTATTTGCCAAGGAAGTCTTCCGGGGCGATGCAGCCACCTTCGGTTATATATATAGTTTTATTGGAGTCGGTGCCATTGGGGGTACCATTTTTCTGGCTTCACTAAAACCTGGAACCCAACTGAAAAAAAGATTGTTTATATGTACCCTCTTGCTGGGCACTGGGCTTATATTATTTTCTCACACCAGTTATTTCCCCCTGGCGATGGTATTTGCTGTCATCTCCGGATTTGGCTCTATGACCCAGAACACGATTTGTATCACCCTCATCCAGGTGGAAGCCAAAGCAAATATGAGAGGCCGCGTGATGAGTTATATTGCCCTGGCTTATTTTGGAATGTTGCCATTGGGAAGCTTGTTCATCGGATTCGTGTCACAAAAAATAGGATCTCCAAATATGTTGTTTTGTCAGGGACTCGTTGCCCTTACAATAGCCGGCATATTTTTCAAACGATTACAACCAGAACGGCTCAGCCAAAAACAAATAAGTGAGCTCCCGGAAATCGAGCCAGTCGTTGCTCAAAATATCTAACATCACGCTAAAATTTCAAAAGTAATGAAACAACAAAACACCGCACTTCTTGTAATGGATATGCAGATCGGCATCCTCAAAAACCTTCCTGAGTCTGCGACTTTCATCACCCGGGTGGCTCATGCCATCGAAACAGCCCGTCAGAAAAACCTACCAGTAATATTTGTAACGGTAGGATTCCGGCCAGGACTTCCGGAAATGAATGTAAACAACAAAGGGTTTTCTGCCAACCGGGAACGCTTCACGAAGGTTAATATGGAAGAATTCATGCGTGTTGATCCATCACTCGCCCCGCAGCCACAGGATATCCTGGTTGTAAAGCGGCGTGTGAGTGCATTTTCAGGAAGCGATCTGGAAGTCATTTTGAGATCCTTCGGTATCGAACACATGGTGCTCACTGGAATCGCTACCAGTGGTGTAGTTTTATCAACCGTACGGGAAGCGGCGGATAAGGATTATCGCATCACGGTGCTGGCAGACGGCTGCGCGGATGCTGACCAGGAAGTTCACCAAGTGCTGACGACAAAAGTGTTCCCCCGGCAGGCGGAAGTGCTGACAACGGAAGAATGGAGAAAAATATAACGGGTTACATTATTCTACCAGCCATTTCCTGACAAATGTAAATTCTGCCTTCATGAACTTCTACAATCGCTTTGTAGATCTCGTCAGGCGCGGAGCTCTTGGATAAATAACCCCGCGCGCCTTGTTCAATAATTTGCTGAGGAAGATCGGGTTGATCATGGAAGGATAAACCAATGATTTTAGAATCCGGACAGCTTTTCCGGATCATCTGTGTGGCTTCGATACCACTGATCCCCTTCATACGAATATCCATGATAACGATATTGGGACAAAGCTGTTTGGACAATTCCACTGCCAATTCCCCACTTTCACACTCTGCAATCAGCCTAAAACGGGGATTTTGCGTCAATAAAAATGCCCAGGCTTTTCTGATCAACGGATGATCATCCACCAACAGTACTGTAATTGGATTCATTCTAAAAAATGCAAAGATTGCATTCTAATGAAGGAAGAACCTTTACAAATCAACTTATTATCTTGAATTTTCAAACAAAAGCACTCCTATAATTGACAGGCGACATGTTCTCTGCCCGTTTAAAGAAGGTGGCAAAATAATTTGGATCATTGAAACCCACTTGAACGGATATATCCCGGATAGGTAATTTGGTAGAATGAAGAAGATATTTCGCTTCTAGCAATATCCTGTTTTGAATGGATTCCTTGGCGGACAATCCGGTATGTTTTTTTATAAGGGCATTGAGATGATTGGGATGAAATGAGAGTTGTTCAGCGTAAAATTTAACAGAGTGTTCCTTGGAATAATGAACATCCAACAGGTCGATAAAATTCTTTAATACTTCTGCGAAAGATAAATCGGAGGTTTCCGGCTCGGCATTTTTGAATAGCCTTTCACCGAGTAACAACAGTTCCAAAATTTTAACGGCAATCAGCTCGTTGTTTATATGATCCTTGGCTTTCTTTTCGGACATTATGTTTTCAAGTATCCGGGTCACTTCCTCACCCTGACTATCATCTAAGTGTAAGTAAGGCTGTACAGATGCTGTCAAAAGTCTTTTGTTGGCAATAAATTGGTGTGAAAAATTATTGTTCAAAAAGAAATCGACGTTAAACAGCAAGACGTAACCCAGCGTATCGGCCGTCCAGTTTTTGCTGGAAGCGATTACCCGGGAAGGAATGATGTAAAAGGTGTTTTTTTTTGCTCGAAAGGCATGGATACCAGTCAATATTTCCGCCTCTCCCCTGGTCAAAAAACAAAGCCGGTGATAGGACCACCGGTTTGGAGGCGCTGCCATCCTCGAATTGCGCAGGATATCTTCCAACCGGTGGATTTGAAAATCGAATTTAAAGCGGTAATTCTTGTCCAGATCAACGACCCCCTCTCTGGCATTCTGGCGCAATACTTTCTTAAATTCACTTATTCTGACTTCGTCATCAAGCATTGATTCACATTTTCACATATAAGTTAATTTATTTTATCTGAACAACCATGAATCCTCCAGGCAGCTTCTGATGAAAAATTTGCTTCCTGCCTCAACATTTCTTCTTAGAGGGAAGGGGATGCTTTTACCAGTTTTGTGCGATACCGCCTCAATCGGGAGATGGGACTGCAGTGAAAAAAATGACTGAATAAGGTCCGTAGGAACTTCTCAGTATATTTACTGCCTAATTTACTAATCATGAAACCTTTTTTACTAACCTTATTGTTTATACCCATATTACACTCGGCTTTTGCTCAACGTGCCTTACCTGATACACTGAAAACAAGCCTCGGGCCTCTTACCATTCAGCCTATTCAACATGCCAGTCTGATTCTCACAGTCCAGGGAATAACCATCTATGCCGATCCATCGAACCCCGATAATTACAAGGGTCTTGTGGCCCCCGATATTATTTTAGTTACCGATATCCACGGTGATCATTTCGACTTAAAAACCATTGAAGCCGTAAAAAAATCTAGTACTGTTTTGGTGGTTCCTCCGGTGGTAGCTGATAAATTACCCGATGCCGACAAGGCTCACTTGATCGTATTAAAAAATGGAGACCATACCACTCAGTCAGGTATAACCATCCGGGCCATACCCATGTATAATTTACCGGAGAGCCCTACGGCTATGCATACCAAGGGCCGGGGCAATGGTTATGTATTGGATATCGGTGGAAAGCTTATTTATCTTTCCGGTGATACACAAGGAATTCCGGAAATGCGTTCATTAAAAAATATAGACGTGGCCTTTATTTGCATGAATCTGCCTTATACGATGGATGTCCAAGAAGCAGCAGATGCAGTATTGGCTTTCAAACCCAGAATTGTTTACCCCTATCACTACCGGGGAAACAATGGACTGAGTGATATCCATGCATTTAAAACTTTGGTAGAAGCCGGTGATAAGAACATTGAAGTCCGACTCCGTGACTGGTATCCGGCCAAATAGGTCACATTTATCATCAAAAGGAGAATGCGACTGCTACCGCATGTCTTCGGATAAGCTTGAACAAAGGGTAATCGATGAATATGGTCCCCTTTTTAAAAAATTACCATGAAAGCGGCGAAAAACAAGATCTTAATTACCGGAGGTGCCAGCGGTATTGGTTTGGGACTGACTGAGCGATTTATCCAAGAAGACAACACCGTAATCATTTGCGGAAGACGTGCATCTGCCTTAGAAAAGGCCGCTCAAAAATTTCCTTCTCTGATTACCAAAGTATGTGACTTATCTGTCGAAAAAGAAAGAGTTGAACTGACTCAGTGGATTTATCGACATCACCCTGATTTAAATATCCTGATTAACAATGCAGGTATTCAGCAATGGATGACCATTTCTGATGCCGATTTTTACTCACGCGCCAAGAAGGAGATGGTAACCAATATGGAGGCACCGCTTCATTTAATATCCCTTTTAAGCAATCTCTCATCCCTGAATACCATCATGAACGTCACATCAGGTCTATCATTTGTACCCTTGTCCAAAGTCCCGGTCTATAGTGCGTCCAAGGCATTTTTTCATTCCTTTACCCTTTCCCTGCGCCAGATGTTGAAATCTAAAGATATTGACGTTATTGAAATCATACCCCCAGCCCTCAATACAGATCTGGGAGGAAAGGGGTTGCACGATGCCGCGCCACCAGTCAGCGAATTTATCGAGTCGGTTTTCCAGCAGTTAAAGGAAGGCAAACAAGAGATTGCTTTCGGATTCAGTGAAATAATGTTGAAAGCAAGTGCTGAAGACCTGAAAATTGCCTTTAACCGGATGAATCCTGCATGAAAGCTCGGTGATTAATTGAAGCAGACGAATTGATCACACAAGACCATGATATATGAATACCCTCGGTTATTTTGAAATACAGTCTACCCATCCGGAACGCGAGATGGGTTTTTATAAGGCCCTATTCGGGTGGACATTTGTGAAAGAAACATCTTTTCCGATTGAATATTACCGCATAGAAACCAAAACGATTTATGGAGGTCTGTTAAAAAGACCGGCAGCGGTACCACCCCCGGGGAGTGGAACCAATGCATTTGTATGTTCCATCCAGGTGGAAAGCTTTGACCTTACCAGCCATCTTATCCTGGAGCGGGGCGGAGAAATTGCTCTTCCAAAATTTGCTGTTCCCGGCCGTTGCTGGCAGGGGTACTTTATGGATCCAGACAAAAATACTTTTGGAATTTTTGAAGTAGATTCCGATGCCCGGTAAAATGAACAATTCCAGCCTGCGATCGGACTTTTTCGCCAAATCTTTACAGATTGGTACCCTTTTTCTGACCTGACCTGAATCTGCAATCCCCCACTTTCTTTTCAAAAAGAACCTTATGTACAATATCGGTGACTTGCACATTGAAGAAGAGATCCTTCCCTTTTTTGATTTCACCTACAACAGGTTTTCTGGAGAAGTGCTCCGCCAAATCCTCACCGAACCCAGCCATTCTAAAACAGCGGTACTATTCAGGCAAGGGGTCTTACAAGGCTTTATTGATCACCGCTCAATATTTAAAGAATATTCATATTCCCGGTTTAATTTATCAGACATCCATAATTTCTTTGAAACTATTTCAGCGGGTTCTTTTTTTAGCGGCCACTTTCGAAGAAAATTGATGTTTTCTGAAAAGGAAAGAAATCACAAGAGAGGAAAATTGATAATGCTGGTTCAGCTCTTTCATAAAATTCAGACTGCAT
>JABDAN010000047.1 GCA_013289175.1 Bacteroidota bacterium
GCCGAAGATATTTACCCCGACCAGAGTTCTAGCAGGACCCTGATCGAACAAATGATTGAAAAGGGGAAGAATTGGTGGTTGGTTGCTCAGTTGCTCCCGGAAACGGCCGATAGCCTAAAGACCGGTTTTACTCAGCGGCAGCTGAACTGGTGCCTTGGCAATGAAGGACAGATTTGGAATTTTTTCCTGGATCAAAATCTCTATTCCCTGGAACCTGATCTGATTAAAAATTTCATCGGCGATGGTCCCTATACGCAAGGTATGCCGGAGGCTTCACCCGGAAATATCGGTCAGTGGGTCGGATGGCGGATCGTTCAGAAGTATGTATCCCTGCATCCCGATCTGACGCCAGCGCAACTGTTAAAAATTCCAGCCAAACAGATTTTTGAAGAAGCGAAATACAAACCCAAATAGGGTTTAAGCCTTCAGGATCAGGGCCTAAGGAATTTAATTTCCAGACCGTTTTTTGAAGGTCATGGGAGTGGGTGTCGCAAGGGGAGCCGCGGGTTCGTCCATTGGGGACCAATCGCCCTTAAATGAGAAATATGCAGTAAATTTGCGCACGTAAAAAATCAGGATATGCCCAAGCCGAACAGCTTCCAGTGGAGTATGGAAAGTGAGCCGCACAAACCCAGGACGAAGGAAATTATTTATAAACATCCTGAAATCAGGACCCTGATCGGCAGAAATCCCTGGACTTTCGGCGTGATCCTGCTTTGCGTTTCTTTTCAAGTTACCCTCTCCTGGTTCCTCAGGGATGCGTCCTGGTGGGTAATCTTTCTGGTGGCTTACCTGGGTGGCGCTTTTGCCAGCCATACCCTCTATGTCTGTATCCACGAGGCCGCACACAACCTGCTGTTTAAGAAAAGTTTTTTCAATAAGATTTCCGCCATCATAGCCAACCTGCCACTGGTTTTCCCGAGCGCCATTTCTTTTCAGAAATATCACCTCAAACACCATTCCTATCAGGGTGTGGAAGAACTGGACGCGGATATGCCTTACCGCTGGGAAGCCAAGCTGATCAATAACTCCGGTTTTGGCAAGGCCCTTTGGCTGTTATTCTACCCGATTTTTCAGAT
This sequence comes from Bacteroidota bacterium, assembly GCA_013289175.1. Taxonomy (GTDB): domain Bacteria; phylum Bacteroidota; class Bacteroidia; order Chitinophagales; family Chitinophagaceae; genus Puia. The sequence continues at coordinate 1,080 of JABDAN010000047.1, forward strand.
GATCCGTCCTGGAAGAATAAAAGAAGTACGCCTGATGGACCGATGGACCGTGGTGAATATCATCGTCCAGGTTGCCTTCATGTCCGTCTTCATTTATTTTTTAGGGTGGAAGGCTACCGTTTATCTCACGGCGAGTTTCTTTTTTTCTGTCGGTCTGCATCCCCTCGGTGCCCGCTGGGTACAGGAACATTTTCTAACCCACGGGGATCAGGAAACAAAAAGTTACTATGGCTCCATGAACACCGTGAACCTGAATGTCGGTTACCACAATGAACACCACGACTTTCCTTCCGTTCCCTGGAATAAATTACCCCAGGTGAAAAAATACGCCGGCAGTTATTATAATTCACTCGGATACCATACTTCTTATACCGGGCTGCTCTTTAAATTTCTTTTCAATCGAAAGTTATCGGTCTATTCCCGCATGGCGCGTGATAACCGGGGCGGCGCAAAGTCTAAGACGCCGGTTGTAAAAGCCGAGCGCATCTCACCCAATGCCTGAGTAATGGAGAAGAGCCATCCATCGCAGGTGACTCATTTAAATCCTTCACCTTCTATTGTCTTATTTGAGGAAGATCGGGTGTTTTCAGTGAAGCACTTAGACGGGGTAAGGCGATCTTAAACCAGGTGGTGTATTTCTCCGGCCGCTGACGTAGATCTGCTTCAATATCTTCCATGGAACGAAAACAATAATCTTTGACTTCCTGTGTATCGGGATATAACGTGCCCGAATAGGTCCCCGTGTAAACATGGTCAAATTCATATTCGGTCAAACCGTTGTCGAACTCCGTGCGATAAATAAAATCAAATACTTTTTCCAGGTTGACATCAATTCCCATTTCTTCCTTCAATCTCCTGACAGCAGCCTGTTCAACTCCTTCTCCGGGTCTCGGATGGGAACAACAGGCGTTGGTCCATAAACCGGGGCTGTGATACTTACCCAGTGCTCTTTGTTGTAAAAGCATTTCACCCTTGGCATTGAATATAAAAACGCTGAAAGCCCTGTGTAAAAGGGCTTTCCGGTGTGCTTCCATTTTTTCGATGGTACCCGTTTGTTCATCTCGCTCATTGACCAGTACCACTTGTTCTGTCATGTCCATTTTTAATGCTTAAAGCCCTTCCCCTGAGCGCGAAATTTTTTTATTGCTGGCGATTTTCACCCGATTGCCTTGAATGGTTCCGTTAGAACGAAAACGCCTTTCAGTCAAAAATCCCTTAAAACTGCTGAATCTGTGATTTCAACAGTTTCCGGGCGAAATGTATCCGGCTCTTGATGGTTCCCAGGGGTTCCTGGAGCATGTCTGCAATTTCGTGATATTTATATCCATCGAAGTAAAGCAGGAAAGGATTTCTGAAAATTTCCGGCAGACCGTGGATTGCACCCTGGATGTCGCGGATGCGCAGGTTGCTTTCCGCATTACCCGTGATCACGGCAGATTGACTGTTGTTGAGCAGGTAGTCGTTCGGTGATGAATCAAAAATCGTTTTCTGTTTCGCACGCCGCCGGTAATTATTGATAAATATGTTCCGCATGATCGTGTACAACCATGCTTTGATATTGGTTCCGACGTTGTATTTATCCTTATTGGCTATAGCCCGGTATAATGTTTCCTGAAAAAGATCTTTCGCTTCTTCGCTATCCCTGGTTAAAGTGATCGCAAACGGCTTCAAAAATTCAGCATTGGATACCAAAAGCTGGTTGAATTCGAGAGCACCCATGTTGTGAAATGATTTACGATATAAAGATAAAAATAATGCCAAGACGGAATGTCAGCTAAAGGACAAGCGGAGGAATCTTAACATTAAGTTTTTGCGACAGAGCGTCACGACTATGTGTCAAGAAATACGCTTTGGACAAGCAGGAGGAACGGCAAGCGGTGAGGAATAGTCGAGTGGAGAAAATTTGAAAATGGACGAGGGAAGTGCCTTAAGGAAACCGTCAGGGAAACAAGGGGTGTTGCCTCCATTTTTTCATGGGGGACTTTGGACCTCCAGGGTCGGATTGAGCAAAACGCCGGAATCCAGCAATCGATTCACTGTGTGTGAGATGGTAGAGGAGGCACGAAGGATATTGATGTGCCTGAGGTTGTGAAGGTCTGAACCTAAAAGACTTACATATTTCTTTTTGATGAGATATTGGGCCAATTCCTCCTGTTTTTTCCCATAATACCCGACCAGGGAAAGCAGATTTAGCTGGAAAATACAGTCCATATCATGCAGTTCATCGTAGAGATTCTTATGTGCACCGAAGTACAGGTATCGTTCAGGATGGGCAATGATCGGCTGATAACCCTTGATCTGAAGTTGAAAAAGCTTCTCTTTCAGGTCCATCGGCTGACGGATAAAGGAGAATTCCACCAGGACCATATTTTTATGAATGGTAAGCAGCGGAATGTTTTTTTCCAGCAATTCATCGACATGTTCGTCCAGAAAATATTCTGCTGCTCCTCTGAATTCCACGTTCATTTCTGATTCTTTGAGCCGAGCCTGTACTAGCCGCGCCCCGTTTTCAATGATCTCATGGGTATTTTTAAACATCTCCCATTGGACATGGGGCGTGGCAATAAATTTGCGGTAACCGAGCGCGTGCATGGCTCGGATCATGACGATCGAAGATTCCAGATCGGTTGAGCCATCGTCAATGCCCGGAATCAAATGATTGTGCATGTCGGTTACAAGACCTGAAAGATCTGCGACTTCGTGTTCCCGCTTTTTAAATAATCCGAACATGTTGGTTAGTGATCACCCTGCGGACCGCTTTCGCTGGTTTATAACCGTTATCCGTGGTTGTTATAAATTGGGTTATAGTAGCTATGAATGTACTGTATTTTCAGATTTCCGATTCCCATTGTTACCCTTCACTGGCTACCATCCCGGAGTTTTTAAATTCGTTGTAGACCATCCGGATACCCTCTTCCAGACGGATCTTTGCCTGCCAGCCCATGGACTTTAATTTGGATACATCCATCAGTTTGCGAGGTGTACCATCGGGTTTAGTTAAATCCTTTTTAATACCACCGGTGTATCCGACAATTTGTGCAATCAATTCTGCCAGCTCCAGAATACTTAGATCCACACCGGTTCCTACGTTCACCAGTCCTGGATCATCATAATTTTTCATAAGAAAAACACAGGCTTCTGCCAGATCATCCACATGAAGAAATTCTCTTTTGGGTTCACCCGTACCCCATATTGTCACAAAGGGTTCCTGTTTAATTTTGGCTTCATGGAATTTGCGGATCATGGCCGGTAGTACATGTGAATTTTTCAGGTCGTAGTTATCGTTGGAACCATACAGGTTGGTGGGCATGGCCGAAATAAAATTACAACCATACTGAGCTCGGAATGCATCGCAGAGTTTGATACCGGCAATTTTAGCGATGGCATAGGGTTCGTTGGTCGGTTCGAGCAATCCGGTCAATAAATATTCTTCCTTCAAAGGCTGCGGAGCCATTTTTGGATAGATGCAGGACGATCCCAGGAACAGCAATTTTTTAGTTTTTTGTTGAAAAGCAGTCCGGATGACATTGCTTTCGATCATCAGATTATCGTAAAGGAAGTCAGCCCGGTAGGTATCGTTGGCCAGTATGCCTCCTACTTTAGCAGCGGCCAGAAAAACATAAACCGGCCTTTCGGTCTCGAAAAACTCGTGAACGGCCGCCTGATCTCGCAAATCCAGATCCTGCGAGGTTTTATAGATCAGGTTTTTGAAGCCGTCTTGTTCCAGCCTTCTTTTGATCGCCGAGCCAACCATACCCCGATGACCGGCGATATATATTTTATCCTGCTCATTCATATGCCTTCGACCCTTTAAAATTGGTATAATGTGTGGGAGGATCAACCATCTCTCCGTTATGTTCTCCCTTATTCGTGCTGGTTCTTTATTTCGAAGCCTGACTCTTTCAGCAATTTTTCCCTTCTGAAAAGATCCAGGTCTGCATGTACCATTTCTTTTACTAACTCCGTCAAAGTATATTTCGGCACCCATCCAAGTTTTTCACGCGCTTTGGTCGCGTCTCCGATCAGCAAATCGACTTCCGTCGGTCGAAAATATTTTGGATCGACGACTACCAATTTTTTGCCTTTCTCCAGTGGATAATCGGGATTGGAGGAAGATCCGACTTCGGCGTATTCCCCGTCGTGCTTGCCCTTGAATATCAGTTCAACCCCAATTTCGGCGAAGGCCATCTTTACAAAATCCCTTACGGTGGTGGTAACACCGGTGGCAATGACAAAATCCTCCGGTTCTTTCTGCTGAAGAATGAGCCACATGGCTTCCGCATAATCTTTTGCATGGCCCCAGTCACGCCGGGCATCCAGGTTTCCCAGATAAAGTTTGTCCTGAAGTCCCAATGCAATTTTTGCTACTGCTCGGGTGATTTTCCGGGTTACAAAGGTCTCTCCCCGCCTGGGCGATTCATGGTTGAATAATATTCCGTTGGTCGCAAACATATCATAGGCTTCGCGGTAGTTGACAAAAATCCAATAGGCATATAATTTTGCCACCGCATAGGGGGATCTCGGATAAAACGGTGTCGTCTCAGACTGAGGTACAGCTTGTACCATTCCGTAGAGTTCAGAAGTCGAGGCTTGATATATTTTTGTCTTCTTGGTTAAACCCAGAATTCTGACGGCTTCGAGCACCCGCAAGGCCCCAATACCATCTGCGTTGGCCGTGTATTCCGGCGTTTCGAAACTCACGTGCACATGGCTCATGGCTCCCAGGTTATAGATTTCGTCTGGTTGTACTTCCTGGATGATCCGGATAAGATTGGTACTGTCGGTCAGGTCTCCATAGTGCAACCTGAAATGAATATGTTTTTCGTGTGGATCCTGATAGAGATGGTCCACCCGGTCGGTATTGAACAATGAGCTGCGCCTCTTAATCCCATGTACCTGATATCCCTTGTCCAGCAGGAGTTCACTGAGGTAGGCCCCGTCCTGACCTGTAACACCGGTTATCAAAGCGACTTTCGACATAATGATAAAATTACTCTAAATAGAAAATCAAAAGATCCTGTCTGCCTTTGGAATGACAAAGATCCAAAACACTATTTTTTGATAAACTGAAGCACTTTTCTTAATGGTTTCAAATATAAAGTAAAAAAATAAGGCTTTAACTCGTTGAGATGCCAGGCTTTTCGGTCTTCCCGGTTTGCACGGATCCGGTTTTTGACAGACGCATTGCTCAAGCCACCTGTTCTCATTTTGACGATAACATGTGGCAGATAGGTAGTTGACAAGCGGTGTTTCACCAATATGCGAAGCATCATTTCATAGTCAGCTGCAGAACGAAGGCTGGTATCGAACAATCCGACCTTGTCATATACTGACTTTCTCACAAAAAATGTGGGATGCGGCGGCATCCACCCCCAATAAAATGATCCTACTTTATAGTTGCCCGATTTCCAGGTACGGGTTATCATCTCCGTGTTTAACGCATCCATGTATTGCAGATCGGCGTAACAGGATTGAACGGAGGAATCTTCGAATTTGTGGACAATTTTGGAAATTACTTTGTTGTCGATATATATATCGTCCGAATTCAAAATACCAATAATATCTCCCGTTGCGGCCTGAATACCTTTGTTCATGGCATGATAAATCCCATCGTCTTTTTCCGAAATTACTTTGGCTGTATGGGTGTATCGTTCGACTATATTAACGGTATTGTCTGTCGATAGGCCATCGACGATAATGTGTTCGATATGGGGATAGTCCTGTTCTTCCACCGAACGCATGGTTTCAGCAATGGTGGCTGCGCTGTTATAGGTCACTGTGATAATGGAGACGAGCATTTTGGTAAAACAGGTAGTTAGATTGTCTCTTAAGAGAATGTCTGGCTTCTAAGGACGCTGACAGATGCGGGGTTTTTTTATTGGATTACCCTTTCTTTTACGAACAAAGCCGGATTGCCCTGGTAAATTTTATAAGCTGCCAGATCTTGCGTTGCCACCGAACCTGCTGAAAGTACTGCGTGCGAAGCACAGGTCACGCCAGGACAAACCATGGCAGTCGCCCCGATCCACACACCGTCTTCCAGAATAATTTTTTTTACCATCAGATCAAAACTCACTTTGGTAAAATCATGATTTCCGGTGAGAAGAATGGCGCCCTGCGAGAGACAAACATTGTCGCCAATTTCAACGCTGGCCAGGTTGTCTATCCAGACCCGCTCCCCCACCCATGAAAAATTACCAATAGACAATTTCCAGGGATATTTGATGTTGATACCCGGTTTTAAGACGACGCCGCTCCCGATCCGGGCACCAAAGAGGCGAAGGAAAAATCTTTTGAGTGATGAAGAGGGAATGAGTGCGTTGATGAAGAAAATCGCGTTGACCAGATACCAGCAAACTTGTTTAAATCTGGAAGCGCCGATTTCTCTGCGATACCAGTCATTGTTGTATGTACTATTTTTTACAGGGTTATTCATCTACCGAAAGATTGAATGGCGCTATTTACACGATTTATTGAGGAATTGAGCAACCGGCTAAGATTTCCCATATTTTACCACGACCATCAACTCTTCGCCAGAAAGATCCTCTACTACCTTATCTCGAAATTGCAATGGATGTAATTTCCCAGCTACGATCGGACTACTGGCAATATAGTAAGGTTGATCTTCAAATATATGTTTATAAAATTCAGCATTTAAAAAATTGGGATGGACCTTTCCCCAGAACCGGTGAAAAACTTCCGGGTTCCTTTGCCGAAATGCCTGACTTCCATTTGGACAAAACGCAATAAAATAACCGCCATCCACTAAAAGTGATTTACCCAATTTAACCATAGAAGCAATGTCCGGGTGATGTTCAATGACATGTGAAGAGAAAAATATATGATTTTCGTTCCGCAATAATTTTTCATCACTACAAATGTCAACCTCTAAGTTTTTAATGCCGAAAGAAGCTCTTGGAAGCGAAATTTCAAAACCCTGAACCTGGTGACCGGCCTTTTTAAACTGATAGGACGTATACCCCCAGCTTGAACCGTAGTCGATGATTCTCAGATTGTTTTTTCCCGGAAATAATTTTGCAAATAATTCGAGATACCTATCAGCATTTTTATCTTCCGCTCTAAATCCTTCGCTTTTCATTTTATCCAGTGAGTCAGGGTCGGGCAACCCAGTTGTGATTTTATCAGATTCCTGATATTCTGTCTGATAAAAACTCTCGTTTTCGTTAGCCTGATCGATAGGGAATCTAAAATATAAATGACAGACTTGACATTCTAATAGCTTAGTCACCAAATATTTTCTGTCGATTTTCCTGCCCTTACCACTCTTGCAATATGGACACTGCACCGATTGTCCCGAGGCCAACAAAGAACTCAATAAATATCTAATTTTCTGTTTTTCAGTCAGCATGTACAATTGTCTTTATGGGAATTGGAATTTTTCAAAGGATTTTTTATCCAAATAATCTTTTATATTTCTCAAATAGTCTGGGAATATCCACACTATTTTTCGCCAGGAGAAAAGCATTTTTACTCCATTCATTATATTCCTCCTGGTTCCAGGATACAGCTTCCCTGATCGCCTCCTTAAATCTGTCCTTTTGATTAAGCGGCAAGTCCCATCCGGCTTTCTCTTCCTCCAGGTGCCTCCATGGTGTCTGGTCACTGATCAGCACAGGATCACCCGCAGACATGGCCTCATAAATAACGTGGCCATAATTTTCTCCCAATGTCGGTAATACAAAAACGTGATATTGCTGCATCGTAGAAAATACATCGGTATATGGAATCGGCCCCTTAAACTTAACATGAATATTACTTCCCAGTGAGTTTGTCAATTGTTTACATTCCTGCGCATAACCCTCATCTTCTTCAACCCCATATACATCGAATACCAGCTTAACTTCATTTTTTATTTCCGAAAGAACTTTCAAAAAATAATATAAATTTTTCTTGGGATGAATCCTAGATATGAAAACACAGCTTAGTTCCTCTGGTTTTTTTAATTTGGGAAGCCATTGACTAAATGATGTGTTGGGAATATTATCTAATATGGTAATATTGGCTTTTGTTGAAAAAAAAGCTAAAATATCTTTTTGTTCTTGCTTATTGGTAGCATGAAAAACCACCCTTTTATGCCAAGCAATGAATCTAAACAGTCTTAAAAACACATACTTTTTGAAATATTTCCGTTTCAATGCTCCCTTATGCAACATCCCACGCGGAGCCAAGATAATTTTACCGCTGTATTGATTTCGAAGCAAGACCCAAAGAGGTAACAATGTATACAAGGGTGAGTACATGCTGTTGAAATAAACAAAATCCGGTCGAGTATCGGTGACTAACTCCTTCACTGTTTTTGTCGAAATATATTTCGGCGAGGCATACCAAATATGAGTAGTGTCAGACGTTTTGACCCACTCATCTGTTGGAATATTCTTATAAGGTTGTTGATCACCCAAATCCCGGTCAGAACAAACAATATAAAAATCATATTCGCCTTTCAAGATGGCTACAATATTTTTGCAAGACTGAATAGGGCCACCTGCTTTATATCCTGGTTCATACCAATCCGTAAACAATAATATGACCTTTCGTTGCGGGCTTGAAAATAATTTTCTATATTTTGAAAGCGCATTGAGGCTGAGCATGTATTCCCTGGCATAAGCATAAGAATTTTCCGACCATTCGTTGTACTCCTCTTGGCTCCACGCAGCTGCTTGGGCAATGGCCTCTAAAAATTTTTCCTTATGTTGAAGCGGAATATCCCAGCCTACCTTCATTTGTTCAAGATTTCTCCAAGGAGTCTGGTCACTGATCATAACAGGCAATCCTGTAGTTAATGCCTCAAAAATTGCGTGGCCATAATTTTCTCCCAAAGTGGGGAGAATAAATAAATGATATTTTCTAAAAGCGTCGAATACTTTGTTAAATGTTATCCCTCCCATGAAACGAACCTTAACATTGGCTGGAAGAGACGCCGCAATTTTCCTACACTGCTCGGCATAGTCCGGATGATCCTCAGAACCATATATATCAAAAACAATGTCAAGTTCAGAGCTTACATCTTTTAAAAGGTTAAGGAAATAATGCAAATTTTTCTTTGGATGTATTCTCGACAGAAAGATGCAACGAAGGCTGCCGGATGTCTTTCGAATCGCCTCCCAAGGTTGGTCATTGAGCGTTGGAATATCTTCAACAACTGCAAGATTGGCCTTGCCTGTGAAAAAGTACTGAATGTCTTTCCTTTCCTGTTCATCAGTTGCCTGGAAGATTATTTTCCTGCTCCATCCAATAAGCAAAAAAAGTTTTAAAAACAAACTCTTTTTTACATATTTAATTTTAAGCGCGCCCTTATGTAACATTCCTCTGGGTGCCAATACTATTTTACCATGGAATCGGTTTTTTAGCAATACCCAGAGCGGCAATAATGTGAAACGAAAAGAATACATGCTGTTGAAGTAAACGAAATCAGGCTTTATGTCTTCAATGAGCTGTAAAAGCAGTCGCCTCCTCATAAAATTTGGTGATGCATACCAAATGCGCACGTTAATTTCCTTATCTAACCATTGATTTACGGGTACATCTTTGTAAGGCATTTTATCTCCGAGGTCCCTATCTGAACAAAGGATAAAAAAATCGTACTCATTTTTTAGACTAGCCACCACATTCTTGCAGGCCTGGATTGGTCCACCAGCTTTAAATCCTGGTTCGTACCAATCTGTGAACATTAATATCGTCTTTTTCTCTTCCTGCTGCATTTTCTTTAAATCTTTATTCAATGCCGTTTTTCTCCATCCAATAGTTGAGCACCACAAAAGACCACACTTCAACCCAACGAATATTCTTGTCTCCACTAAGAAAACTCTTCCAAGTAAATTTCAATTTGTCACCATGAACAAAGTCTCGTTGGGCCATACGAGAAATGTTCTGATCGCAAAATGTTCGAAGGTCTGTTCTGATCCATTGGTTCCATGGAAAAACAAATCCTTGTTTTTTTCTATGAACAATTTCGGCTGGCAACAACGGTTTAATTGATTCCACTAACAGACTTTTTGGGTAGATTGGTGCCTTATAATGATCTGGAACTGACATTACAAACTCTACAAGATCCTGATCGAAAAAAGGCTCCCTAATTTCCAGCGACTGTGCCATACTCATTTGATCTATGTCTTTAAGCAACGTCTGCTGAGTATAACCTAAATATTCTGCCGCGGTAACTTGACTGTAAAAAGGAAGTTTGGCCAAAGCAGCTTTTTTTTGCTTCAATTGATTGGAAAATGTGTCTTCGTCAATACCATTTAAATTGGTCAGTTTTATCAAGGAGACCGGAGACAAAATTTGTCTAAATACAGGGTAGCTATTCTCAATGTTTGGAGAAGGCATCATTAATAATTGCCGCATTCTATCCTTACGTTCACCTTTACCAAGGAAAGCCCCTGCCAAATTTCTAAACAGTTTCGGCGCATCCCAGATCCAACGTTTTTGCATGAGATGAATGTAATTTAGGAAAATCGGATATCCTGCAAAAAGTTCATCTCCGCCTACTCCGGACAGAGCTACCCGTATTCCTTTGTCTTGAATGGCTTTAGATACTACATAAGTATTTATGCCATCTCCTGAAGGGGTATCCATTGCATCCAAGGCATGGTTTAATTCGTCCAGCATTGCATGGGATCTTAACCGAATCTGAGTGTGATTAGTATTGAATTTTTTAGCAATAATTTCAGCATACTTTGACTCATCAAATTCTGATTCGTCGAAAGAGATATTAAAGGTATTGGGAGTTCGGTCTCCCGCTTCAACCATCAAGGCCACCACAGCACTGGAATCTATTCCTCCCGATAAAAAAGCGCCCACGGGAACATCACTGACCAAACGTCTTTTCACAGACTGGAGCATCAGCTCCCTAATTTTATCTTCTACATCCTTTTTATTTGTGAACTCAAAATCAAAATTTTTATCCGTTGGATCCCAATACTTCTGTTTTTGTATATATCCCTTCTTAATTTTTAACCAGGTTCCGGCTTCTAATTGACGAATCCTTTCAATAGGGGAAAAAGGAAAACCTATGGACTGATAACGAAAATATTCGGCCACAGCAGTCTTGTCAATCTTTTTTGGAATATTTCCCACTTTCGATATCGCCCGGACCTCCGATGCAAATACGATCCTATTCTCATCCAGAAAATAATAAAGAGGCTTGACCCCAAGTCTGTCGCGAGCTATAAATAGTTCCCGCTCTTGCTTATCCCAAATGATAAGCGTAAACATCCCGCGCAGTCTGGACAAGCACCTATCGCCCCACTTGATGTATCCCGCCAAGATCACTTCCGTATCGCTATGAGTCCTAAATGGGTAGTCAGACAAGAAAGGCTTTAGTTCGACGTAATTATAAATCTCCCCGTTGAAAATAATGGTGTAACGTCCCGTTACATCTTGAAAGGGCTGATTGGCTGATGCAGATAAATCTATAATGGAAAGCCTACGATGACCGAGTCCGAGTTCCCGATCAATAAAAAATCCCTCAGCATCAGGACCACGATGAAACATGGAATCCGTCATGCATCTTATTTCCAGTATATCTACCGGCTTGTCATTAAAATGTAAAATACCTGCTATGCCACACATGTTTCTGTATCCTGGATGGTCTCATACAATTTTAAATATTTATCAGCAATCACCTGAGAGTCATATTGTTTAATATTTTCGAATCCCTTTTTAATAATATCCTGGCGGTATTGCGAATCCTCTATAATTTTTCTTATCCCAGACCGGATAGACGCAACGTCATAGGGATCCACAAAACAGGCGCCATCGCCTGCCACTTCTTTCATTGGTGAAATATTACTGGTCAAGATAGCGCGTCCGGCCTTTTGTCCCTCGAGAATCGGCAATCCAAATCCTTCATACAAGGACGGAAAGACAACAATATCCGAATCCGAATAACGGTCAGCCATCTCGGGCTCCGAAAGATTGATTGATTGGTTAAAATTGATTTTATATTTCTCTAATAGATATTTATGTTCATTGGGAATACTGCCAAGTATTTCCAAATTGCAGGATATACCAGAAAGAGCCTCAATAATCCGGACAAGATTTTTATTTTGAGTTGAGCCGATAAATAAAAGTGTGGGATTGGTGTTATTGAATTCCCGCTCCTTATAATAAATCTGACTATTTACGGGATTTGGAATAACTACTATTTTGGAAGGATCGCAACTTGTATAATGAATGATTTCTTTCTTTGACTTCTCAGAAATCGTTGTTATAAATCTGCAGTGTTTGACGGGGAGTTTTAGAAATATCCAAATGAAAAATTTTTGTTTTAACCCTCGACTATCCCGAATAAATACGCTGTCATGAATTGTAAGGATCGTTTTTTTTGCAGGCAAACCCAAAACAACATAGTGAACATCTCCTGTTACGTGATAGATATCAGCCTTGTTGTTTTTAGCATATCTAATATTCCTAACCATATTTGAAATGGAGGAACTATAATATGGCATAAACTCAGTCTTTACAGAAATCCTCTCTTTTAAGTTTTCCGTCAAAGCAGAGAATACTTTTTCAATGCTAAAAAATAAAGGGTTGGTCTTGCGGAAAATATATTTAACTGACGTCAAATAGATATTTTTAAGTTGAAGTCTTTCACTTTCAAATTGGTACTTGTCGAGGCCTAAATTGCCTTGGTGAACCAGGTTGTTTAATCATTTTTCCAAACCAGTTAGGGAGTACCTTAAAAAGTAGCCATAGAAAAAAAGCACCTTTTAGTAAAGAATTGAAAATTTGAAGGCTGTCTGTCTCCATGCAATATGTTACCTGGTAAAAAAGAACAGGTATCCACAAGACTAATAGAGGCAACCTTAATGCGATCACGAACACTCTTTTATAAACCCAACGGATAAACAAGCCAAGCAGAAACATATATAAAATTCCTCCATAAGGTCCGAAACTTGCATATGCTTCACCCAAAGGACTTACGTTAGTTGACCAGCCCTCTATATTATATCCCGTATAATATTTCATGCTTTCCTTTCCACCAGCTTGAGGTTTATCTGGCCAAATCAAACGGGGAACTAACGCTGATGCTGCAGTCAACAACAAATGGTTTCCATCATCAAAATCTTGCTGAGCAGGTATCCTACGCATAACCACGGAAATATTAAAGCCCTGATTAGTACGCATATATACAGGAAAAAACCCTTCGTTATCAATAAGTTTATCAATGTTTTCTAAGTTGTCGATCGCCAGATCGACGAACAGGGTAGTTTTTCCATCCACTTCCTTGCCCCTCCAGGTTTGATCTCGGTAAGCTGTTTTCACGTTCTGTGTGATGAACAATAAAAAGACACCGACTATAAACACCACCATTTTCTTCCACAATGCATATTTTCTTCCTAGAAAAAGAAATGAGAATAATGTAATTCCCATATAAACAACAATCGTAAACACACCGCTTTGAACGGCCAAACCCAGCATAAATAGGGTAAATAATATGAGGAGTATATTTTTTGATGCCATCGGCGGGCTATAGTAGATATATAAGATACCCGCAAAGGATGAAAAGAAAAGCAAGGTGAAAACAAATCTAACCGCATCCGGCACTACTCCTATAAAGAAGAAGGTTATGACGCCTGTAACCGTGATAATGATTCCGGTCTTTGTATGCATTCGAAGTTCATTTCTAACGAGCAGCAAGATTTTCCTAAATGATTCTCCTTCATCTAAAACCTTATTTGATTTGGTTACCGGATAACACATGCTCAACGAAAATGCACAGACTGCTGGTAAAGTAAAGCCAAAATATACGTCATCTGACACCATCATGTATCTGTAAAAAATTCTAGCCAAATAATTATCGTGGTTATATACACTATATCCAACAGATGGCATTATTAGGCAAATAAAAATTGTATGCAATACCACTAGTTCCCGCAAAACCAATCCCTTGCCTAATTTGTCCAGAATAGCAAAAATGGTTACTACGAAAAGAAATATTGAAATTTCACTGTACCACCGTGTTACAAATGATAAAAGGAAACAGATTACTAGAGAAAAAATTAAAAAATTATTTCTAATGGAAGCCATTCAGGATAAGTTTATAGACTTCATTTGTTCAATAACTGTTTCATAGGAATAGGGTTGTAATTTTGTCCAGATTTGTTCCCCCATAGCTTTCAAACGAGACTGGTCATTTAGTGTCTTTTGTAAAAGTTCTTTCATCTCAAGGTCACCTGTATCTCCCGGTTCAAAAACCCAACCTGTGACGTTTTCTTCGACAAGGTCCGGAACACATCCACATTTTTTGGAAACCAATACTGGACGTTTGCAAGCCATCGCTTCGTTGACTGCCAATCCCCAGGTTTCCCCTGGTCCCTTGGAAGGCAAAACAAAAATATCACACAATCGGTATACCAAAGGCATTTTTTGTTGGTTTTGAAAGTCAAGGAAAATAATTCGTTTATCTCCTGATGCCCTTTCTTTAAGCTCGGATTCCAAAATACCATTACCAACCAAAATCAATTTCAACCGGGTATCAGGTAAATTCTTAGCCAGTCTAATCATAAAATCTGGGTCCTTCTTGGGTTCAAATTTGCCGGCGAACAAAACCACCAGTTCGTCATCTCGAATATCTAATCGCCGCCTCCACAGTTTAGCTTCCTCTTCTAGTTCCTTCCCTCCTCTAAATCTTGTATTATCTACCGCATGGGGTACCCAATGGAGTTGATTATCCTGCAATCCATGCTTCTTAAAATAATCAAAGTTATTTTTACCAACATACAGCGCAATGTCGACTTTACGATAAACCCAAGTCAAACTAATTCTCCTGAGTATTTTCTTTAACCCTGGTTTCTCATCCAGAAGAGTTGAATCTCCCTTAAACAAAACTGGAATTTTTCCTTTAAAATATCGCATGCACGCCAAATGACTCTTAAAATTCCACCCAATAACCAAAACGAATTCCGGCTTCCATATTGCAATTGACTTATTTAGATTGGGATTGTTAATCCCATTGAAATGATGTACGCCTGGATCATTTGATATGTTATCTATAAATTCAAATGCATAACCATCCAGCAAAGGAATATCCCATTCTATTATTTTACCAAAATCAACATCGAACTTAGATCCCAGCTCGGATTGGGACCAGGTATAAAAAACCTTCAGCTCTACACCCGGCTCTTTCGCCATAAATCTGAACAAAGGAGCATAATATTGTATGGGGTGTGTAGAAACGACCGCTATTCGCATATTATTTAAACCTTATAAGGACCGATTCAGTACGTTGTATTTTCGAGAAGTCATCAGCCGTTTTTCAACCTCCATATCGTTTCTCAAATAGATCGTATTCCCATGGAGGTTAAATGACTCATTTATACTATATTTTCTTGTAAAAGGATCATAGGTTGCAGGAGAAAATCCCCGCATAGTAACCAACTCATGGATGTCTTTTTCACTGATTCCATAACGCTGGCAAGAACCATTTAATTCTATGATTATTGCCAATAAAGATGGTTTCGCGATTGTAGACATCGCACCTTGTAAAACAGCCATTTCAAAACCTTCTGTATCTATTTTGATCAAAACAGGATTTCTATTTTCTAGAATACTGTCCAACGTTACAATGTCAACTTGAATGGTTTCAGAAGCGTCAGATGGTGTATTCACTACATGATTCATGGTATCTAGGCTACTTGTAAAATTCAATCTGGCTTTTTCCTGTCCAACGCCGGCATTGTAGAGCTCAACAGATGATTCAATATTGTTGATCGAAACATTATTTTTCAAGTGTAGATAAGTTGATGGAACAGGCTCAAAGCTTATGCTTTTTGCGCCCACCACGCTCGAAGCAAGTACAGTGTAAGAACCGATATTGGCCCCCACGTCTGCAAAAAGATCTCCGGCCCGTAACAAATGAAGCAAAAACATCATGTCCTCAAATTCATGAAGCCCGGTATAAATATTACCCGTGGCACCTGTCATCCCGCTCTCAATAATCAAATGACTATTTTCTACAAAGGGATAAACTACTGGATGGCGGAAAGTTCTCGATTGAACCTGCCAGCTCACATACCTCCTGACCGCACCCCATTTGTCACGCTGGGTTGCAGGATGGTTGATAATAAATTTTAGAGTATTGAACAGATCCTTTATCACTACAAAATAGTCTTATACCAGTCTATCGTAGATTCTATACCTTTCTGCAATCCCATTTTGGGTACCCATCCTAATCTCTGATGAATTTTCTCAATGTCGACCACCCTTCTCCTGATATTATCAATATCTCTTTCTGGGACATGAGTGATTGTCGCGTCTTTAACATAGTCACTTATCAAATTTGCCAGCCTGTTCACCGATGTCTCAATACCTGACCCGACATTAAATACATCTCCATATGCCATAGGATGAACGGCGGCCAATATTGTCGCATCAACCGCATCTGTAATAAATGTATAATCCCTTGTTTGTTCTCCGTCACCTACTACTGTTAGAGGCTGACAAGTTAAAGAGTTATGAATAAATTTTCCCAACACACCACAATAAGGATTTCTTGGCGATTGACCATAGCCATAAACATTTGAATAACGAACGATAGAAACAGGAATATTGTAATTCCGATTATAAATCAAGGTGTACTGCTCACCCAATAACTTCGTAGCCGCATAATTACTTAAAACATTTGTCGGATCATTCTCATCTAATGGAAGACGTGAAGTACTTCCATAAACTGAACACGAAGACGTATATACTATTCTCTCAAGAACAGGATACTCGCCATGGCGGATTTGCTCAAGTAATTGAAGGGTGCTTTGAGCATTCACCTGCATATCTAGCAATGGATCGGAACTTGAAGCAGCAATCTGAATGCACGCCAAATGAAAAATATAATTTACATCAACCATTAAAGGAAAAAAAGCATCACCGTCTAGCACGCTCACTTTATGAAATGTCACCTTATCCCTAACTGAGGCTATAACAGATTCGTTACTATTTGTACAATCATCTACCACAATGACCTTACATTGATAATCGTTCACTAAGGTCTTTACCAGATTGTGTCCGACGAACCCTAAGCCTCCTGTAACGAGAACTTTTTTTCCCTTAATCTTATTATAATGTGTATTTCTCATCAGCTTATTTTTTGAAAGATATCTACGAATGTTTTTGTCATAGCCTGAGCTGTATATTTATTAAAGACAGGATTTTCCAGGGAGACAGGAACAAACTTGTCTCTGTTCAACAAGTTATTGAGCAATGCTTTTGCGAGTTGAGCTATTTTCTCCTCGGTTCCAAGTTCCTCAGTTCGGTAAACCATACAAAGCGGATAATTTAATTCTTCCAAAAATTTTGCCGGAAAAGAGTCTTCATGCACCCATGCAAAAAAAGGAACACCAGAAGCCACCAAACCCATCAATTTGGATGCCGCATAATAAGGGGTTGTATCTCCTATAAGCAACTGCATATCGGCCGATTTATTTATTTCCAATGCCTCTCGATAGCTGACCCTATTTGGGTATTCTGACACGAAATCAGCGACCCCAGTACTAGAAATAAGTTCAGTCATCATAGGTTTCGCTAGGCCAATACCTGCGTAAGAAGTACCAGTAAAAATAACGCGGATAGGCAATGTCTTACTCACAATTTTTATCGCTTTCAATAGCGTATTGACTACTATGAGCATGTTTTCAGAAATAGCTCCGGTATATCGAATGGTGACTATTTGACCAATCTCACGTTTAACATGGATGGCTTCGTAGTCTGAGGCCTCCACTCCATATGGTACGGCAACCATGAGCTTTTCAGAAATCGTTGGATTTCTAGTTATAAGATCATCCAGGATCCCCTGAGAGACTGCTATAATAGCGTCGCTGTCTCTTACTGAACGACCTTCCAATAGCCGTGCTAACCGTTGACTGATAATAGTTTTGAAGTCTTTTAGATTTGTCGGATATAACCAAGGATCAATAAAGTCGATGATATAGGGAATCCCAGTAGCCTTTTTAATCATTGGCGCCATCACCATTATATACCATGGTGGCACGGGATATAGAATTAATGCGGGCCTTTCTTTTTTTGCTTGTTTAAGAATGGAATGATACAAATTGTAAAACATTCTAATACCCAAGTCTCCCAGCCCAAACTTCCTAGTTTTGCGTTGATCCCAGGCTTTTACCTCAATTTTTTCAAATCGATTCCCTGTAATCTCCACCATCCACGGATCCGCCGCTTCTTCCCGGTAGTATTGATCCACTGTGAATATTACAGGCTTCCATCCAAACTCATGGAGATGACTGACTAATAACCGCACTCTTTGTGCAGGAGGCATCGCTGATGGTGGAAAAAATGGGGCCGAAATGAATACCGTCTTATTGTTATTCATAAGTAGCGCGTATTCTGTTAATTAATTCTATTTGATCAGGTCCGCTACTGGCAACCAATTCCGTCTGTTCGCTCCAATATTTGATTCGCTCCATAGTTTGGGATTCTAAAGTCAATTTTATTACCATATCGCCAGGTGTATCTGCTACCAGCAATGAGCCTTTCCGCCATTCATATCCTCTCATACCTGCAGTAGTGGTTATAATGGGAAGACCCCAACTTATGGCTCTCCCCAGTTTAGTAGAGGCCCCAGTTGAATACCACCAAACCGGATTCAAGAAAAAAGACCAGGTAGCTACTTCTTTTTCAAGATTCTGATCGCTCAGTTCACCTAGATATTCTACAAATGGAAATTGCTGCTTGATTTTCATTCCATATGCATTGGGCGCGCCCACAAGTCTGAATTGAAGTCCAGTGTTTTGTCTGGCCATTTCGGCTAGCAAAATCAAAACTCCTTGAAAATTAGGTGGATGATCTAGTCTACCTACAAAACCAATCCGTCCTGGCGTAGGGTTTCTGTGTAGGAAATCTTTATATAAAAGCCGCGGTAGAAAAGTAGTTTTTTTTGCACCGAACCAATTCTCAATTTGTTTTTCAGTCTCCGATAAGGTTACGACGCTATCCAGCCAATTCACACGATATTCGGCTTCAGTGGAGATCAAACGTCCTAGGCGCACCTTACTGAACCACTTACGCAACCGAAACGGTTTTTTGATAGGCTTTGTGATCAGGTGAAGAAAGTCGCCAGAATTGTTTCCATGTGATAACAAAACAATCTTTACCCCATCACCGAATTTCTGTTTGATTGGCTTAGCAAACCGAACCGTAGAGGCCATATTTATAAATACAACGGTGATATTCTCTTTAGAAATATAATCTATTAATGCGGCAGATTCTTTTTTTATATCGAAAACTGAATAGTTTTCAAAATGACACCTTACTAATATCCTTTGTATTATATCTCTCGTATAGGGAACATAGTAGTCCGACAAATTTATTTCCTCGTCGCTTTCAATGATATTGTGAAATTCCTGTGAGCAAAGTTGCACGCCACCCGTAACATCTGAGTGTAATTCATTCTTATTTGTCAAAAAAATAGCCTTCCTCGTATTCATCATGAGATCGATAGTATTTTTTTTATCTGCAATACTATACGATGGCTTACTTGTTCATCCCACAAGGGAATTGACATTCTCTTCCGCTTCTTCAGATCATTCTCATGACGCGTTATGTCAGATCTGAAATTTTGATCATTAATATCCATCATCAGATTCGTACCCAGTTCAACAGTTACGGGCCTCTCAGTATTCCTCCTAAACGTAACGCATGGTATGTTTAAAAAACTAGTTTCCTCTTGAACTCCTCCGGAATCGGTTATAACCAGGGCGGCATGTGATACCAATTTCAAAAAAACAAAATAGCTGAGTGGTTCAGTGAGAAGAATTTTAGCATTTTCTTGAAGTCTTACCAATAAATGACTTTTCTCTAGAGCTGATTTCGTCCTTGGGTGAATGGGAAAGACTACTAAATGGTCGGCTGCAAAATTCAGAAGGATATCCACCATTCGCTGTAAAGTCTTTGGATTGTCTACATTTTCTGGCCGGTGAAAAGTGGCAACAACAGGATTACTGTCTATAAAAAACCGCAACTCTTTACTAAGCTCGATCGTATCCCAATATTTCTTGGTCCGCAAGAGACATTCAATCATTATATTTCCAACCATGAAGACCTTACTGTCCGGAAAACCCTCTTTTTTAAGATTTTTTATTCCACTGGGCTCGGATATCATTAAAAAATCGCTGATATGATCCGTAATCACTCTATTTATTTCTTCAGGCATATCTCGGTCATAACTGCGAAGACCCGCTTCCACATGCATAACTGGAATTCTGGATTGTGCGCCCGCAATTGCACCTGCTACGGTCGCATTGACATCTCCAAATACGACAACAAGGTCAAATTTATTTTGACAAATAATTTCATTTATTCCAAGCAAAGTTTTTCCAATTGTATCTACAACACCAATGCCTTTGATATTTAATTGAAAATCGGGTGAAGGTAATTCGAGATTTTGCCAAAAAATATCAGACATGTTAAAATCGAAATGCTGACCCGTATGGCAGATAAACGCGTTAATGTCGGGCGCATCGGTCCTTATTCGATGATATAATGGAGCAAGCTTGATAAAATTTGGTCTTGTACCAGCGATCAGTAAAATTTTCTTCATATATTTTGGACCAGGCTATTAATAATTTCGGCCAACTGCTTTGCAAGTGCCTCCCGTGAAAGTCCTTTTAAAAATTCAAGATTTGGGCATAAATTTATCGACCCTTTAAAGAGTCCTGTCAAAAGTTGAACAGATTCCTCAGTGTTGTCAGGATTACAAATTAAGGCAGTCCCACCTTTTTCTAATATATCTTTCTGCGCACCTTCACACACGAAAGCGACAATCGGCTTCTGCATCTGCAAATATTCGAACGTCTTACCTGCAATGCTGTAATCTTTACCTCCCATTTGTTTTGCAGACGTAATCAACAAAGCATCGCAATTTTCCTGAAACGCTAGTGACTCGCTATGTGATATCAAACCTAAAAGCTCCACTTGATTCTCCAATCCAAAAGAAGTAATCATTTCTTTTTGCCAATCATGTATTTTGCCAGCAAATCTTACTTTTATTTTACTGCCTAATTCGGGGTACGAATCATTGAGTGCTTTTAGTGCCCTAAAGAAAAAATATGGAGACCGGTACAACCAATCCTGCCGGTGTGGGATATATTGAAATATTCTGTGCCCCCTTTTTCTCCACCTGGACTGCAACATCTGTTCCCTAGCTCCTGGAGAATAATAAAAGCTTCCAACATATCCGATGACAAATTCGTTTTTATAAGTCTTCATTGTCTTCCAAGATTTTAAAAGGCCATTGTATCCATTAGGAACATAGTATAATTTTCCGGGAGGAATGTTTTCATGTAATTTCATAAAGTCAGCGAGGGTCTGTTCTGATGTTGCCAGTATTGCATCCGCCTCTCGCAGATATTTACCTTCCATCTGCAAAGTCTTCCAATAGTGAAAAATAGTTCCGTAAGGCACTGTGCGCCATTGAGACCATGCATCCCTAAAATCCAGTATCAACGGCAATTTGTACTTTTTTGCTACTTCAGTCGCAAGAGGTAGAATACTGAAGGGAGGAACAGTAGCAAAAATGGCTTTCGGTGAAAATTTTTTAACCGCTGCCTTTATGGCGTCGTTGAATCTAATCTTCCAGTTCTTCGTCTCATTTCCGTGTATGGTAAAATAAATGGAAAGGAAGTTATGGAGCTTGGAAGGATGAGCCGCTTTGTCAGACTTGATAGGTATTAAATCAGCTTTTTCACGAATATCTTTACCCAAATATTCATCATAGCCATAGGTATCGAATACGTCTGGGTAAGATTCTTCATCTAGTGTGATCACAATGGGATTAATATCCGATTGCGGAAGATATTTCACAAAAGCCAGCGGACGGTGTACACCTCCGCGACTTAAAGGGGGAAATTCAAAAGCAATAAAAAGGATATTGATCATTCAGGCAAGCAGTTCTCGGAAATTTGTTTGTATTTTACTATCCCTATTCAATTTATCTAAAAACCTATCTATCATTTTAAATTCAAAATTGGTTAACATTTTCGGATGTGAAATAAAATGAACATATTCCTTTGTACGAATATCTGATAGATATTTTCTAATCCTAAATTGATTGAGTCCTTCAAACGACGCTATCTCCCTTCTGAAACCGGCTTTGCATTGATTATCACCCTGCTCTCGCACGATTGAAGACACAGTATTTCCCTTAAATGCTGGTCGTTGGCCCAAACGTTGTAGCAAGCCGCTAATTTTGAAATCCAGCCATTTCTCATAAGGATTCATGCTAAACGAAGAAATGGTCAATTCCTTAAAAGGACCTTTTTGGTCAATTTTACAGGGATCTAAATCAAATGTATAAACCGGATTATGCTCAGGTGCATTCCTAAAATCAAAATTATGGGCGTCGGAAATTTGATATTTACCCGGTAATACGCTCCACTCATACTTAATGCCATATTGAATAAATAACGGCCTGAAGTATTCAAACGGTTGGATTGTCCATCCTCCAGCTCTATAAGAATCAAGAGGTTGGTCACATTTCGCTATGTCCAATATTAAACGAACGGTAGCAATTGACTGATCAAATAAATAGGCTTGTTGTTCAGTCAGCAGTGATGCGAAAGAATAGTATCTTCTATTTTGCAAACTCCATTCATTTTGTTTGGCATCATATACGGCATCCTTCCAATGAGGATGAATATGGGGATGAATTTCATGCCCATATTTTACCATCTGCACTAGTTGTGCTGTAATTGACTCCAAATCCTCCCTGGCTGATGGATGGTCCCTTGCTGCTTCTTTTAACCGAATTAGATAAGCTGTATCGATAAAAAAATAGGACTTTAGGTTTTGCTTTTCCAATATTTTCATCAACTTATTTGTGGGCGATATGAGGCAATCCTGAACGGAACCGCTTCTCTCGCCTAAAAATAACTCGTAGTCAAATGTGATTAAAAGCAGCTTCTTTTCAGTCATCCGTTCCAGAATATTTAAGGCAGGAATTCATTTTATTTTTTAATTCCAAGAACGGCCACATGCGAGGAAGTACGATAGGGATTGATTCCAGCAGATCTGGTGTTTAGAAGGTGAATTGCTGCGCAATTTTTTTTGATCAATGAAAAGTCATTGAACACGGAATAAGAATAGAATAATCCATCACCTTCAGATATCTGATATCTTTTGCCCCGTGTTCTAATAAAATTATAAACATTCCACATTCCCAATGTATTGATCGTTTGTTTTAGAAACCTCTGTAATATGCTGCCCTGTCCAAAATTATTAGAATCGGATATAAAAATCGCTTTACTTGCAACTCTGAGCATTTCCTGAATAACAATAGCCGGCTTATCAATATGATGAAGTATCCCAAAGGCACATACCATATCATACTGGTTTTCAGGAAATTGAAGTTTCTTGCCATCCCCGTGAATTAAATCATTTTTCAAAACACCTTTTTTATAACCCTCTTCCCTCAACTCGGCAATAGGCTCTATTCCAGTTACCCTCAATCCGGGGTACTTTTTTAATAATTTATGAATCACTCTTCCAGTACCTGCACCTAAATCCAATACAGATTTAATTTCTAATTTTTCGATCATCGAACACATAAAATAGAATGCGAAATCGTGCTCTGGATCCACTTCTTCATGCATATGCATGGAGTCATATTTTGCCGCAGTATCACGGTAATATTTATTCTGAATTGAAGATGCGTCTTGCATCTGTTAATATTTGACAATTCGAAAATGTAAAACCAAGTGGTTTTGAATGTGCTTATTTGCAAAATATATTGTATGCTAGCCCAAAAATCATAATTAAGCCACCTCATTCAAGATTTTGGCTAAACGCATTTTATAATCATCCCAAGAATAGTTCTTGCTTATTATATACGCGTTTTCAGCTAGTTTTTTCCTATAATCTGCATCACGCACCAACTTATTCATCGCATTCACCAAACCAATATTGTCTCCTGCTTCTACAATTTCACATGATTTGCCATGCTCAAGAACAGTCCCACTATTTACTGTCGTTATTACAGGCAATTTTAATGCCATAGCCTGAAAGACAGCAATGGAACTACCCTCAAAGGTGGTGGGGAATACAAAGACATCCATTGCCTTTAATTTGCCGATCAAATCTGCTTTTTTTATCCATCCATGCCAAAAAACCCTCTCAGGCAACTGTTCAACACTGACTTCCTTGTCTGGCGTCCCGAAAAAATGGAGTTCTGATTCAGGATTATCCACCATAAAATTCTTCCAAGCATCTATCATCAAATGAGCACCCTTTCTCAAACTCAATCTCCCCACAAATGCAAATTTTAAGTTCTTTCGCTGATCAAATTTGCGTTCCGGATAGCTGAAACCTTCCAGATCCGTTCCATAAGGAAGTACTTTACATTTATTTTCGAAATCCGGGAAAAAAAACAAGACAGTTTTCTTTACAAATTCACTACCACATAATATAATATCCGCAAGTTCAATCTCCTCCTTATACCACGAAAATAATCGTTTGCGTATCTCATCTACCTCATCCAACATTCCCATATGGAAAGTGTCGCCGTATTGGATCTTTACCCTGTATTGCGGAAGGCCGATAGCTAGATCCAAGACTAAAATTGCTTTACTTTTCCATTCTCTAAACAAATGTCGGGAAATGCTATCGTAGGAAATACAAATCCCCGGTGCACCGCAATGCTTGAGTACGTTCTTTTGCCAGTATTCGTTCAGGTCCATATAGTCCGCCAAGTGAGCTGAACCCCGTTTTCTTTGCAAAAGCCACAATTTTATTTCAGTCAAAGGCAACGTTTGTACATATTTCATGGGCAATTTGGAATAGCTCCTTTTACCCAATTGACTTGCAAAACGCGGCGAAATTCTCTTTAGCCAGCGAATGAGCGCTGGACCAAAATAAACGCTGGTTATATGCTTAAATCTTCCGTTATATAGTTCGGCCAAAGCTGCCGCCTGCTCAAAATTGTGTTGTTTTCTCGGATGAAAGCTTTTTACTTCCCGGGGTTTAGAAACTTTTGTCAACTCGTTTTAATTTTTCCCAAAGTGAATTTTCTTCCTACACTAGTTTCTGTCTGAATACACCTTCTTATCCCTAAAATCTTCCTTTCTAATCTTTAGGATAGTGGGAAATTTCGAAACAGTGACCCCGAAGGTCTTAATATGTTTAAAAGCTTTTGCGAATTCTCCCCTCAATACATGATATGCAACTTGGCTTGTAGTCGCCACCATAATACCGTATAAAGTTCTATAACTACTTTTCGAATTATTTTTCAACCTCAAAATATATTCTGAGGTTAATTTATCTGCTTCAATTAGCTCTCTATTTTCTAAATCAGTGGTATGAGAATGCTGATGATAAAAAACTGGCTTTGTACAAAGAACTATCTTTTCATCTAAACTCCTAATCCTGAAACAAAGATCCTCATCTTCCATATACATATGAAAAATAGGGTCAAATAAATACGGATATTTATAAAGCCCATTATTAAGTCTGAATGCGAAGCATGCTCCAGAAATCTTCTCTATTTCATAAAATTCTTTCGCATTTCCAAGTATCAAATCCGAAATCATTTCCGGCACTTGACTTAAATAGTATCTTACAAAAAAATCCTCCATTGAATTACCATCATATGTCCTCAATAACGGCGCAGAAATTGCAATTCGTACGTCCCGATTAAAAGGTGCTAGTAATTCACTGATAAAATTCGGGGATACATAAGCATCCTGATTGGAAATGATGACATAGTCATATCCCCGTTCTTTGCATAACTCAAATCCTTTGTTACTCGCTTTACCATAACCAATAGCCGGCATTTCTCGAACAACCTGCACAGGGATCTCAGATAAATATTTAATTTCAACTACTTTATCTTTGGGACTGTTATCAATTATATATAAGAAACATTCCCGGCCAGCGGCCGCTACATCAAAAGATTCAATTAACCTGTCTAAATACTTGTGTCCATTATAAAAAGGGATTACAATGCCAATCTTTTCTTCCATTATCTTGTCTTTCTCCAACCAAAATTTTTCAACCATACACCCAGAGGTACACTTTTAATAAAAAAGATTGAACCATACCATAAAAATTCTAAATAGTTGCGGGAATTCCGTCTATTAACTACCAGAATTTTTAATACTTTCAATTTAAACTTTCTATCAACATGGTTTCTAGCCATTTTAAGATATAGTTTCTCCTTTCTTTCCCT
>JABDAN010000048.1 GCA_013289175.1 Bacteroidota bacterium
GCAAGTACAATCCGGCGCAGAGGATGACCAGGGACAGGGTAAAGCCAAAGGAAATACAAAGCCGCTGCGCATAGAATTTTCTTAAGGGATAGGCGCCGTAGGATTTGTTGCGGTTGTCAAAAAGAATATCCAGCGGGTCTGCCCGAAGCATGTCTTGGGGGTCCATAAAAATTATTTTACGGTGAGGAATCAAAATCAATGCGCGCGCAGTACCCTATTAGATGCGCCCGCGCCGGGATTTCCATAAAACCCCTGGAGAAAGGTCTGGTCCTATTTTTGGTTCCTTTCAGATCTGGGCCATTTCGTATTTGCTCAGGGATTATCCTAGATTTGCAGGCATGAAAATTTTAATGGTCTGTCTTGGAAATATTTGTCGCAGTCCCCTGGCTGAAGGCATTCTGGAGTCGAAGGCAAAAAAACTGGGACTCTCCTGGGAGGTCGACAGTGCGGGTACCCGCAACAATTATCATATCGGTGAAGCGCCTCACCCGCTTTCGCAGAAAGTTGCCAAATTGAACAGCGTGGATATCAGCCGGCAGAGTGCCCGCGCATTTGTGGCCGAAGACTTCGAACGTTTCGATAAGATTTATGCCATGTCAGCCGATATTTTGGTACACATGAAGCATATCGGCCGGAAAAAATTCGAGCAGTCCAAGACAGATCTGCTGCTCAACGAAATTTATCCGGGCAAAAACATGGATGTTCCCGATCCCTGGTATGGGGAAGAACCCGGCTATCACCAGGTATTCGAGATGATAGAAAAAGCCTGTGACAAGATCATTGAAAAATACGGATATCTCAAAACCGCCTGACCATGAGCAAACCTGGACTGCCTCAGGGAACGCGGGATTTTGGACCGGAAACCGTCAGGAAACGCCATTTTATTTTTGAGACCATCCGCGCCGTGTTCGAACTCTACGGTTATGAGCCGATTGAAACGCCGGCCATGGAAAACCTGGATACCCTGTTGGGAAAATATGGAGAGGAGGGGGACAAACTGATCTTCAAAGTGCTCAACAACGGACTGGACAACCCCCAAAAAAAAAGAAGCGGCCCTGATTGCATTTGAAAATATTCTTTCCGGAAAAAATGAACCGGCCATCACCGAGCGCGCCCTGCGTTATGATCTCACCATTCCCTTCGCCCGATATGTAGCCACGCACCACCACCAACTTCCTATGCCTTTCCGCCGTTACCAGACCCAGCCCGTTTGGCGGGCGGACCGTCCGCAACGGGGTCGTTACCGCGAATTCTATCAATGCGATGCAGATGTGGTCGGCAGTCGCTCGCTGGTGAACGAAGTGGAACTCACGCGGATCTATCTAACCGTCTTTAAAAAGCTGGGGCTGCCGGTGGAGGTAAGGATCAACCACCGGAAAATTTTATCCGGCCTCGCCCAAGCCTGCGGAGGTGCTTCCCATTTAAGCACCATTACCACGGCCATCGATAAGCTCGATAAGATCGGACTGGAGAAAGTAAAGGAAGAGTTAAGAGAAAAAAATCTCAGTGCGGCCCAGATCCAGATCGTCGAAGACTATTTGCAGTTGGAGGGAAGTTCCGAGGAAAAAATAAAACAGCTGGCATCCCTGCTTCCCAACGACTTCACCGATTCTGCCATCAGCGACCTGGAATTTATACTGAAACATTTCGGAGTGAACCAGCAAGAAAATGCAACCGGCCGTCTTGCGTCCTCTCGGGTGGTCCTGGATTTTTCTCTGGCCAGGGGACTCCATTACTATACCGGAATTATTTTCGAGGTGCGTGCCCAGGGCGTAGCGATCGGCAGCATTGGCGGCGGTGGCCGCTACGATGATCTCACCGGCCTCTTCGGCGTTCCGGGTATTCCGGGCGTAGGCATTTCTTTTGGCGTAGACCGAATTTATGACGTGATGGAAGAACTAAATCTTTTTCCCGAAACCTTGCGGCGCTCCACAGAGTTGCTGTTTTTTAATATGGGCGGACAGGCAGCAGAAAAAAGTTTTGAGCTGATGGAAACCTTACGCGGCCTCGGCCATCGCTGCGAATTGTTTCACGAGCCGGCAAAATTTGATAAACAATTTAAATACGCAGAGAAAAAAAATATCCCTTTGGTTGTAATCATTGGAGAAGATGAATTGAAATCGGGGGTCGCCAAAGTTAAAAATTTACAGTCCGGTATTCAGCGGGATCTGACCTTCGAAAGCCTGACTGCTGGCCATATCGGATGACATCCGGGTCAGCTCTTCATTCCTTCGTAAACGATGGCTGCCCCCTGGCCCACGCCGACGCACATCGTGGCCAGGCCATAGCGGGAACCCCGCCTTTTCATTTCATGAAGAAGGGTCGTTGAAATCCTGGCACCACTACAGCCCAGGGGATGGCCCAAGGCAATCGAACCACCGTTCACATTGATTTTTTGCAGGTCCCAACCCATATCGTGTATACAGGCGATCGCCTGAGAGGCAAATGCCTCGTTGAGCTCGATAAGATCCAGGTCATCACCCTGTATACCTGCCCGGTACAGGGCTTTTTGGGAAGCAGGCACCGGACCCAGTCCCATGATCGCCGGGTCCACGCCCGCCACGCCCATGGAAACCACGGTGGCCAGGGGTTGAAGATTGTAATTTTTTACCGCTTCTTCGCTGGCTAGCAAAAGGGCAGCTGCCCCGTCGTTGAGTCCGGCAGAATTGCCGGCCGTCACTGTTCCGTCTTTTAGGAAAGCGGGTTTAAGCCGCGCCAGTTTTTCAAGCGAGGTTTCCCGGGGATGTTCGTCCCGGGCAAACCAGGTAACCAGCTGGTCCTGCATGAGTTCAACAGCCACCAGTTCCTCATTCCATTTTTCAGCCGCCAGCGCCCGGAAATATTTTGTTTGGGACTCCAGGGCAAATTCATCTTGGGCAATCCTTGAAATCTTCCATCGCTGGGCCACGTTTTCGGCGGTTTCACCCATTGAAAACGGATAATACTGGTCATTGAGCTTTTTATTGGGAAAACGCCATCCGATGGTGGTGTCCACCATTTCCAGCTTGCGGCTATAGGCGGTCGTCGGTTTGGCCATGACGAATGGGGCCCTGGACATCGACTCTACTCCAGCTGCTATGTACAAATCTCCCTCCCCACAGCGAATAGCCCTTGAAGCGTCCATGATGGCCTGTAATCCTGAAGCACAGAGGCGGTTTACCGTATTTCCGGCTACGGAAACTGGCAGCCCCGCCAACAACGCCGCCATACGGGCCACATTGCGGTTGTCCTCTCCTGCCTGATTGGCATCTCCCGCAATGACATCTTCAATGGCTTCGGGATCAATGTTTTCATTGCGGGCCAGCAGGGCCCGGATAATATATGCCAGCAGGTCGTCGGGTCTCAAGGCCGCCAGGGCGCCGCCGTATTTGCCGATTGGGGTGCGAACGGCATCGATTACGAATACTTTTTTCATTTTACCAGATAAGTGTTCAAAGATACGGGAACGCCCCAAGCGGGGGAACTCCCCGCAGGCTTGGATCATCCTTTCGGTCTTCCGGCTTAAAAAAAGTATCTTTGCCGATTCATGAAAACAGAAAAAACAAATATCCGGTCGCTTTCCAGGGCCGAGATCGCAGAATATTTTGAGGACCTGGGAGAACCAAAATTCAGGGCCGGACAGGTCTACGAATGGCTTTGGCAAAAACATGCCTTTGCCTTTGAGGATATGACCAACCTGAGTAAGGAACTTCGTTCCAAACTCTCCAAGGATTTTTCTTTTCCCTCCCTTCGGACGGACACCATTCAGCAAAGCGCAGACGGTACCTTAAAAACCCGTTTCAAAACCTTCGACAACCATTTTGTAGAAGGAGTGCTCATACCCACCGACGAACGCCGGACGGCCTGCGTCTCCTCGCAAATCGGCTGTTCACTGAGTTGCAAGTTTTGTGCGACCGGTTATATGGACCGTGAGAGAAATCTAGACTTTGATGAAATTTATGACCAGGTCGTACTGATCAACCAGCAAGCTGAGAAGACCTTTGATAAAAAACTCAGCAATATTGTTTTTATGGGCATGGGAGAACCCCTGCTCAACTACCGAAATGTCCTAAAAGCCATTGAAAAAATCAGTTCTCCAGAAGGCCTGGGCATGAGCCCGAGACGGGTCACGGTGTCCACAGCAGGTGTTGCCAAAATGATACGCCAGCTTGGGGATGACAAAGTAAAATTCAAACTGGCCCTCTCCCTGCATGCAGCCAACGATGCCAAGCGCCATGAGATCATGCCCATCAACGATACCAACAATATCCGCTCTTTGATCGACGCCCTGAACTATTTCTACAAAGAAACCGGCAACGAAATCACTTTTGAATATATCCTCTTCCAGGATTTTAACGACAGCCTGCGGGATGCCGATGAACTGATAAAAATTTATCGTCAGGTGCCGGCCGATCTGGTAAACATCATTGAATACAACCCCATCGCCAACGCCCTGTTTGCCAAACCCGATGAAGGGGTCGTGAATACGTTCATGAAACACCTGGAAAAAAATAAAGTCAACGCCCGTCTGCGCCGCAGCCGCGGAAAAGACATCGATGCAGCCTGCGGTCAGCTCGCCAATAAAAATGCTTCACCCTCCCTGCCATGAAACGGAAAACAGATAATTTCAATAAGTTTTTTAACCGCAAAAGCACGGCTGCCGTAAAGGAAGAGATCCGTCAGGAAAGAAAACTGGTAAAAAAAGAAAGAAGGGAGGCTGTAGATAAACATTTTGAAGAAAAGAGAAACAAACGCGCGTTGGTCGTGGCGGAAAAAACTGGTCGGCCTGGCCCTGGCCCCCTGGAAAAAAATATTTCCGCTCACAAAGCAGCCAGCCCTGCGGAAGGTGCCACGCTTCCCCTCAATAAATATGTAGCCCATGCCGGCGTCAGTTCCAGAAGGGCCGC
The DNA here is from genome assembly GCA_013289175.1 of Bacteroidota bacterium. Lineage (GTDB taxonomy): Bacteria > Bacteroidota > Bacteroidia > Chitinophagales > Chitinophagaceae > Puia. The sequence continues at coordinate 4,887 of JABDAN010000048.1, forward strand.
CGCCACCCTGGTCAAAGATGGAAAGGTCACGGTCAACGGACTGGTGGTAACCGATCCCGGCACCAAAGTGTTGTATACGGATACGGTAAAAGTGAGTGGCAAGAAAGTCACGGTATCCAGTCATTTTGTATATATCCTGCTGAACAAACCAAAAGATTTTTTAACCACCACCACCGATCCGCAGGGAAGAAAAACAGTGCAACAACTCATCAGCAAAGCCACCGAAGAAAGGGTTTATCCGATCGGAAGACTAGACCGCAATACATCCGGTGTTTTACTGTTCACCAATGACGGTGACCTGGCGCAAAAATTATCCCATCCGAAAAATGAAATGAAAAAGATCTATCATGTCGGTTTGGATAAACCGCTTACCAAACAGCACTTTGAAAAAATCATGGGCGGTGTAGAACTCGAAGACGGCCTGGCCAAGGTAGATGAGATGGCCTATGCCGATGCCAAGGACAAGACCCAGATCGGACTGGAAATACACAGTGGCAAAAACCGGATCGTGCGCCGAATTTTTGCTGCCCTGGGATACGATGTTAAAACCCTGGACCGGGTTATGTATGCGGGGCTCACAAAAAAAAATGTACAAAGAGGCAACTGGCGTTTTCTAACCGAAAAAGAGATTCGCGCGCTAAAATACCTGAAATCGTAAGGGACCATACCCGCACCCTCCATCATCCCCCAAGGAGCTCCCATGAAAATTCCTCCAATCGTTTTTGAAAACAATGAGATGATTGTGCTGAATAAACCAGCCGGTCTTCTGAGTGTGCCCGACAGAACCCAGTCGGCCCCTTCCTTAAAAGATTTACTCATCGAAAAATATGGCGAGATTTTTACCGTCCACCGCCTGGACCGGGAAACCAGTGGCGTCATCGTCTTTGCCAAAACAGCCGAAGCCCATCAGTATCTGTCGGTCATTTTTCAGGAGCGACAGGTAGAAAAAATGTACTACGGTATTGTGTGGGGGGTGCCCGCTTCCCCTGCCGGATTGATCGAACTGCCGATCTTGGAACATCCCGGTAAAAATGGCACCATGGTCGTCCATCGAAAAGGGAAACCGGCATCCACCGGATATGAGGTTATGGAAAATTTCGGTCGATATGCTTTGCTGAAATTTAATCTCTTTACCGGACGCACGCACCAGATCCGGTTACACATGAAAGAAACTGGCCACCCGATATTATGCGATCCCTTGTACGGGGATGGCAAACCTTTTTTGGTTTCTTCGCTTAAGAAAAATTACAAACAGGCAGAATGGGAAGAAGAAAAACCGATCCTCAGCCGGCTGGCACTGCATTCAGCCAAGCTTGGTTTTAAAGACAGACAGCAAGAACGGTTTGTATGGGAAGCCGAAATGCCCAAAGACATGCGGGCCCTGCTGAGTCAGATGAAAAAAAACTCAAAAAAAATCTAGGCCTTCCCCCAGGCGAGCGCTTTTTTTTTCGCGCGTCTATCAATGATCGTCCCGGTATACCACGCCGCTTTTCATCACAAATTTCATGGCGTGCATGACGCTGATATCTTCTGCCGGATCTCCCTCAACGGCGACAATATCAGCCCATTTCCCTTTTTCTATGCTGCCCGTTTTTTCACTGATGCCGATCAGATCGGCGGCACTCCAGGTGGCAGAACGCAGCACTTCCAGGGCCGGCATGCCCGCCTGGTTCATATAAACCATTTCCATCCAGTTTTTTCCGTGTGCATAAACACCTGCATCCGTTCCGAAGGCAATCTTTACGCCGGCTTTGTAGGCTTTAGAAAAAGTAGCCGTCATGCGCGGACCAATGGTAAGGGCTTTCCCTGCAATGACCGGTGGGTAATAACCGGGTTTTTTTGCCGAATCGCTCACCGATTTACCGGCGATGATGGTCGGCACGTACCAGACCTTATATTGTAAAAACAAACTGATGTCTTCGTCGTCCATATAGGAACCGTGTTCGATGGAATTGACGCCTGCCCGAATGGCTCGTTTGATCGCCTCCGCCCCGTGGGCGTGGGCAGCCACCCGCATTCCGTAGTCTCTGGCCGTTTCCACAATCGCGCGGAGTTCTTCCTCTGAAAACTGCGGACCCGATCCATTGGTTTCCATACTCAACACGCCACCGGAGGCCAGGATCTTGATCAGATCCGCCCCTTCTTTGTATCGTTCTCTGACCGCTTTGATACAGGCTTCCTTTCCATCAGCCACGCCGTCGATTGGACCGGGATCTCCCATCAGGTCTTTTCGGTAGCCCATCGTCGGATCTCCATGTCCACCAGTGGAACCGATCGCTTTGCCGGAGGTATAAATCCGGGGGCCGATCACGATGCCTTTGCGGATGGCATTGCGAAGGGATATGTTTACCCCCACACCACCCACATCGCGGACCGTGGTGAAGCCGGCCATTAAAGTCGTCTTGGCCGTCACCGTGGATTCAAAAGCGATGTCGGCAATATTTTCCCGAAATTCCTTGGCCTGATCAGCGGTGGTTTCTCCCTCCAGGTGAACGTGACAGTCGATCAGACCGGGCATGACCGTCCTGTTTTTCAAATCAATGACCTGGTCACCGGCAAGGGCTGCAGTATATCCCTTCTGCACATCAACAATGGTATCTCCCTGAACCAGGATGGTCATCCCGGAAGAAACCTGCAGGGTCTTGGTGTCGATCAGCTTACCGCAATACAGCAGGGTTCGCTGAGAGAAGACCGGATGAGTTGCAATCAAAAGGATGGCGATCCAAAAAGTTTTACGCATGGCTAAGGGTTGGAGGTTCAGCAAGGACCGAAAGATAGGAATTAATGGAAGAATCTCCTCCAGGCCCACCGGATAGAAGGGACAAAAAAAACACCCCGGTGTCGGGGTGTTTTTTTTCGCTGAAAAAATATTCTTAATTATTCGGCTGTGGTGTATACCGCAGATAGGGTTTAACCACTTTAACGCCTTTGGGAAATTTTTTGATGGCGTCTTCCGTAGAAACAGCCGGAACGACGATCACGTCTTCTCCTTGTTTCCAATCGGCGGGTGTAGCCACGCTGAAATTAGCCGTCAGCTGCAATGAATCGACGACCCTGAGCACTTCGACGAAATTTCTTCCGGTGGAAGCCGGATAGGTGATGATGAGTTTGACTGTTTTATCTGGACCGATGACAACCAGAGAACGAACGGTTGCAGTGGCTGAAGCATTGGGATGGATAAAATCATAGAGCGTGCTCACCGCCCGGTCGGCATCGGAAATAATGGGGAAATCCACGTTCACCTTTTGGGTTTCGTTGATGTCTCCAATCCAACCCTGGTGACGATCCAAGGTATCGACGCTGAGGGCCAACACTTTTACATTGCGTTTGGCGAATTCTTCCTTAAGGGCGGCTGTCTTTCCCAGTTCGGTGGTACAGACCGGTGTATAGTCAGCGGGGTGAGAAAACAAAATACCCCATGAATTTCCTAGGTATTCATAAAAGTCAATCTCACCGGCAGAGGTGGTGGCTTTGAAGTTGGGAGCAATATCCCCTAATCGTAAACTCATTGTTGAACTTTTTAATTATTAAAAAATCGATAGAAGGCTACAAATATATTCATTCTCTATCAATCAAGTAGACTTTAATCGCATTTTTATAATATTCATAGTATAACACTTTGATCATCAGCTCAAAAAAACAGGTATGCCGGGGATCGATTCTAACTAATTTTTTTAGTAATTTGATGTCCGATCTGCCGGGAATTTCTGGTGGGATCGGCTCACATTTTTTACATTTACCCGATGGAATGGTTGAACAGCAGTTTGGCGCCGCTCAAGGATCTTTTGGCATTCTTATACAAGAAGTCAAAGACCAATGACGTGTTGAAAAAACAGGTCATCATCGAACTGCGCGATAACCTGAACGTCTTTAAGAATGGATATATCAACCAGTCCTCTTACGATCCGATGATTGATCTGCTTTCCCGGGAAGCCGTCCAACGGGCGATCCGGGACAATTTCTCTTTTAAGAAACTGCATCCTGGCACCATCAGCCAGGCGATGATCTATGAGGAAAGAAACCGAAAATACCTGGGTTGGACGTCGGAAAAACTGGTAGATAAAATTGATGAAAAAATTGTCGAGCTGAAGAATATAAAAAAAATGAACCACGACTCGGTTGAGTCGGTGCAGAATAATATTTCTCTGATGATGAGCAATCTGTATTTCCGGATGAAATTACTGGCAGATTTTATTCAGTCCCCTTAGGCTTTGAGTTTATCTTCCTGGTGTTTCCAAAGCTCCTGGAAGACCCCGCTCCGGCTTTTGAGTTCGGCAAAACTTCCCTCATCAGCAATCCGTCCGTTTTCTAAAACATAAATGTGATCAAAATAATTCAGCAGGTACAGCCGGTGCAGGCTGGACACGACGGCCTTGTGCCGGCATTCCTCAAAGAGTTTCTCATAGATCTGCACTTCTGTTTTTGGATCCACGCTGCTGGTGGGTTCATCCAGCAAAATAATATCACTGCTTTTGGCGGCTAGAATGCCCCGGGCCAAGGCCAGTCTTTGTTTCTGGCCACCGGATAAATTCACGCCTTTCTCCATGATATTGGACTGAAGTCCTTTGGGCAAAAGATGAATGACTTCACTGAAATGCGCAGTATCACAGACTTCCAGAATTTCATTTTCTTCAAAAGGGAGTCCCAGGGTGATGTTGTGTTCAATCGTGTTTTCAAAAATTTCGGGCTCCTGCGGAAACAAGGTAACGGAGTTGGCAATCGATCCAGCGTCCGTGTCCTGCTGATCCACTTTTATCTCAGCGCCCGGTTCGGCTTCATAGAGTCCGCGCAGCAGGGCCATCAGGGTGGATTTGCCGCTTCCGCTCTCACCAATCAGGGCAATGCGTTTTCCTTTTTCGATCACCAGATGGATGTCGTGGAGACTCTGGGCTTTTTCAGTCGAAGAAAAAGTTTCCTGATGAGAAAAATTAAGTCCCCGGATCACAATGGATTGCCAGTGATCGGGCAGTCCAGGAGAGGCATCCAGCTGGTGTCGCTCTTTATAGGCCTGCGTGATGAAGCGCGAAGTCTGGACATTGGTATCATATTGCACGATCTGGGTATACTGCCAGGCGATATCGTGAAAAACGCTGGTGAACTGGTTGACAAATCCGAGCAGGGCGACCAGATTGCCGACCATAAAAACCTTGCCTGGTATCCAGTGCTGATAAATATAACCGACCACGGTCACCACATAAATCAGGGCCACGAGGGTATCGGCGATAAACCATTTCCATTCATTGAGCCGGACGGTGCGCATGAAGGGATTAAAGACCGCCGCCACTTTTCCCAACAGGCCCTTCTCCATTCTTTTTTCCAGTCTCAGCGTGATGACCGTATTGATGTTGGACAGGCTGTCGAAGAGTGTACTGGAAACGGTATGCTCCCGCTCATTGGTTTCGTCCACAGCTTTTACAAAAGGTTTGTCAAATTTAAAAATCACCCACACCGTTAGGATGCCCAGCCCCACACCGATCGATCCGAACAAAGGAGAAAACAGCAGCATGGCAATAAACGATGTAAAAAATTTGGAGATGGCATACAGGTACATGAACCCGTTTTGAAAAAAATCCTTCAGGGCTTCATAAGCCTTTCTGATTCGGTTGATCGTCGAACCGCTGTGATGGTCTTGGTGCCATTTCACCGGCAGGTGGAGGGTCTGGTGATATAGTTCCTGCAAAAAATTTCGGCTGAGATTAAAAGCCAGTTTCCGCTCCATCACGCGGGCAGGACCGTGAAATGCCCATTCTGTGAGCTTCAGTACCATATAAGCCAGGGCATAAAACCAGGCCGCTTGCAACAGGCCGCCTCCTTCCTTCTGTAGGGCGTTGATGAACCATCCATATAAAAGAGGGTAAAGGGTGAACACGCCACCGGAAAGAATAAAGAGCGCGTATATCCCTACGTATCTTTTTTTTTCTTGGCGGGCGTACTGCCAAGCTGTTTTCATCAACGATATGTATGGATTGGCCATTGTGAAAAGAACAGAACCGCTGGCTCACCGCCGGATAGACATGGCGGTTCTGTCAATCAAACTTAAGAAAAAGCCGGAGGCTTTCGGCCCGAAGCGTTGCGCTTTATTGTTACTTTTACTATATGGCCAATCCAAACCTGCAGGCAGATAAAAATCTGATGGGTACTCCCGACAAAGAATTTGAAAACAGCATACGTCCTTCTGCCATCCGTGAATTTTCCGGTCAACCACAGCTTGTTGAAAACCTCCTGATATTTATACAAGCGGCCAAACAGCGAGGAGAAGCCCTGGATCATATTCTCTTTCATGGTCCACCCGGCCTGGGGAAAACGACGCTCAGCCGCATCGTGGCCAATGAACTCGGCGTGCAGATCCGGGAAACTTCCGGACCGGTGATCGAAAAACCGGGAGACTTGGCCGGCCTGCTCACCAACTTGGAACCCCATGATGTTTTATTTATTGATGAGATCCACCGCTTAAGCACCGTGGTGGAAGAATATCTCTATTCTGCCATGGAAGATTACCGGTTGGACATCATGATTGATACGGGTCCCAACGCCCGCAGCATCCAGCTCAGCCTCAATCCCTTTACCCTGATCGGTGCCACGACCCGCAGCGGACTGTTGACCGCACCGCTTTTGTCGAGGTTTGGAATCAAATCCAGGCTTGAATATTATGATCACTCGACCCTGCAAAAGATCATTACGCGGTCGGCTTCCATCCTGGACACGAAGATCACTTCCGATGCCGCCCAGGAAATTTCGCGGCGCAGTCGCGGAACGCCGCGCATCGCCAATGGGCTGCTGCGCCGGGTTCGTGATTTTGCCCAGGTCCTCGGTGATGGCACCATTGACATGGGCATTACCAAACATGCCTTGCGTGCACTGCATGTGGATGAACACGGGCTTGATGAAATGGACAACCGGATCCTGATGACGATCATTGAAAAATTCAAAGGCGGCCCCGTTGGCCTCAATACCATTTCCACGGCCGTTGGCGAAGAGTCCGGTACGATCGAAGATGTGTACGAACCTTTTTTAATCCAGGAAGGTTTTTTGATGCGCACACCGCGCGGCCGCGAAGCGACGCCCAAAGCATATGAACACCTGGGACGCAAACGTCCCTCTTCGGAAGGGCCCCTGCTTTTTTAAACCGGAACAATAAGAAACCGCCGAGGGCATATAAAATAACAAGATAAAAGCAATCAGGTATCGGTATGATTGTAAAATAGTGAGCCCTGGATTATTCTTAGTTGTTGAAAAATTTATCGGTCGTAAAGTAATTTTGAATATTTCCAAGAAGAATAATTCTTTGCAGTCTGGCCAGGAAATAACTCTTATCACAATTGAAAAATATTTTAATACCACACATTGAATAAAAAAATTTCTCAAGAGATAGAATCAGAACTTATCAAACTTGGTGTTTACCAAATTGTTGGAGGCGCGATTGGTGCACTACTTATCTTTCGCAATATTTTTAAGACTACACTGCTCACTGGCATGACTGCCCTGCTATACGTTTTCGTTTTATTTTTTTTTGCTTTTTCTATTTATTGTGGGATCCTTTGCCTGAATGCAAATAAAAAATCCCTAATACTTTCAATGGCAAATCAGCTCTTTCAGTTGGTGGGATTTGCTGTATTGGGGATTGCCTTTAAATTTATCGCCGGTTTCTATTTGTCTATCAGGCTCGATCTGACACATACTACTGCGTTTGGCTTTGATGGGGGTTTTTCAACTTTCGACTTCAAAATTAACAATGAAAAAGAGCAAATTGAAATTGATATTAATTTGGTTGCGCTATCACTTATTTATTGGATTGACAAATTAACGAAGAAGATAAGAGATGACGCTGCCGTCAGCCAGTTCTAGCCAATAGTCACTACGACACCTTCGACGCCCATTCCTAATCGTCAAAAAGGAAAATCCAGCTTTACACTGAAATTTCGTCCCATATTATAAATCCCGTGATAGGGCCCGGGACTATTGGGATAGGGTTCAAAATATTTTAACCGGCTCAGCGCATCCTGATATACCACATCGAAAATATTATTGCAGAACAGATAGATGTTAAACAAGAGTTTGTCCTTGCCATTGGTGAAACCGGCACCGAGGCCGGCATTGATCAAAGTATAACCCGGCGTAGGGGTCTCCGTATTGTCAGCCAGATATACCCTGTTTTGCGCGAATGAAAAGGCAGCCGCCACTTTGGCAAATCCGTTGACCAGGTGCAAGTGCTTATTGGTAAAATCATATTGCAGTTCAGAAATGCCGTGCACAGGCGGTATATTGGGCAGATACATGGTGGAATCGGTGATCGGTTTACCCGGAGAAGAAAGCAGGTTTCCATAAACCAGGGAGATGCTGTTTTCAAAATGCAGGGGCTGGATCGGGTGAATATCCACGCTCAGTTCACCGCCGTAGAGGGCAGCCCTTCCCTGGCGGTACTGATATACATCGTTGCCCTCGCGGGTGGAATCACCTCCGGCGGTATTGAGAATTTTTTCGTTGAATATATAGTTGGTGACCGAATTATAAAAAACACTGAAGTTGATCACCATGAATTTGGAATTAAAATTCACGCCGATATCTTCCTGCACATTGTATTCGGGATTAAAATCCGGATTGCCGACCTGATAAATACCGGTACCGGGGTGAACCCCGTTGGCGGAAATTTCTGAAATATTCGGAGCGCGGTATCCCCTGGAAACATTGGCCTTGGCCGACCAGGTGGGAGAAAATACATAGGTTAATCCAAGACTACCGGAATAACCCTGGAAAACTTTGTGGTAGTAGGGAAATGCCTGGTAGGCTCCGACGGTATCGGGACCATATACGGGCGTATCATAATCGATCCCATCGGAGACCGTATACATCTGCTGATTGGTAAAGGAACGGCTGTCAAAGCGCAGGCCGCCCGCAATATCCAGATTCCCGAACGTTTTTTTCACCATGGCAAAGGGTCCGATGTCAAACTGATGAAAGGATGGAATGATGAACTCTGTGCCGTTGGTCGCGGTATTTTGTTGATACATTCCATTGAGACCGGTCGTAATATCCCATCCGTTGAAGGAGGGGAAATAATATTTGAGGTCATAGACATAGGAGTTCAGTTGCAGGTAAAGACCCGGTACATCGGGTTGTTGGGGATGGCTAAATTCCCTTCTCACACTGCGTTCAAAACCGAGGTTAACGGTAATCCTTCCCGTGCCGAGGGCAAAATTATTGGTGGAATAGGCGTGAAAAAGCTGCACGTGCTGATGCAGGGGTGTGATGGCATAACTGTGCAGCTCTGCTTCCGACACAATAGGACGGAAGGTATCGGAATCGGTAATCTGTTTGGTAAATCTGCGGCTCGCCGAATCGCGGCTGCCGTCCGGAATTTCCTGCAGGTCATCGAACATGGAAATATTCAGGTGGGCATAGCCGAATGCCCGGTGCAGTCCCACAGAAAGGGTCGCATCACTTTCGTTGAAAGCCGTATTGTAGACCCTTCCGTCTGCCGGATCGGAATAATTGCTCGCCTCTTTATGGGAAAGGCGACCCATCCATTCAAAACCATTTTTGGTTCCTTCCAACATAGCAGATCCTCCGAAGAGGCCGTTGTTGGACTGAAATTCCGCCAGCACATCCCCCCTTATTTTTCCTTCCGGTGCCGGCGGTGTCGGAATGAGGTTTACCACTCCGGCCAGGGCATCGGATCCATAGGTTAAGCTCGCCGGACCTTTGACCACTTCGGCGTGGTCAACGCCATACTGATCCACTTCAATCCCGTGTTCATCACCCCACTGCTGTCCTTCCTGGCGGACCCCATCGTAGAGGGTCAAAATCCGGTTATAACCCAGTCCCCGGATAAAGGGCTTGGAGACATTGGGGCCCGTGGTCAGTTCGGCAACTCCGGGCAGTTTGGAAATGGCGTCGATGATATTGGAACTGAGGGTGCCCAAGATGGCCGTGTGGTTCATGGTCACGATCGGAACCGGGCTGCGTTTGATCTGGGTTGCTTTGGAGATTCCGGTAATGACTACCGGACTTTCTTCGGTATACTGAAGTCCGAGGCTGAAATCCAGCAGCGCTTTATCGGAAACCGTCATATTTTTTGTCTGGGTAGAATGTCCGATGGCGTGGGCCTCGACCAGATAGGTGCCTGTGGGCAGGTTGGCAAAACGATAATTGCCGGACTCGTCCGTGGTCGCTCCCAGCTTGAGATCTGAGATATAAACCGTTGCACCCGCCAGGGGCGATCCAGAAACACTGTCGGTTACCTTTCCCGAAAGAGACCCGCTTGGATCGGATCCCATCTCATGGATATTCAGTTGGGCGAAGGAAAAATAAAACCCGCTGCTGAATAAAAAGAATAGAAAAAAAGTCTTCATTAAATCTGCTTTTTCTGTTGAATATAGGCGGACCTATAAAAATGGGATGAGGATTAGGAACAGAATGCAGCAGGAGGGCCTCGACCATCGGTTTGCCGGTCGTGAGAAGGGGAGAAAAAATGCAGGGGCTCACAAAAGTGCAGGGGTTGAAAGGACAGAATCAGTGGATGGGCCGATTCCACGCCGGGAAGAAAGGGTTCCATGACCACCAGCTCATCCACATGGCAATGATACCCCGAAGCAGCGATTTGTTCAAAGGGGAGTCGCGCTGCCATCTGCGCATCCTTGTGATTGGCCAGCAGATCGTGCAAAAACCTTTTGGGCGTCACGCATACCGTAAACAACAGCAGAAAAAATACCGCCCCGAAACGTTTTTTGAGTAAAGAGTCTGTCATAAGCGCTAAATCCGTAAAGTCCTTGTCCGAAGTTTTTTTTCGGCGTTCAAAAAATCAAAATCATCCATGCCCGCCGGCCACCGAAGGAGCCAAGCTAATGGATATTTTCTATAATGCCTGCAATTCCCTGACCGCCACCCACACAAGCGGTGACCAGGCCGTATTTTTTATTCAGTCTTTTCATTTCATGGGTAATCTGTATGGTCAGTTTGGCTCCCGTGCATCCCAAGGGATGTCCCAGGGCAATGGCTCCCCCATTGATGTTGACGATATCGGGATTGAATCCCAGTTGGCGGATCACAGCCAAGGCCTGACTGGCAAATGCTTCATTGAGTTCGATCAGATCGATTTGGGAAAGGGTCATGCCAGCTTGCTTCAATGCCCTGGGTACGGCTTCCACCGGCCCCATGCCCATGATGCGCGGATGTACGCCCGCGCTGGCGCAACTGACCAGCCGGGCAATGGGTTTGAGTCCCAGCCGCTGGATCATATTTTCTCCCATCACCAGCAGGAAGGCCGATCCGTCGCTGGTCTGGGAGGAATTCCCGGCCGTAACCGTACCACCCAACGCGAAGACAGGTTTTAATTTAGCCAGTGCTTCGGGTGAAGTGTCCCGGCGCGGTCCTTCATCGGTATCCACCACAAAATCTCTTTGCTGTTTCTTTCCGTTTTTATCCAGATAAACTTCTTCTACCGAGATGGGAAGAATGCCCGGTTTAAAATATCCTTTTTCGATGGCTTCTATGGCCTTCTGATGACTCTGGTAAGAGAACCGGTCCTGATCCTCCCGGTTTACCTGGTATTCTTTGGCCACGGCTTCTGCCGTCAGACCCATGTTCAGGTAGTAGTCCGGATCGTCGGAGGCGATGGAGAAAGCAGGCACCACTTTCCAGCCGGAGGTAGGTACCATGGTCATACTTTCTGTGCCGCCGGCAATGATACAATCTGCCATGCCGCTACGGATCTTGGCGGTCGCAATGGAAAGAGTCTCCAGTCCGCTGGCACAGTAACGGTTTACGGTCATACCCGGAACACCAATGCCGACTGCCCGGGCTGCAATGATGCGCCCAACCTGCAAGCCCTGTTCGGCTTCAGGAACGGCATTGCCAACGATTACATCGTCCACTTCTTTGGGATCCAGCTGTGGAACCGATGCAAGCAATCCTTTGATCACGGTGATGGCCAGATCGTCGGGACGATAAAAACGAAAACCACCTCTTTTTGATTTGGTTACCGCCGTGCGGTAACCGGCAACGATATAGGCTTCCTGCATACGATTGAATTCGGGCATCTCAAAGGTAAAATTCTTCCTTCACTATCCGGACATCCCAACTGTTAAAGTGTTTTATCTTTACCGGGCGATGTACAAATGGCTGCGTTCCTTATTGTTTCTCTTCCCTCCTGAATTTGTGCATCATTTTTCCATGGCTGTTTTAAATGGGATTTCAGCCCTCGGTCCAGGCCGCTATCTGCTCCGCCGGCTTTTTTCGCTCAACGACCCTTCCCTGGAAAATACGTTGGCGGGCATCCCTTGTAAGAACACCCTCGGATTGGCTGCCGGGTTCGATAAAAATGCGCTCTTTCTTCAACCGCTCGAGACCCTGGGCTTCGGCATTGTAGAAATCGGAACCGTCACCCCACTTCCCCAATCCGGCAATCCCCGTCCCCGGTTATTCCGCCTAAAAAAGGACCAGGCTCTCATCAACCGGATGGGATTTAACAACCACGGCGTCGACCAGATCGCCCGAAGGTTGGAAAAATGGAAAAACAAATCCTCCCCCATTCAAAAAAGACTAGTGATCGGTGGCAATATCGGAAAAAACAAAATCACGCCCAATGAGAATGCCTGGCAGGACTACGGTATCTGCTTTGAAAAATTATTTCCCTGGGTGGATTATTTTGTCGTCAATGTCAGCTCGCCCAATACACCGGGCTTGAGAGAACTGCAGGAAAAAGAGTCCCTACGAAAAATATTTATCCATCTGCAGTCGCTGAACAAAAAAAATCCCCAACCAAAACCGCTGTTTCTGAAAATCTCTCCGGACCTGACAGGCTCCCAGCTCGATGATGTAATCGAACTGGCCTTGGAAATTCAGTTGTCGGGACTGGTGGTCAGCAATACAACCATCGGACGGGAGGAATTGAAAACTTCTCCAGAGAAACTCGACCAGGCGGGTTCTGGCGGCCTCAGTGGCAAACCCCTTCGGCAAAAATCAACCGATATGATCCGCTACATCCATGAGAAAACCAACCACGGTCTACTCTTGATCGGATCGGGCGGCATTTCCTCGGCCGAAGATGCACTTGAAAAGATGCAGGCCGGCGCAAAGGGAGTGCAGGTCTGGACAGGATTTATTTATCAGGGGCCCGCGATCGCAAAAAAAATACTTAAAGGGATTTTAAAAAATCACCGTCAATAATCAGCAGCCTTACTTTTTGGATTGTTTTGGAACGGTGTCGACTTTGTCCGTCCGTTACCAGGTAGGTCATTCCTTCCCGCAAAACCGAAGCGCTCCCGTTTTTCAATTCGCTGGTCAGGACGCCTTCCAGGCAATGGACGATATGTCCTTTCTCGCACCAGTGATTGGCCTGGTAGCCGGCTGAATATTCTACCAGCCTTATCCTGATTCCAGGATACTGTACGGTCTGGGCCACAACCGATCCGGTTTCTCCGGACTGGGTGGTTTTGGGAATCCCGTTCCAGTCGATGGTGGTAAAAGGAATTTCTGCCATATATTTTTTTTAAAGGAGTTTAAGGAGGGCTGCCCCTGCCAGGGCGGCCGTTTCCGACCGAAGTCTTGTGTCCCCGAGACTGATGGGAACAAAATGATTTTCCAGGGCGAGCTTGATTTCTTCTTCGCTAAAATCCCCTTCGGGACCGATGAGCAGGAGCTGGGAGGTGGCAGCGGCATCTCCGGTCCACTCGCTCAGTTTTCTTTTGGTTCCCCCCTCGCAATGGGCAATGAAACGCTGTGTTGCCACCGACCCAGCCACCAATGCCGTAAAATTCTGCGGCTCTTCTATAACGGGCATCCATACCTGCTGAGACTGGATCAGTGCACTTTCCAATATACCCTGCATTCTTTCGATGCGGAATTGTTGTTTTTCGGTCCGCGCGCATTTCAGGGGTATGATACCCGTGATACCCAGTTCCGTTGCTTTTTCCAGGAACCATTCAAAACGACTGGTATTTTTTAATAAGGAGATCCCGATCTGAACAGAGCGTGCTGGTTTTTCCTGCCGGTTTTTTTCGGTGATTTTTACCAGGCACTTTTTTTTATTCGCCTCTTGAATTGTGGCTTTTACCGACAGTCCTTTTCCGTCTGTTAAACGAAGGATTTCATCGGGTTGCATACGCAGTACCTGTACGATATGGCGGGAAGAATTTTCATTGAGCGCAAATTCGTCGGCCATCGTTGCCAAATGAGCGAAATAAAAATAGGGACTGGCCATCCGGATAGGTTATGTAAAAATTTGTTAGAACGGATCCTCATCGTTGAAAGGAATGTCGTTCATTTTACTGCCTGCTTGGATATAGAGTTTGGGTCCGCCCTGTTCTTCCGGAGGAACGGGTTTCCAGTTACCGCCAGCCGGCAGGCCGTTGAAATCGGATCCCTCGTCATCAACAAATTTCTGGATATGAAGCAGTGCGCGCAGTTTGATGGTTTCCAGAGAGCCATTTCGGTGTTTGGCAATGCGCACATGGGTTTCACCCCGGTTGCTTTCACCGAATTCGTTTGCCGTGATGTCGTAATATTCTGGGCGGTATAAGAACATGACCATATCGGCATCCTGTTCGATGGCACCCGATTCCCGCAAATCACTCAGCTGGGGCATCTTGTTGCCTTCTTTTCTTTTTTCTACTTCGCGGCTCAGCTGGGAAAGGGCGATAATGGGTACCTGCAGTTCTTTGGCGAGTCCTTTCAGGTCCCGGGAAATCTTGCTGATTTCCTGTTCGCGGTTACCGTTTCTGTTGTCGCCGGTCCCACTCATCAACTGCAGGTAGTCGATGATGATCAATCCGACATTGTGTTTATTTTTCAGCCTCCGGCACTTGGCGCGCAGTTCGAAAATGTTGAGCGCCGCCGAATCGTCGATATAAATGGGCGCCTGGGTAAGCCGGGTAATGCCCTTGGCATAGAGCTGCTTCATTTCATGCTCTTCGAGCTTACCCCTTGAAATTTTTTCCAGATGAATTTCACTTTCCGCAGAAAGGATACGTTGCACAAGCTGGCTGGCGCTCATTTCCAGGCTGAAAAAAGCGATCGGTGTCGCCTTGGTAGGATGCAGGGCCGCATTGCGCGCCAGGTTCAGGGCAAAAGCTGTTTTACCTACGGAAGGACGGGCAGCTAAAATGATCAGATCCGTAGGCTGCCATCCGTAGGTAATGCGGTCCAGTGTATTGAAACCCGATGGTACTCCAGAAATGTCGTCATTTTTATTGCGCAGGTCTTCGATACGGGTGATGGTTTTGACCAGCACGGCCGCCATGCTGTCAAAATTTTTCCGGAGGTGATTGTTGGTGATCTCAAACAACTTGGATTCAGCATCATCCAGCAAATCGAAAACGTCGGTGGAATCTTCATAAGAATCACTGATAATTTCTCCCGATATCCGGATCAGTTCCCGCTGGATAAATTTTTGTAGAATGATGCGCGCATGGGCATCGATATTGGCTGAGGATACCACCGCATTGGTGAGCCGGGTGATATAATAGGGGCCGCCCGTCATCTCCAGCTCTTCGCGGAAACGAAGTTCTTCGACCACCGTGAGCATGTCAATCGGCTGGCTTTTCTGAGCCAGGGACTGCATGGCCTGGTAGATACGCTGGTGGCTTTCTACGTAAAAACATTCCGGCTTCAGGATTTCAACGACGGTGTCAAAAGCCGTCTTTTCCAGCATAATGGCACCCAGCACCGCTTCTTCCAGTTCCCGGGCTTGGGGTGGAACTTTGCCGTACATCATGGTGCTGATATCGATGGGCGACTTGCGTCTCAGCTTGCGGTCCTTGTTCAGATTGGTGAGCTCCATGTATCGGCTTGAAATTGTTATGCTACTATTATCTAAATGTTACCAAAAATATCGGGAGGGCGAATATAAAGCCCATTCATTCGGGTAAAATCTGTTTTCATTTCTTTATTTTGTTAAGACGCTATGCACCCCGTTGTGCACAGATCCACCCAGGTTATCCACCAAACCGGAGGGGCTTTCCACAATTTAAAAAAGTTTTTCGCTTTCCCCGGAATGAAATACACAGATCCTGTGTACAAAAATTTATCCTTAAATATTTTGTTAAGTAAAAAAGAAAACATTTATGATTTCATAAAAAAAATCCCTTCCCGGACTTTGCCGGGAAGAGATAACCCTCTGCGTTATGAGGTAAAGATTTTAATTGCCGCCACCGGGCGTCTCCTTAGGTTTGGGTTGATCGGCCGGCTGTGGTTTTTTGGGTTGTTTATCGGTTTTTGGAGCCGGATGCGGGTTGTTGGGATTGTGCGGGTTGCCAGCCGGAGGATTCACGTTTTGAGGATGGGAGGATGCCTGCTGACGCAATTTGTCCGGGTTGGAAGGGGCTGGAGCCGGATGATTGTTTACATGGTTGTTGACAACGGCTGGCTGCGGATTGTTGACCGGTCCCTGGGTTGAGGGACGGGGATTGTTGACGTGGTTAACCGACCCATTGGCTGGGTTGTTGGCTGGCGGCGGATTCCCCGCCGAAGGAGGGGTATAGGCCGGTCTGGAAGCCGCATTGCCGGTCGGTGTATAGGTCGGATTCTGCGTAACAGCCGGTGTAGGGTGGTTGCCTGCGCCGGGCACCGGACCATTGACCGGCTGGGTATATTCCCCCCGGTTGGGGACCGGACGGGAACTGCCGCCAGCCGCATTGTTTGGCTGGGTGGAACCGCCCGATGGCGGATTATAGGTTGGATACTGCGCCGAAGGACGCACGTTGTTAAAGGACTCATAGCGGGCCGGTGCCGGTGTCGCCGGTGCGGGTCTGCCGGGGACATCGGCTCTGGTAGCCGTGGCCGGGCTGGTTACATGGGGCTGATAAATCACGTACTGTGTACCCAACACTCTTTCTCCCGGGGTATTGGCCTGCCGGATTTGTACTGGTCTCACAGGGGTTCCGCTGTAGCGACTTACTTCTTCCGGGTTTGGTCCAGGGGCATAAGCATAGCGGGTTCTGTCGCTGCCCGAATAGTTGTTGATGATCGTGGTATTGTTGATGATCGTTACATTTTTTTCTCCCCCGACATAATAGTTGTGCCAGTTGGAATTACCCATGTACTGACGGGGTACAAAATTCCAATAATTGGCAGGAGGGTTGTAATTACTCATCGCCATTTCGGCTGTTATCCGGGGACCCATCGGTGCCCATCCGTAGTAGTCTCCACCTCCGCGCCAGCTTACCCAGGCCGGTGCCCACTCATTTCCTGGTACCCACATCCAGCCATAACCGTTTTCGTAAAACCAGCGGCCATAATGGAAGGGTGCCCATCCCCAGCTGTAGTTGGAAGACCAGGTCCAGCCGGCATCCGTATAAATCCAGTTTCCGTTGGTCGAATAGGGTTGGAAATCCGGTCCTGCATTGGGCATCCACACATATCCATATCCGGGATAATTTATCCAGTTGCCATAAGGCGATAGTTGATCGTAAAAAGACTGATAGGAAACATCTTCCACCGGAGGTGGTGCCGGTTGATAGGTCCTGGTCTCCACCACCGTGGTGGGTCCGCAGGAAGCGATGAGTAAACTAAGGGCGGTTACCAAGTAAAAGTTTTTCATGTGTTGATTTTTCATTGATTATTTCTCACCTGTTAGAATACAATACCATGCTAAAGTATCGTGATTAATTAACGATTAACATTTAATTATAGTACTTCTTTTAGCTGGGACAGCGAAGGGGAAACCCCGATCGTCTAAAAAAGTATCTTTGTCTTTAAAGCCTTCTACTCCCATGACCATCAGTTACAACTGGCTGTGCGACTATTTACCCGATAATCTTTTACAAAAGCCGGGACCCGACCAGGTTTCGCGCATACTCACTTCCGTTGGATTGGAAGTAGAGACCCTGGAAACCTATGTTTCCGTTCCCGGTGGGCTGGAAGGCCTCGTCGTGGGCGAGGTCCTGAGCGTTGAATCACATCCCAATGCCGATAAATTAAAAATAACCCAAGTGGATGTGGGCAGTGGAGAAACGCTTCAAATTGTTTGCGGTGCCTCCAACGTAGCACCGGGTCAGAAAGTGCCGGTCGCCCGGGTGGGATCCACGATTTATCCCGATCCAAGTCGCCCTTTGGCGATCAAAGCTGCAAAAATTAGGGGCGTGGAAAGCCACGGAATGATTTGTGCCGAAGATGAAATCGGTCTGGGAAAAAGCCATGAAGGCATCCTGGTATTGCCCCAGACACTCAAAGCGGGGCTGGCACTGAGCGAATACTTCAAACCCTATCGGGATCATATTTTTGAAATCGGACTCACGCCCAATCACATGGATGCAATGAGTCATATGGGAGTGGCCCGCGATATCTGTGCTTTTCTTTCGCATCAGGACAAAAAAGAATACCGAATAAAATGGCCGGAAATCCTGCCCCTGGAATCCGACAACCGGGGTCCCGAAATAACCGTAGAAATTAAAAATCCCAAGGATTGCGCCCGGTATTCCGGACTGACCATGACCGCCATCCAGATTCAGGAATCTCCCACCTGGATCCAGGAAAGACTCAAGTCCGTCGGAATCCGGCCGATCAACAATGTGGTGGATATTACCAATTTCGTATTGCAGGAAACCGGTCAACCCCTGCATGCCTATGACGCAAAAAAAATCAATGGCAATACCCTCATTGTAGGAAACCTGCCTACGGGTACGCCTTTTGTCACCTTGGATGAAAAGGAAAGAAAACTGGATGCTTCTGATCTGATGATATCCGACAAGGAAAGACCCCTGTGCATCGCCGGCGTCTTTGGCGGCCTGGATTCGGGCGTCCAATCCACGAGCACGGATCTTTTTTTGGAATCTGCCTGGTTTAATCCTGTGACCATCCGCAAAACCTCTTTTCGCCATGGACTGCGTACCGATGCGGCCATGCATTTTGAAAAAGGGATGGATGTCTCGGGTACGGTACGGGCCCTTGAAAGAGCCGCCAGTTTGATTCGGGAATATGGGAAAGGCAAGGTCAGTTCCCCACTCATCGACCAGGTTCCCCGGCCCATTGCTAAAACACAGGTTTTGCTGAAATATGCTTATCTGAAAAAACTCAGCGGGAAAGTCTATCCGGTTTCCAGCGTTAAAAATATCCTGCGTTCCCTCGGTTTTGAAATCGGGGAGGAAGGTCCCGAATCACTGGAAGTGGCCGTTCCCCTGCACAAACCCGATATCCAG